>NZ_CDXDQE010000006.1:0-351251 GCF_978021625.1 Janthinobacterium foliorum | reverse complement strand
GCTCAACTGCGCAAACTGCGCGATAAAGCTGATCCATTCGGCTGGCTGCATGGTCTGCTCCCTGTGTGGCGGGTATGCAGAGTCAGACAGCAGCGCCAAGGAAAGATTCCTGCATTTCCCCTATTTTACGAGGACAGAGCCTTTTTTATTTCTCAGTCGCCAGCCGCGATCATGCCGGCCGCGCCCGCCATGGGCAGCCACAGCATGGCGTCGGCCAGCACCTCGTCCCCGGACCTGCCGCTGGCCCGGGCCGCGCGCCGCGCGCATTCGGCCAGCGCTGCGCCATCGGCCAGCGCTTGCAGCCAATGAAATTGCCACGGCTGCAAGCCATGCATGGACAGCCGGTAATGCAGCCGTGTAATGGCGACAAAGCCGGGCGCCTCTTCCGGCTGCGGCGGCACGGCATCGTCCCCTGCCGCCTGCTGCCAATAGGCATGCACGGGGAAGGTCAAGGCCAGCAAGCGCGTGCACGGCGCCAGCCGCCATGGCTGCGTGTCTCCCAGCAGCAAATCCAGGCCCGCTGGCAAGACGGGCAACATCGGCGGCGCCTGTTTTTCCAGTCCCGGCGCCCGGCTCGCCTCGCCGCGCGCCCGCTCCAGCCGGGCCAGTTCGACGGGAAAGCGCAAGGCGGCGCCCTGCGCGCCCGCACCTGCCTGGCTGGCGGCGAGGAAATCGGCAAAGCCGCCGCCCAGGTCGTACAAGGTCGTGGAGGCGGAAGGATGGCGCCAGATGTAGGCGCGGGCAAAAAAGCCGAACAGCTCGTCGCCCATGACGCGGCGCAAGACGGGATAGTCGGCCTGCAGGCATTCGAGCAGGCGCAGCACGTAGCCGTCCGCGTAGATATGCAGGCGGGCGGCGCCTTTCAGCACCTGTTCCGCCTGCAAGCCATGGCGCTGGCCCGCCAGTGCCGCGCCGCGCGCCGCGCCGCCGGGCGCCGTCATGGCCGTCAAGAACCAGGCCTGCACCTGCGCCAGCGGCGCGCCGGGGAGATCGCGTTCAGCCATGCACGGCCCCCGCATGAAAAGCCAGCGGCGCGGAAACGGCCATGGCCGCGCGGGCCGAAGCCGCGGGCGCCTGCGCCGCGAACGCGCCCCGCTCGGCCGCCCTCGCCTTGTCCAGTTCGGCCAGCAGCTGCGGGTAGTCCGGTATGTTCGCATCCCACTCCAGCAGCGCTGACACGCCGCCCGTCAGCTGCTGCGCCAGCGCGTACAGACGCCACACGGCGGCCGGCACGGGAGCATCGTGCGTGTCGATCAGCACGTCGCCGCAATCGGTGGGGCCGGCCAGGTGGATCTGCACGATGTGCGCGTGCGGCAGCTGGCGGATGTAGCCTGCCGCGTCATAGCCATGGTTATGCGCGGACACATGGACGTTGTTGACGTCCAGCAGCAGGCCGCAGCCCGTGTCCTCGGCCAGGCGCCCGAGGAATTCCCATTCCGGCATGCTGGAATGGGCAAATTCCACATAGGTACTGGGGTTTTCCAGGACCAGGGGACGGCCGAGGAATTCCTGCACCTGCCGCACCCTGCCCGCCACGTGGCGCAGGCTGGCCTCGTCCAGCGGCAGCGGCAGCAAGTCGTGGCTGTTGAGCGAGGCGGCGCCCGTCCAGCACAGGTGGTCGGAAATCCACGCGGGGCGGATTTCCCCGGCCAGCCGGCGCAGCTGGCGCAGGTAGCCCAGGTTCAAGGCATCGCTGCTGCCGATCGACAGCGAGACGCCATGCATGACGATGGGTACCTGCGCCGCCACCACGTCCAGCACGTGGCGCGCATAGCCATGGTTATCGATGAAGTTCTCGCTGATGATCTCGAACCAGTCCACTTGCGGGCCGTGCTCGAGGATATGCGCGTAATGGGGCGGGCGCAGCCCCACGCCCAGGCCCAGATATGGCAGGCCCAGGCGCGGAAGCACCGCTGGCTTGACGGCCGTCATCAAGTCGATGGCGGCAGGGCCAGGCGCAGGTCGGTCGGCGGCGGCGCCTCGCCCACGGGCGTGCCGCGCGCCGCCATGACCTTGCCGTACGCTTCCCAGGCCTTGTCGTAGACGCTGTCGCCCAGCGAAAACGTCAAGGTCTGGTCCAGCGGGATATTGTGGTGATCGGGCGCCGGGCCGAAATCGTACAGCACCATGGTGGCGGACTGGGGCGGCGTCGTCTTGGTGGTGTTCGGATACAGCTGCGAGGCCGAGATCGGCACGGCGCAGCCGCCGAAGCCGCCGCATTTGTTATCGCTCGGCGCGCTGTACGGCCCCTTGGGCGCGCCGCACAGATTGCCGGCCGCCGCCACGGCCTTGACCGCGTGGCCGCACGATGAACCGCCGCACTGGCCGCCGCCCTTGTCGAGCTGGGCAAAGCCGCAGCCGCCCTGGGCGTGGCAGCCGTTCGAGCCCTTGCACGTATGGTAGACGGCCAGGGCCGCGCACGTCGCCGATGCTTCGCCTTCCAGGTGCATGCCCTGGCAGGCGTGGTACAGCACGTCTTTCTCGATCTTCGGCACGCCCGTCGCCAGGTTCGGCGCCTGGCCCAGCACGGCCCAGCAGATGGCCATGCGGTCGCCCGCGCCCACCATCGATGGATACGGGAATGCCGTGTCCTGCTTTTGCCAGTAGGTGTCCAGCACCGAGGTGATGCCATAGATGGCCCCCGTGGCCACCGTGCTCAGCATCTTCAAGGTATCGCTCTTGTCCTTCAGCCGGTTCAGCGCGCCCGCCACCTGCTCCGGCGCGGGGATGTTCGTCGGCGCCGTGCTCGGGTTGTAGTTCGCATTGGTCAGCATTTTCTCGTCCCAGCGATTGCCTTCCCGGTGCCATTGCACCCACGTCTTGACAGGCAGCATCGCCTTGACCTTGCCGAAGCGCTCGTAGTGGTCGAACTCGGCGCTGTCGTGGCGGGCAGCCGCATCGCGCGAATCGGCAATGCCGCCGCTTTCCGTGTAGGAGGGATAATCTTCCTTCAACGCGGCCAGGTCTTCCCGGTAGTCGGGTTTCACGGCCATGAGCTGCGCCTGCAGCCGGCGGCGATAGCGCGTGATGGCCGTGTCGCTGCCCTCGCCCTGGTCGGTGATGGCCGCCATCATGTCGATGGCCTTGTTGAACGAGCGGATCTGGCCGCCATCCTGGTCATCCTTGCCGAAACAGGTGTCAAACTTGGGAAATTCCGCCTTTTTGTGGCCATCGACCTGCGTGTTGAACATATCCTGCTGCACCGAGCCATTGACGAACAGCTTTTGCCACAGGGTTTCCCCATCCGCGTATTCGATGCTGATATAGCGCGCATAGCATTCGTACATGTAGCCGATGGTGCCGAACAGGGGCAAGTCGTGCACATGCTTGCCCGGCGTCCAGCCGGCGAACGGGACTTCCGGGAAATACTTGGTATGGTCATGCTTGTCGAACTCGGCCAGCTGCTCGCGCGCCTGCTGCTCCGGCTGTTCGATGGCGAGGAACAGGTCGCACTGGTTGCTGTTGAGTTCTTCCAGGTTGACGCGCACGTGGCGATAGCCGGACGTGTCCTGCAAGTCGACGATGTGCGGGATCACCGTGCAATCCTTGCCATAGCAAGTCCAGCCATGTTCCAGCGATTGCAGTTCCGACCCCGTAAAGCACGGCGCCGCGCCGATGGCCGTGGCCAGGTTGGCCGCCATCTGCAGGTGCAGCATCTCCTGGATGAAGACGCTGAAGATGACATTGAAGGCCTTCTCTTCCGGCGTGGCGGGTTTCGCGCTGGTGCCCATGCCCGGCCATTGGCGTCCCTTGTAATAAGTGATGTCCTGCGAGTTGATCTGGTGCGTGCCCTGGATCGAATACATGGTGGCCATGTACAGGGGAATGGTAAACAATTCCACGCTGACGGCCGCCTGGGCGATGGCGCGCACGGCCGCCGTGTCGGTGGCCAGCTGGTCCAGCGGCTGTCTCGTGATGGGCGGCTGGGTACTTCCTAAAACGGGCATTTTCATTCTTGTCTCTCCACAGGAAGGATGCGTTTCGGGGGATGCCGTGCCCGCGCCCGGCTACGTGGCGCTAGGAATGACGGGGCAATGGCTGAAACATAATACGCCCGGGAAAGATATTTTTGCGGCAAGTTTTGCCTGTCCGCACAAGAATTGATTTAAGTCAATTTTGCCTGCGGCGGCGCCAGAAAACAGGCTGGATTTGCCGCCCAACGATGACAATTGAATAGATTCTGCAAAACGCGCGCGTGTATAAGCTGCGCGCCGCAGTGCGGCGGCGCGTGGCTGGCATATCGATAGTCAGGAAGCGGGCGGCGGCTGGAAGGCGCACATACCCGGGGCGCCGTCGCGGCTGTCGCACATGTTAGGTTCGCGCGCCTGCGCAGCAAACAGGACGGTAGCGGCCAGCAAGCCAGCAGCGGCCAGACGGCGGAAAGGGACGAAACGGCGCTGCACCTTGCGTGCCTGTCAACATCGCGCCATCATAGACAATTCCCTTTCAGCAACATTACTCAATAGATAAGCGCGCCCGGCTCAGTGGCGCTGGATCTCGATCAGTTCGATCTCGAACAGCTTCGGCCACAATTTACCCGTGACAAACAAGCGCTTGCCCCGCGCATCCCAGGCGATGCCATTGAGCACGGCGTCGGGATTGGCCGTGCCCCGCTGCTCGGGCGGCAGCAAGCCCGTCAGGTCGATCCAGCCCACGACCTTGCCGCTGGCCGGGTCGATGCGCGCGATCACGTCCGCCCCCCAGACATTCGCGTACAACTGGCCATCGACCATTTCCAGCTCATTCAGGCGTTCGATGGGCCGCCCTTCCGCCGTCACCTCGAAGCGGCGCACCTCGGCCAGGGTTTTCGGGTTCAGCACGCGGATGGCGGAGGTGCCGTCGCTCATGTAGACGGCCTTGCCATCGCTGGCCAGGCCCCAGCCTTCGCCCTTGTAGCTGAACTTGCGCTTCAATTTGAGGGTTTTCTGGTCGAAGACATAGCCCGTCTGCGAGATCCACGTCAGACCGATCAGTTCGTCGCCCACGTCCGTGATGCCTTCGCCAAACACGTCCTTGTCGAGCATGGTTTTCTGCAAGACCTTGCCCGTCGTCAGCTCCACCTTGCGCAAGGACGACTGGCCATTCTGGCCCGTGCTTTCATACAGATGGCCGTCCTTGAACAGCAGGCCCTGGGTAAACGCCTGCCTATCGTGCGGGTAGGTATTCTTTACAAAGTAGCCATACACGGGGATGGCGGCCTGGGCGCTGGCCAGCGCGCCCATCAAGCCCAGCGTGCATAGCCCTGCCCGCAGCAGCGAGCCTGCCGTGCGTTTCAGTCTGGCGTTGCCTGTGTTCTTCATATGCTTGGCGGTAGTTGGCGAGCGCCTATTGTAATGGCTGGCGCCGCTCGATGTGCGACCTGACGAGGTCAAGCCAGGCGCGCGCCGCGAACGACAGCCGCCCGCCGCGGCGCCAGGCCAGCATCAGGTTCCATTCCACCGGCGGGCCTTCCAGGGCAATCACGGCAAACTGGGTCTGGTCGAGCGTGTCGCAATACATCTTTGGCAGCAGGCACACGCCCACGCCCAGGCGCACCAGCGAAGCGATGAAATCCCACTGGCCGCTGCGGCCCGTGATGCGCGGCGCGAAGCCGGCCCGCTGGCAGGCATCCTGCACGATGTCGTTCAGGGCGAACGCGGCGCCATAGAAAATGAAGGGACTGCCGGCCAGTTCGGCCAGGGCCACCGAGCTGCGCCCCTGCCACGGCGAATCGGGGGCAGCCAGCAGGCACAGGGGCGAGCGCACGAGGGGCAGCGCTTCGAAATCCTGCCAGGTGGCGGCGTTGCCCGGATAGTCGAGCATGGTGCCCAGCTCCACCGTGCCCGTGCGCAAATCGCGCTCGATGGCCTGCGTGCCGCTCTCATACATTTTCAGCTCGATGCCGGGATAGCGCTGGTGGTACTCGGCCAGCCATGGCGCCAGGGTGGCATGCGTCTGCGGCGACACGCCGACGCGCAGTTCGCCCCGCTCCAGCTGCTGCAGGTCGCGCAACTCCACCTTCAGTTCCGCGTGCAGGGCCAGCAGTTCATGCGCGCGCGACAGCACTACCTTGCCCGCGTCCGTCAGGGTGAAGCGCTTGCCCGCGCGGTCCAGCAAGGCCAGGTCCAGCGACTGCTCCAGCTGGGCGATCATCTTGCTCACCGTCGGCTGGGTCACGTGCAGCCTGGCGGCCGCCCGCGTAAAACTGTTCTGCTCGACCACTTCGACGAAGTAGCGCAGCGAGCGGATATCCATGATGCATTCCAAAGTCGAATGATAATCATGAGTTTAAGTCATTTTATCTTTTGATGTCGGGTCCCTACAATGCAAACTTCCCCTTGCCGTTCGAAAGCCCGCCGTGAAAGCCCCTGTCCTGCACCACCCCGCCGCCCTGCCCGCCGTTCCCGTTTGGCGCCAGCCGGCGCAGACCCTCTGGCAAGTGGGCGTGCTGATCGCCGCCTGGTGGCTGGCCGACCAGGCCGCGTCCGCCCTGCACTTGCCGTTTTCCGGCGGCGTCGTGGGCCTGTTCCTGCTGGTGGCCCTGCTGCTGGCGGGCTGGGTGCGGCCCGCTGCCATTGAACTGGGCGCCAACTGGCTGCTGGCCAACATGCTGCTGTTCTTCATTCCCCTGGTGGTATCGGTGGTGCAATTTACGCAGCTGCTGAAGACCCAGGGCCTGACCCTGTTCGCAAATATCGGCCTGGGCTTTGCCAGCGTGATGCTGGCCACGGCCTTCACCGTGGAATGGGTGTGCCGCCTTGAACGCAAATTGCGCCTGAACAAGCTGCTGCGCCAGCGCGCGACGCGGGTGGCGCGATGAACACTCTGCTGCTGTCGCTGCTGTTCCTGCTGCTCACTTTGGTGCTGTTCTATGCCAACCAGGCGCTGCACAAGCGCCACCCGCATTTTTTGCTGACGCCGGCCATCTGCACCTCGGCGATCCTGATCGTCATCGTGCAAGCGACCTCGACACCGTTCGCCACGTATTTCGGCGAGACGCGCTGGCTGCCGTGGCTGCTGGGTCCGGCCACCGTCGCGTTTGCCTTGCCCATCTTCCAGGAACGCAAGCTGATCCGCAAGCACTGGCTGGCCCTGTCGCTGGGCAGCTGCGCCGGCATCGTGGCCTCCATCGCCGCCACCCTGCTGCTGGACCGGCTGCTGGGCGTGCACGGCGACATGGCGCGCAGCCTGCTGGCCCGTTCCGTTTCCACGCCGTTCGCGCTGGAAGCGTCGCGCCACATGGGCGGCTCGGCCCAGCTGACGGGCATCTTCGTCGTCATGACGGGACTGTTCGGCCTCATGCTGGGCAAGCCGCTGCTGAAGCTGCTGCCCCTGCGCATGCGCATCGCCCGCGGCGCCCCGTACGGCGCGGCCGCGCACGGTTTCGGCCTGTCCGTGGCGCGCCGCGTGGGCACGGAAGAAGGCGCCGTGGCCAGCCTGACGATGATCTTTTCCGGCGTCGTGACGGTGCTGCTGGCGCCGCTGTTGGGTCATTGGCTCGGCTAGTTTTTTTCCTGGGCGCATTTGCGCCAGCGCAAAAGTTATGGCTGCCGTTTCGGCGATAGTGTGCGAAGTCCTTTTCGCCCACCCACCGGAATCCACATGGCAAGCACATCCAACCCAGGCCCGCAAGCCTTGCAGGTCGATTATTTTTCCGCCAGCGACCAGTTCATGTTCACGCAGGCGGCCGCCAATCTGCTGGAGCAGCAAGCCAACCTCGACCTCGGCGCGCAAGCCGATGCCGGCCTGGCCTACCAGGTCAGCCAGTTCCAGTCGCAAATGAAGAGCCGGGCAATGGCCACCGGCGACAGCATCCTGCCCGCCTACATCGGCTTGCTGAGCCAGGCGACGGCCTTTGCCGCATTATGGGATGCGGCCTACCAGCTGCAACGGCCCCGGCTGGCACAAGCGGCCCTGAATGCCGCCACCCGCGCCGACATCGCCCAGGTCTTCCAGCAACTGGCGGCGCAGTCGGGGCACATCACCCAGCAAGCCCAGGGGCTGACGGGCGACATGCGCGTCATCGCCGGCGAACTGGCGCCCCTCAACGCGCGCTTCAATACGGCGCTGTCCACCGCCATCGCCGCACTGGGCACCGCGGCCGGCGCGGCGGCGGCCAGCATCGACCAGCTGAAGGCCGCCATCAACGCGAATATCACCGAGATCGTCGCCGGCGCCAACAAGACGGGAGCGGCCGTCACGGAACTGATCGTCAAGGCCGTGACCACCATCAGCGATGCCCAGGGTGATGGAAAGACGGCGCCATCGGGCGACTTCGTGGTGCAAGGCATCGATGCGGCGGAACAGGGCGTGGCCGAGACGGCCCAGGCGCGCGCCGCCCTGAACGCCAACAACGCCCTGCTGGCCAGCGCCTACCAGCAGCTGGCCAACGCCGATGCGCTGGTGGCCGTGGCCAAGGTGGTGCAGGTGCAAAACAGCCAGTTCCTGAACGCCTACAACGGCGCGCTCGACAGTGCCCAGGTGCTGGCCGAAGACTGGGGCCAGTCGCCGCAGGCGCCACCGGCCACGGGCATCAGTGCCGGCCTGGCCGCCTTTGCCGATGCCGTCGCGGGCATGTCCGCCAGCGCCGACGCCGCCACCCTGGGCGGGCAGCTCGATTACGCCAAGACGGCGTGGCAGCTGCTGGCCGCCAGCCTGGCGCCGCTCGAACAAGCCATGACAGGCACGTCCTGAACGGCGCGCCACCGTTTTTCCCCACTCACCCGACCAGGAGCAGCGCATGTCGAATCAAAGCCAGGCAGCACAGGGCATCAGCACCGCCAACAAATCGCAGTGCGCGCAGGCGCTGCTGATACAAACCTATGCCAACAGCATCAACGAGCAGCCCAGCGTGGATTTTTCCGGTGACGCCAATTTGCTCAAGTACCAGTCGCAGATCAACGATGGCCTGAGCCAGGCGCAAACCCACGCCACCGCCTACCTGAACGTGATCCAGCCCACGATCATCGCGAATATCGCCAATATCGGCAATTACTATGCGCTCAACAACGCCGTGCTGACGGCCTTGCCGGCCGGTTCGACCGAGGCCCAGTGGATCGCCACCCTGACGGCCCTGCAAGACCAGTCGCAGCAATACCAGACGGCCGCGAACGGCATCGTCACTTCCCTGCAGACCCTGCACGACAACCTGACCACGGATTCCGCCTCGTTCTCGGCCACCGTCAGCGAGCTGAACGCGGCCGTGAATGGCGACAGCGGCGTGCTCAGCTCGATCAACAGCCAGCTCGGCACCATCCAGGGCCAGATCGACGGCGCCATCGCCGGTACCGTGCTGAGCGGCCTGGCCATCGTCGGCGGCTCCTTCATGGTGATCGTTGGCGGCGTGGCCGACTTCGTCACGGCAGGCACCTCGACGCCGCTGGTGGTGGCCGGCGTTGCCGTCGTGGCTGCCGGCGTGGGCGGCGAGGTGGCGTCCGCCATCACCTTGAAAAACCTGAACGATGAAAAAGCCACCCTGCTGGGGCAGGAAGCGTCGCTGACGGCGGAAGTCAAGCTGGCGACCGGCATCAGCAGCGGCTATGCGAGCTTGTCGAACCAGGTGCAGGCGGCGGTGCAGTCCGCCACCCAGATGGAAAACGCGTGGGAATTTCTCAGCAGCGACCTGGGCAGCCTGATCAGCGACCTGCAGCAAGGCATACAGAATACCGATACCATCCGCACCCTGTTCCTGACGGCCGCCAACACGGAAATGCAAGCCGTCACCACGGACATCACCACCATCAAGGGCCAGATGACGGGCGTCACCAGCGTCGTCGCGCCTGCGGGCCAGACGGTGGGCGAAGCGGCCGTTGCCGCCGCGGCGTGAACGCCATGGCCGGCCTGCTCTCGCAAACCCTCGCCAACCTGCTGGCCGCGCAGCAGCAGATCGCGGCCCTGGGTGGCTTGCCTCCCGCCGCCGGGCCCATCCAGGCCGGCTGCACCGGCTTGATCCTGCCCATGCTGGCGCAGACGCGCGCGCTGCAGCAGGCCGCCGCCGCTTTCGTGCAGATGGCAACACCGCAGCTGGCACAGGTGCAGGCCATGCTGTCGGCAAGCGCCCCGCTGCCCGGGATCAAGGCGGCCATGTCGGCCCTGCAGCAGCAGGCACAGCAACTGCAAGGCATGGCCAGCGGCACGGCCGGCACGCTGACGGGACAAACGGCGCAATTGATGGGCTACTTCAAGCAGCTGGCCAGTGTGGAAGCGGGCTTGCAAAGCCAGGCGACGGCCTTGCAGGGACAGCTGGGCGACGCGCAAAGCGAACTCGATGCGGCGCAGAAACGCTATTACTATCTGCTGGCCCTGGGGCCGTTCGGCCTGGCCGGCCTGGCCGTGGCCCTGGGCCTGTACTTGAAATGGAAGTCCGATGTCGGCGACTTGCAAGGCCAGATCGGCGGCTTGCATGGCCAGATCGCCGCCCTCAATGGCATGCAGGCGGCATGCCAGCAGCTGGGCGCGGACTGCCAGACTCTGGCCGGCAGCGTGTCGGGCGTGCGCAATGCCGTCAATTTCCTCGTCAGCGACCTGCTGGAAGTAAGCAGCGACCTGGACGCGGGCGATGCCACCGTGGTCATTGCCCTGATGGCGACGGCCGCCGGCACGGAACTGGCCACCCTGGGCACGGATGCGGCTTAGCGCATGCCGTTCGATGAACGAGCCGCCTGCCTCGCGGGCGGCTCGCTCATCAATCAGCCAGTCCCTGCATGCCATGCACGATCAGGTCGATTCCCGCCAAAAAATCCCCGCGGTCGTCGTGCGCGCGCAGCTGTCCCGCCACCTTGCGGGCAAACGGAAAGGCCTGCGCATCGAGGCGCGACCACGCGGCGGCCATGCTGTCGAGGAAATGTGACCGTTCCAGCCCCGCGCCCCTGGCATTGACGGCGTTGGCCGCATTCTGCCCGCTCACGCCCAGCAGGTAATTGAGCAAGGTGCAGGCCGCCATCCACTGTTTCTCTTCCGCCACGCCCAGCGCGTCCACTTGCCGGCCCAGGCACTCCAGGATGCGCACGGTGGGCAGCTGGCCCGGCGCGCGCGACAGCGCCGAACCCAGCCACGGATGCGCATCCATCGCCTCGAAGATGGCCAGCGCCACGGCGCGGATGCCAGCCCGGGGCGTCGCCTCGGACACGGAGGCCTCCATGGCGTCCTGCATGGCGCGGGCGACAATGCTGTCGCTGGCGGCCGTCAACAAATCATCCTTGTCGGCCACGTGCCAGTAAATCGCCCCCGCCCCCGTCGCCAGGCGCGTGGCCAGGGCGCGGAAAGTCAGGCCGCTCTCGCCGTCCGCATCGAGCAGGGCGATGGCCGCATCGATGATGGTGTCGCGCGTCAGCGAGGCGGCGCGTCGTGGTGGTGTCGCTACTGTATTGGGCATCGCTTATCTTGACACAGATGATGCGATGCCGCAAAATTCTTGTGGAACGCCGTTCCAGTCAATTTACAGCGCGGCCCTGACCACTTTCAAGGAAGCATCATGCATATCACCATCATCGGCGCGGGCCTGGGCGGGTTGACGCTCGCCCGCGTGCTGCACGTCCACGGCATCGCCGCCACCATCTATGAAGCGGATGCGTCGCCGCAGGCGCGCAGCCAGGGCGGCATGCTCGACATCCACGCGGACACCGGCCAGCGCGCGCTGCAGGCGGCCGGCCTGCAAGAACAATTTCGCGCCATCATCCATGCGGGCGGCGAAGCGAGCCGCGTGCTGGACCAGCACGGCACCGTTTTGCTCGACGAAGCGGACGACGGCACGGGCGGCCGTCCGGAAGTGCCCCGTGGCGAACTGCGCCGCATCCTGCTCGACGCTCTGCCGGCCGGCACCGTGCGCTGGGGCCACAAGCTCACGGCCATCACGGCGATGGACGACGGCCGGCACCTCGTCCACTTTGCGCATGGCGCCACGGCCACAACCCAGCTGCTGGTGGGCGCGGACGGCGCCTGGTCGCGGGTGCGGCCCTTGCTCTCCAACGCACAGCCCGCGTACTCGGGCATGTCCTTCATCGAAACGTATCTGCACGACAGCGACCGCCGGCACGGGGCCAGCGCGCAAGCCGTCGGCGCGGGCGCCCTGTTCGCGCTGGCGCCCGGCAAGGGCATCCAGGCCCACCGCGAACCCGATGGCGTGCTGCATGCGTATGTGGCCTTGAGCAAGCCTGAGGAATGGCTGGCCAGCATCGATTTTGCCGATGCGCCCGGCGCCAAGGCCCGCATTGCGGCGGAGTTCTCCGGCTGGGCGCCGGCGCTGACGGCCCTCATCACGGATAGCGACACGCCGCCCGTGCCCCGTCCCGTGCATGCCTTGCCGATCGATCACCGCTGGCACCGCGTGGCGGGCGTGACCTTGCTGGGCGACGCGGCCCACCTGATGGCGCCGGCCGGCGAAGGGGCCAATCTGGCCATGTTCGATGGCGCCGAGCTGGCGCGGGCGCTCGCTGCCCGCCCAGGCGACGCGGAGGCGGCCCTGCTGGCATACGAAACGGCGCTGTTTGCGCGCAGCAGCGCGGCCGCGGCCGAGTCGCAGCGGGTCTTCCGCCTGTGCTTTGGCGACGACGCCCCGCACAGCCTGCTCGATTTCTTTGCGCAGCAGCAGGAAGCCGTGTAAGCCGATCGGGCCGCCCCCGGCGCAAACACCGACGCCAGCCGCGTTTATCGGGGATAATACGTCTTTCCCCATTCCCAGCGTCCGTGCCCCGATGAAATACCCCGCAGTCCTGCCTTTCGGCGATATCCTGCCGCGCCTGAGCGAATTTGATGCCATCATCGATGTGCGCAGCCCGTCCGAATACGCGGAAGACCACTTGCCGGGTGCCATCAACCTGCCCGTGCTAAACGATGAAGAGCGCGTCCGCGTCGGCACGCTGTACAAGCAGACCAGTGCCTTCGAGGCGAAAAAACTGGGCGCGGCGCTGATTGCCAAGAACATCGCCCGGCATATCGAGGACGGTTTCCTCGGCCATCCGCAACAGTGGAAGCCGCTCGTGTACTGCTGGCGCGGCGGCAACCGCAGCGGCGCCATGGCGCATATCCTCGCGCGCATCGGCTGGCCCGTCACGCAGCTGGACGGCGGCTACAAGGAATACCGGCGCCACGTCAACGCCGAACTGGCCACCCTGCCCGCCCGCTTCGATTTCATCAACGTGCTGTGCGGCCCCACGGGCAGCGGCAAGAGCCGCCTGCTGCAAGTGCTGGACAAGCAAGGCGCGCAGGTGATCGACCTGGAGCAGCTGGCGGCCCACCGCGGCTCCGTGCTGGGAGGTTTGCCGGAAGAACATCAGCCGTCGCAAAAGGCGTTCGAGAGCGCCCTGTGGCAGCAGCTGCGCCATTTCGACCCGACAGCTCCCGTCTTCATCGAGTCCGAAAGCAAGAAAGTGGGCCGCTTGCGCGTGCCCGACGCGCTGATGGAACAGATGCGCGCGGCCGCCTGCACGGACGTGCAGCTCGATACAGCCCAGCGCGTGCAGCTGCTGATGCAGGACTATGCACATTACGTGGGCGACCCCGGGCGCCTGAACGTGCAGCTGGCATTGTTGACGCAGCTGCACGGCAAGGAGAAAATTGCCCATTGGCAGCAACTGGCGACGGCTGGCCGCATGCCCGAGCTGGTGGAAGAACTGCTGGTGCAGCACTACGATCCCGTCTACCGCCAGTCGATCCAGCGCAATTTCAGCCGCTACGCGCAGGCGACGCCGCTGGTCTTGCCCGACATTTCCGAACATGCTTTTGAGCAAGCTGCGCGTGCATTATGTGCTATCGTCGGCGATACCCGTACCGCCAGTGCCGCCTGACGCCTGGCTTGCTTACTTCTAATTATTTATTTCAGCAGGATGATGACCATGTCCGATAGCGATGCAACCCCAATCCGATTGACCGAATTTGCCCATGGCGGCGGCTGCGGCTGCAAAATTGCGCCGGGCGTGCTGGCCGAGATCCTGAAAGGCAGCGGCGGCTTTCCCCTGCCGAAGGAATTGCTGGTCGGCATAGAAACCTCCGATGACGCGGCCGTCTACCAGCTCAACGACGAGCAGGCGCTGATCGCCACCACGGATTTCTTCATGCCCATCGTCGACGACCCGTTCGACTTCGGCCGCATCGCCGCCACCAACGCCATTTCCGACGTGTACGCCATGGGCGGCACGCCCATCATGGCGCTGGCCCTGGTCGGCATGCCGATCAACAAGCTGCCGGTGGAAACCATCGGCCTCATATTAAAAGGCGGCGAAAGCATCTGCGCCGAGGCCGGCATTCCCATCGCGGGCGGCCACACCATCGACTCCGTCGAACCGATCTATGGTCTCGTCGTGCTGGGCCTGGTCCACCCGTCGCAGGTAAAGCGCAACGCGGGCGCGCGCCCCGGCGACAAGCTGGTGCTGGGCAAACCGATCGGCGTCGGCATTTTGTCGGCCGCGCTGAAGAAGACTGCGCTGGACAAGGACGGCTACGCCTCCCTGATCGCCAATACCACCAAATTGAATACCCCCGGCAAGAAGCTGGCCCTGCTGGACGGCGTGCATGCGCTGACGGACGTGACGGGCTTCGGCTTGCTGGGCCACGCGCTGGAACTGGCGCGCGGCGCCAAGTTGCAGGCACGCATCACCATGAACGACGTGCCGCTGCTGCCGCAAGTGCAGCAACTGGCCGAGAACGGCAATATCACGGGCGCATCCAGCCGCAACTGGCAAGGCTACGGCGCGCAGGTGCAGCTGGCCGACAGCCTCAGCGCCATCGACAAGGCCATCCTGACGGACCCGCAGACGGCCGGTCCGCTGCTGGTGGCGTGCGCGCCGGAAGCCGTCGAGCAAGTGCTGGCGATTTTCCGCGCAGAAGGGTTTGCCGACGCCACCGTCATCGGCGACGTGCTGGAAGGCAGTACCGGGGTTTCCGTCATTTAATGAACCATTTTTTTTGCAAAGGCAGTCCCATGACCACGTTCTCAAAATTCCCCGCCATCCTGGCCACCGTCGCCGCCACCCTGGCCATCCACAGCGGTCTGGCGCAGGCGCAGCAAGTGCTGCGCGTGTCCGCCATTCCCGACGAAGCGCCGACGGAGTTGCAGCGCAAGTTCAAGCCGCTGGGCAGCTACCTGGAAAAAAAGCTGGGCATGAAGGTGGAATTTACGCCCGTCACCGATTACGCGGCCTCCGTGGAAGGCTTGATCAATCACAAGCTGGACATGGTCTGGTTCGGCGGTTTTACTTTCGTGCAAGCGAACGTGCGCAGCGGCGGCAAGATCGTGCCCCTGGTGCAGCGCGAGGAAGACACGAAGTTCCGCTCGGTTTTTGTGACCACCAGCAAGGACATCAAGCAGTTGTCTGACCTGAAAGGCAAGAACTTCACGTTCGGCTCGGAATCGTCCACCTCCGGTCACTTGATGCCGCGCTACTACTTGCTGGCCGCCAAGATCAATCCGGACACGGACATGAAACGCATCGCTTTCTCGGGCGCGCATGACGCCACCGTGGCGGCCGTCGCCGGTGGCAAGGTGGATGCGGGCACCTTGAACATTTCCGTGTGGGAAAAACTCGTGGAAGCGAAAAAGGTCGATCCAAGCAAGGTGCGCGTGTTCTACACGACGCCCGGCTACTACGACTATAACTGGAGCGTGCGCGCCGACATGAACCCGGCCGTGCGCCAGAAGCTGACGGACGCCTTCCTGGCGCTGGACCCGTCCACGCCGGAAGGCAAGGAAATCCTGGAATTGCAGCGCGCCACCAAGTTCATCCCGACCAAGGCGGAGAATTACAAGGATATCGAAGCGGCCGCGCGCAATGCGGGTTTGCTGAAGTAATTTCCGACACGCGGCAGAAATCCGGGGTCAGACCCGTCGGGTCCGCCCCCGGCTCGTTGCCCCGGACTTCAATAGATGTAACAACTCTCCAGCAATCGTAGCCAACAAACGCATGACATTTCAACTTCACAAGGTCAGCGTCCACCACGCGGGCGCCGCCGGCCATGCGCTGGCCCTGCGCGAACTGAGCCTGGACGTGGCCCAAGGTGAACAGATCGCCCTCATCGGCCCTTCCGGCGCCGGCAAGACCAGCCTGCTGCACACCCTGGCGTGCGCGCTGCGCCCCGCGTCCGGCACCTTGGCCATCCTCGGCACGTCCCCCTGGCAACTGGCCAGCCGTGAACGCCACGCCCTGCGCGCGCGCCTGTTCCTGGCGCCGCAGACGCCGCCCCTGCCGCCGCGCCAGCGGGTCGTCAACGCCGTGCTGGCGGGCCGCCTGCCGCAATGGCGCTTGTGGACGGCCATCCGCTCGCTGCTGGCGCCCGTCGATCCGCGCGCCGCATGGGAGGCTTTAGGTAAATTCAACCTGCAGGACAAGCTGTATGCGAGAGTCGACCGCCTGTCCGGCGGCGAACGCCAGCGCTGCGGCATGGCCCGCGCCCTCGTGTCGGATGCGGAAATCTTCCTCGTCGACGAACCGCTGTCCGCGCTCGACCCCACCCTGGCCCTGCAGACCATCGCCGTATTGCAGGCCGAGGCGACACAGCGCCATGCCACCCTGGTCTGCAGCCTGCACCAGGTCGAGATCGCCCGCGCCTGCTTTCCGCGCATTATCGCCTTGCGTGACGGCCAGATCGTCTTTGATGCGCCCAGCAGCGAAGTCAGCGACGCCATGATCGAAGCCCTGTACCGTAACCAGGCCGACCCAGCGCCCCAGTTCGAGGCCGTGGAAACGCAACTGGACGCCGCGAGGCCCCTTTGCTGACGAGCACCGCCATCCCCCGCGACCCCGCCTGGCGCGGACGCCTGACGGCTGCCGCCATCGTTCTCATCGTGCTGTGGCCGATGCTGGTGCAGGCCGAATTCAAGCCGTGGATCTTGTGGGATGCGCAAAGCCTGGCCGCCACCTGGCAATTTATCGCCAGCTTCGTGCCGCCCGCCCACTCGCTGGAATTCCTGCAACTGGTGGCCACATCCGCCTGGGAAACCATCGCCATGGCCACGGCCGGCATGGCGCTGGCCATGCTGGGCGCCATCCCCCTGACCCTGCTGGTGACGGAACGCTTGTCGATTTCGCGCATCGGTTCCGGGCGGGTGTCGCCACTGGCCGCCGCCCTGCGCCACGCCGTCCGCGCCCTGCTGGTGCTGCTGCGCAGCGTGCCGGAACTGGTGTGGGCATTGTTATTGGTGCGCATCGTGGGACTGGGACCGACGGCGGGCGTGATCGCCATCGCCCTCACGTATTGCGGCATGCTGGGCAAGGTCTACGCGGAAATCCTCGAGTCGTCGGACTCTTCCGCCTGCAACGCCCTGCTGCACAACGGCAGCGGCCGGCTGCAAGCCCTGCTGTACGGCGCCCTGCCCGAATCGGCCGCCGAACTCGTGTCGTACACGATCTACCGCTGGGAATGCGCGATCCGCGGCTCCGTCGTCATGGGATTCGTGGGCGCGGGCGGCCTGGGCCAGCGCATGGATGAATCGATGAAGATGATGGCTGGCAGCGAGCTGGCCACCATGCTGATGGTCTTCGTGTTGCTGGTGGCGGGCGCCGACGCCGTCTCCGCCATGCTGCGCCGGAGGCTGGCATGAAGACGAAAGCGATGCTGCCGGGCTTGCCTACCCCTGCGCCCGTGCGCTGGTCCACCTGGGCCTTGCTGGCAGGTTTATTACTGCTGGTCATCGCCAGCTTCGCCACCTTGCCCCTGAAATGGGGCGAGTTCTTCAGCGCGGACGCCGTGCGCACCACCGGCGACTTCCTGCACGGCTTCGCGCCGCCTGAGCTGGCGCCGGCCTTTCTCATGAAAGTGGGCGTGGCCACCTTCGAGACCCTGGCCATGTCCGCCATCGGCACGGTGATTGCCGCCGTGCTGGGCGCCCTGCTGGCCCTGCCCGCCAGCGGACGCTTCGGCAATGTGGCGCGCAACGCCACGCGGGGCGTGCTCAATGTGCTGCGCTCGATTCCCGAACTGGTATGGGCGTCGATCCTGCTGATCGCCGCCGGCCTGGGCCCGTTCGCGGGCACCTTGGCGCTGGCGCTGCACACGGTGGGCGTGCTGGGACGGCTGTTTGCCGATGCATTTGAAAACTGCCCGCCCTTGCCTGCCGCCACCCTGCGCATCAACGGCGCGAAGCCCGCTGTGGCATTCCTGTACGCCACCTTGCCGCAATGCAGCCCGCAGATGATGTCCTACACCCTGTACCGCTGGGAAAACAATATCCGCGCCGCCGCCATCCTCGGCGTCGTCGGCGCCGGCGGCCTGGGGCAGATGCTGAAATACCATTTGTCGCTGTTCCAGATGCCCGGCGCCGCCACCGTCATCATCGCCATGCTGCTGATGGTGGCGGCCGTCGATGGCCTCAGCTACCTGCTGCGCCGCGCCATGACCCGTTAATCTTTTACCTTACCAAGGAGTGCCCATGGCAGGCTGGTGGACCATCATCTCGAGCGACACGCCGGAGCGCATGGCCGACATGACGCACGTCAACAAGGAAGCCTTCCTGGCCACCTGGGAAGCGGGCCTGTTCGGTGCCGACTGGATCGCGCAGCTGTGCCACGATGGCAAGGCGACCCAGCTGTCGTCGAACGGCTTCCCCAACCGCTACACGGCCTCGGCGGACGTCATCGTTCCCTTGCTGCTGGCCGGCATCGCCGAGGCGCAGGACGGCGAATTCCCCCAGGACAAGCTCACGGCCTGGCCCGGCAGCATCACCGTGCACCCGCAGCGCGTCGCCGCCTGCGCGCCCGGCCAGCTATTGACCATCGAAATATGGGACCAGTCATGACGCAATACAGCATCCGCCAGGAAACCGCGGCCGACATCGGCGCCATCGATGAAGTGACGCGCCAGGCTTTTTTGCAGGCCGAACACACGGACCATACGGAACAGTTCATCGTCCGGGCCCTGCGCGCCGCCGGCGCCCTGAGCGTTTCGCTGGTGGCCGAGCTGGACGGAGAACTGATCGGCCACGCGGCCGCCTCGCCCGTCCGCATCAGCGACGGCACGCCCCGCTGGTATGGGCTGGGCCCGGTTTCCGTTGCCCCCGCGCACCAGGCCCAGGGCGTGGGCAGCCGCCTCATCACCGAATTGCTGGCAGCCTTGCGCCAGCTGGGCGCGGCCGGCTGCGTGGTGCTGGGCGAACCCGCGTATTACGGCCGTTTCGGCTTCCGCGCGGAAAGCGCGCTGGTCTTGCCCGGCGTGCCGCCCTCGTATTTCCAGGCTTTGGTGCTGGAGGGAGCGCTGCCATCCGGCAGCGTCAGCTACCATCCCGCCTTTGACGCCAGGAGCTAGCCAGAGGCCGGGTGCGCATGCAACAGGGGCGCGAACAGGGACCACGCACGGCAAGGATGCTGTTAATATTATCAAATACTTACCTGGCATGCATTGTCGCGGCGGCATGCGCCACGCCGTTCAAGCCCATACGTAAGCTATTTTCCTGCGCTGCAGGCCACCTTTGCATAGACTGTCGCCAACATGATAAAACTGCTCTTGGGCGCCCTCGCCGGCTGCCTGCTGCTAGCCAATGCCAGCGCCGCCCCTGTCGAAGACTTTATCGGCACCTGGAAACTGGAACGCACCACCGTGCCGAACTATATCGTCATCAAGCAGGAAGGCGCGCACCTCGTCGCCCTGCGCTATACGCGCAACGTGCTCACCAGCAAGATCGTCGAACGGCGCTTTCCCGCCAGCTATGCGCACGGCGATGTCAGCATCGCTTCCGGCGACACGGTCATCGAGGCGCGCAGCGTCAACGACGCGGCGACCGTGACGATGCTGGCGGAAGCGTACAAGAAAATTTCCGCCTCCACGGCCCCACCCACCAGTTAAGGAATGCCGCAGCCTTGAATCCCGTTCTCATCCGCCCCACCACCGCCAGCGACTGGCCGGCGCTGAAGTCCACGCGCCTGGCCGCCCTGCTCGACGCTCCCACGGCCTTTGGCGCCAGCCACGCCAGCGCGGCTGCTTTTTCCGACGACGACTGGCAGCAACGCGCCACCAGCACCCCGCAGCGCACCTTCTTCCTTGCCTGGGATGGCGATCAAGCCATCGGCCTGGCCGCGCAAGTGGCGGCCGGCGACGGCGAGTGCCACCTGATCGCCATGTGGGTGCGCTCCGACTATCGGGGCCGGGACGTGGCGGCAGCCTTGGTCGACGCCGTCAAGCAGCGTGCCATGAACAATGGCCACGCCAGACTTGTACTCGACGTGGCGCCCGAGAACACCCGCGCCGCCGCGTTCTACGAGAAACAGGGTTTTGTCTTTTTACCGGAATGGGAAGCGCTGGACAGCCACCCGCATATCCAGGTGCAGAAGATGGAGTGGCGAGCGCTGGCATAAGCAGCGCATATCACCACGGCTCGCCATGCTTCCGCTTGCCGCTTCTGATCGGGCTGCCTCTTTCAACCAAGAACAAGTATCGTTATCTTATGAATATGAGAAACGTCCTCTTCTTTGCAATCGCTAGCTGTATCGTGTCGCCCGTGCCTGCGCGCACTTGCAAGATGGTTAACTGCGATATGGATGATCTCGGGCGATTCATGGCGTCGGACGGTGCATCGCTTGTGCGCGCAATCCAGCGTGAGTTGCCTGATGTGTTGCGCATGCCGCTTGACGGCCGGGTGCCGGCGCTCCCGGTCATGAATGGAAATCCACCGCCAGCCCAAACGGCCCTGTCAGTGGCATTTGCGCGCGCCTGGAAACAGGGCTTTATTGAAAAAGGTGTTGAAAAATCACGAAGCGCGCTGCTGGCATGCCAACGCGAAACATCCATTGTGTTAACCGTGCCATTCATGCGCAGCGAAGGCCAGCAGGCGCACTGTTTCCGATTTTAACCGGATGCATTCGCAACTATGCTCCAGGGAAACCAAGCCTCCACACGAGCGCTCCGGCGAGCGAAACAGCTACTGACAGTATCCGGCGATTGCATCCGCAGCCGCATCGTCGCGCCTACTTGACCCGCTGCTTCTCCAGCTTGCGCGCCAGGGTGCGCCGGTGCATGCCCAGCCGTCTCGCCGTTTCGGAAATATTAAAATCCGTCTCGGCCAGCATTTCGTGGATGCGTTCCCATTCCAGCGTCTTGATGCTGGTGGCGCGGCCCGTCAGTTCGATGTCGGCGTTGCCCGCCACGTGGCCGAAGGCGGCCTCGATGTCGTCCGTGTTGGACGGTTTCGCCAGGTACTGGCAGGCGCCCAGCTTGATGGCTTCGACGGCCGTGCCGATGCTGGCGTAACCCGTCAGCACGACGATCAGCATGTCCGGGTCGTGCTGGTGCAGCATCTGCACGCAGGCCAGGCCCGAGGTGTTGCCGTTAAGTTTTAAATCGACGACGGCGTAGTCGGGGCAATGCTGTTCCAGCAAGGCGCTGGCCTCGTCGAAATTGGTGGCCAGGATGACCTGGTAGCCGCGCCGCTCGAACGAGCGGCCCAGGGTGCGGGCAAACGCGGCGTCGTCTTCCACGATCAGTAACAGACGGTCATCCTGCATGGTGGTCGCTTTCTCTTTCCAGTTTGATGGCCGCCAGCGGCAAGGCCAGGTGCACCACCGCCCCGCCCTGCACCCGGTTGCGCGCCGTCACCGTGCCGCCCAGGGTACGCGCGACGTTGACCACCAGGAACAGGCCGAGGCCGCCACCGGGCTTGCCCTTGCTGCTCTGATACGGCTTGCCCAGGTGCGTCAGCATCGACGGCTCGAAGCCGGGGCCCGCATCGGTAATGACCAGGTGCAAGGCATCCGCTTCGCGCGTGGCTTCGAAGCGCAGCCAGTCGGGCGACGCCTCCAAAGCATTGTCGAGCACGTTGCAAATGGTTTGTTTCAGGGTCGAATCGAAAACGACGGGGACGTCGTGCTCGATACGGTTATCGTACTCGAAATCGTGGATGGGCCGGCTGCTGCGCCACTCGTCCACCAGGTCGTTGAGGAAGGTGTTGATGGTCGTCTTGACGGACGACTCGCCGCGCGCCTCGCCCGCCGACAATAAAATGCCGCTGACGATGCTCTTGCAGCGCTGCAACTGCGCCTGCATTTCCGTGATTTCTTCCAGCAATTCGCTGTTCTTGCTCAGTTCCGGCATGCGGCGCCAGTCGCCGAGGATGACGGACAGGGTTGCCAGCGGCGTGCCCAGTTCGTGCGCGGCGCCCGAAGCCAACAAGCCCATGCGGATGATGTGCTCCTCTTCCGCCGCGCGCTGGCGCAAGTCGGCCACCTTGGCGTCGCCGGCGCGCTGGTTACGGTTGATGCGCGTGATAAACACCACCAGCAAGGCGGCATTCAGGATGAAGCAGATCAGCAAGCCCTGCACGTACAGGCTGGAAAAACCCCGCTCGGGGTCGATCGGCAGGATCAAGGGGCCGGGCAGCAAGGCCAGGCCGGCCAGGCACAGGCTGGTAATGGCCACCATGATCCAGGTCGACCACACTTCCAGCAGGACGGCGCTGAGGATGACTTGCAACAGGTACAGGAAGGCGAACGGGTTGCTGATGCCGCCGCTCAGGTAGAGCTGGGCCGTCAGCACGGTAACGTCGACCAGCAAGGCGAGGAACAGCGCCGTGTTGGACACGGGCTGGCGCTCGTGCCAGCGCAGCAGGCTGGCCAGATTGAAGGCGATGAGGCAGGACAGCACTTCGAGCATGTAGGGCACGGGCAAGGCAATGCCCAGTCCTACCCCCACGCCGAAGATCGTGCTGATCTGGCCGATCACGGCCAGCCAGCGCAGCTGGATCAGCAGCTTCATGTTCTGGTGGCCGGCCGGGTGTTCCATCTCGGCCGCCACCGCACCGCGTTCCAGCACTTCGCGGTTGGGCAGGATCTCAATCCTGCCCGGCATGATCACTTTCTTGCGTACTGTTGCCAGCGGCGCGGCGCGCGCGGCGGCGCCTGTCGTCGCGCACGAGCCACCAGCTGATGCCGGCCACCATCAGTGCCAGCGCAAACCAGGTCAGCGCGTACACGAGGTGGCTGTTGTGGAAGGAAATCACGGTCAGGCCGCCGACGGGCGCGTCGCTGGCCGTTTCCGATTTTGCCTGCGCATCGACGAAGTATGGCGCCACATTGGTGAGCATGTGCGAGGCGCCGATGGCAGCCACGTCGCGAGAATACCAGTGCTGCGTGGCAGGACTGTTTTCGCGCAGGAAGCCGCCGCCCGTCTCGCTGATGCGCAGCAGGCCGTCCACGTGGACGATGCCGGCCGGGGTACTGGCGGCGATGCCTTCACGTTTCGGCACGAAGCCGCGGTTGACCAGCACGGTGCTGCCGTCGGCCAGGCGCAATGGCGTGATCAGCCAGTAACCGCTGCCCAGTGCCGTCGTTGCCTGCACCAGGGTATTGAATAGGGGGAGATAGGTACCGGAGAGTCGCACATGGCGGTATTCATCCGTTTGTTGCGTGACCTTGGCCCAGGCTGCGGGTCCAGGTGCGTCCGTTGCGGGCGCATGTACGCGTTGTTCGACGCGCTCGATCAGGTCAAGCTTCCAGAAGAGGCGCTTGACTTGCCAGGTGCCCAGGGCACAGAAACCGGCAAACAAGATCCCCGCCAGCAAGGCCAGTGCAATTTTTGAATATTGCACGACCATGCCGCGTGGGCCTGGCGCGGCATCTTGCGATGCGGCGCCAGGGGCGCGCCCGGTGTTGCTGGGGCGCGTTTGACTCATCATGGAGCCGTTTTCGTATGCATGTACTCAGGCATCAGATCCGGCATCATGTTGTGATTCATGTGGTACATGACCCACAGGGAACCGGCCATGGCAATGCCCACGATCATGATCGTGAAGATCAGCGCCATCATGTTCCAGCCGCCTTCCGACTTGGTGTTCATGTGCAGGAAGTACACCATGTGCACCACCACTTGCACCGCCGCGAACGCCAGCAGGACCAGGCCCATGGTGCCCGAGTTGGTGATGGCTTTCGTCATCACCAGCCAGAAAGGAATGGCCGTCAGGATCACCGACAGGATGAAGCCGATGGCATAGCTTTTCAGGCTGCCATGGTCGTGCTGGTCATGGTGGTGGCTATCGCCGTGTGTATGGTCGCTCATGGCAGGACTCCCATCAGGTAAACAAAGGTGAAGACGCCGATCCAGATGACGTCCAGGAAGTGCCAGAACAGCGACAGGCACATCATGCGACGGCCGTTTTCCGGGGTCAGGCCATGCTTGTTCAACTGGAACATCAGGGTCACGAGCCAGATCACGCCGAACGTCACGTGCAAGCCGTGGGTACCGACCAGGGCGAAGAACGAGGACAGGAACGCGCTGCGCTGCGGACCGGCGCCTTCGTGGATCAGGTGCATGAACTCATACATTTCCAGCGACAGGAAGGCCAGGCCGAACAGGCCCGTGATGGCCAGCCAGACCAGGGTGCTGCGCAATTGCTTGCGCTGCATGGCCAGCATGGCGAAGCCATACGTGATCGACGACAGCAGCAGCATGGCCGTGTTGACGGCGACCAGCGGCAGGTCGAACAGCGCGGCGCCCGTCGGGCCGTCCGCGTAGCTGCGGCCCAGCACCGCATAGGTGGCGAACAGACAGGCGAAGATCAGGCAATCGCTCATCAGGTAGAGCCAGAAACCCAGCAGGCTGCCGTTTTCCGGGTGGTGCTCGCGCACGAAGTAGCTGCGCGAGCTTGGTGCGGCGCCAGCGGCGCCGGTGTTATGGGCGATGGTATCAGACATGGCTGCTCAGCAATTTAGTATAAGCGTCTTCGGTACGGATTACTTCTTCCGCAGGAATGTAGTAATCGCGCTTGTAGTTAAAGGTATGGACGATGATGGCGGCCATCATGATCACGAAGCCGACGCTGGCGACGAGCCACATTTGCCAGATCAGGCCAAAGCCGACCAGTGCGGACAGTGCGGCGATCACGAAACCGGCCCAGGTGTTCTTCGGCATGTGGATCTTCGTGAAACCGGACGTCGGACGCTGGTAACCGTGTTTCTTCATGTCGGTCCATGCATCGAGTTCGTGCACTTGTGGCGTGAAGGCGAAATTATAGTCTGGCGGTGGCGACGACGTCGCCCACTCCAGCGTACGGCCGCCCCATGGGTCGCCGGTGACGTCGCGCAGGGCGTGACGGTTGCGGAAACTGACATAGAACTGCATCAACAGGGAACCGATGCCCAGCGCGATCGAGACGGCGCCAAACCAGGCGATGATGGTCCAGATTTGCAGCGATGGATCTTCAAAGTGGTTGACACGACGGGTCACGCCCATCAGGCCCAGCACGTACAGCGGCATGAAGGCCAGGTAGAAGCCGACGAACCAGAACCAGAACGAGCATTTGCCCCAGAACGTGTCGAGCTTGTAGCCGAAGGCTTTCGGGAACCAGTAGTTGATCGCAGCAAACACACCGAAGACCACGCCGCCGATAATCACGTTATGGAAGTGGGCGATCAGGAACAGGCTGTTGTGCAGCACGAAGTCCGCCGGTGGTACGGCCAGCAGGACGCCGGTCATGCCGCCGATGGTGAAGGTGACCATGAAGCCGATCGTCCACAGCATGGGCAGTTCAAAGCGGATACGGCCGCGGTACATGGTAAACAGCCAGTTGAAGATCTTCGCGCCCGTCGGGATCGAGATGATCATCGTCGTGATGCCGAAGAAGGAGTTGACGCTGGCGCCCGAACCCATGGTGAAGAAGTGATGCAGCCATACCAGGTACGACAGGATCATGATGACGCAGGTAGCGTAGACCATCGACGCATAGCCGAACAGGCGCTTGCTGCTGAAGGTGGCAACGACTTCCGAGAACACGCCGAACAGCGGCAGGATCAGGATGTAGACCTCTGGGTGGCCCCAGATCCAGATCAGGTTGACGTACATCATGGCGTTGCCGCCCAGTTCCGTCGTGAAGAAGTTAAAGCCGGCAACGCGGTCCAGCGACAGCATGGCCAGGACAGCCGTCAGCACCGGGAAGGCGGCGACGATCAGGATGTTGGTGCACAGTGCGGTCCAGGTGAAGACGGGCATTTTCATCCAGGTCATGCCAGGCGCGCGCATCTTGACGATGGTGGCGATCAGGTTGACACCGGACAATAGCGTCCCGACCCCGGCAATCTGCAGGGACCATATGTAATAGTCTACCCCCACGTCCGGACTGCCGACGATGCCCGACAGCGGCGGATAGGCCAGCCAGCCCGTGCGGGCGAATTCGCCGACGAACAGCGAGGCCATCACCAGGACGGCGCCCATGGTGGTCATCCAGAAGCTGAAGTTGTTCAGGAAAGGGAAGGCCACGTCGCGCGCGCCGATTTGCAGCGGCACCACGTAGTTCATCAGACCCGTCACGAAAGGCATCGCAACGAAGAAGATCATGATCACGCCGTGGGCGGTGAAGATCTGGTCGTAGTGATGCGGTGGCAGGAAGCCGGCATTGTCGCCAAAGGCGATTGCCTGCTGGGTACGCATCATGAGCGCGTCGGCAAAGCCGCGCAGCAGCATGATCAAGCCCAGGATCATGTACATGATACCGATTTTTTTATGGTCGATACTGGTGATCCAGTCGCGCCACAGGGTACCCCAGACGCGGAAATACGTCAGCGCCGCAACGAGTGCGATGCCGCCCAGGGCGACCATCGCAAAGGTCGCCAGCAGGATAGGTTCGTGAAATGGAATTGCATCCCAAGTCAGACGGCCGAATATAAGCTTCGTCAGATCAATATGGTCTAGCATTGTTACTCTCAGAGAAAAAAGGGAGGCGCCAGGCAAGCGGCGCCAGTATCTGCAGCGCGAACACGATGCGCTGCGGGATTCATGCAGTCGTTACTTGGCTTGAACGCCCTTTTCAACTACTGCATCGCTAGCGACTACTGCCGTTACGGCCGCTACCGGGCTATTTGCCACCGCCAGTTTGTATGGCTCGACCGGCGTCACGCACAGGGCGTCGGAAACGATGGTACGGTTCAGGATTGCCTTGTACAGATCGCTAGGAACAGCGCTGTAGTGGCGGACCGGGTCGCGTTCGCTAGGCTGGGCCAGCGACAGGTAGTCGTCGCGGTTCAGCGCGCCGCCGCCGGCACGCGCCGTGGCCACCCATTTGTCGAAGTCCGCATCATTCACGCCGTGGAACTTGAAGCGCATGCCCGAGAAACCGGCACCGCTGTAGTTGGCGGAAAAGCCCTTGTATTCACCAGGCTTGTTGATGACGGCATTCAGCTGCGTTTCCATGCCCGGCATGGCGTAGATCTGACCGGCCAGCGCAGGGATGAAGAACGAGTTCATGACGGACGACGCGGTGATCTTGAAGCGGATCGGGCGATCGACGGGCGCGTACAGTTCATTCACGGAAGCGATGCCTTGTTCCGGGTAGATGAACAGCCATTTCCAGTCCAGGGCCACGACTTCGACGATCATCGGCTTGTGGCTGGCAGGAATGGGGCGGTTGGCGTCGATACGGCTCAATGGGCGGTATGGATCAAGGGTATGGGTGCTGATCCAGGTCAGCAGGCCCAGCACGATGATGATCAGCAGAGGCGCGCCCCAGATAATCAGCTCGAGGCGAGTCGAGTGGTCCCAGTCCGGCTCGTATTTGGCCGCGGTGTTGTTTTTTCTATAGCGCCATGCGAAAAGCAGGGTCAGGGCGATTACCGGAACGATAATCAACAGCATCAGCAATGTCGAGATGACAATCAGATTGCCTTGCTGAACTGCGATGTCTCCGGACGGATTCAGTACCACCGTATTGCAACCAGCTAACAATGCGAGAGGTAAAAGAAGCAGTCCGCGACGAACTTTTAATGAAAACATACAGGAAAGTCCAGTACAGGGGATGAAGATATGGTACTGTATTCTCACTGGAGCGCGTTGGCAATTGGACGTTTTGTCCTACCCCATGCTCGGATTTTCACCCGGTAGTTGAGGAGTATTCCTACGACTACCTGATGAATAGTCCTACTCCGGGCGTGAGACACCCGGGGTATGTTACGCGTTGGCCGAACTCGAAACTATATTGGAGACGATCATCATGTCCAGCACACGCGCACACAGCGGGGATGTACCCGCCGACTTTTCCCCCCACTCCCTGCGCGACGCACGCGGGGCCGGCACGGTCGAATCGCATATCGACCCCGGTGAGATCGCCGTCGGCGTGATCATCGGCCGCGCTTCCGAATACTTTGACTTCTTTGTGTACGCCATCGCCTCGGTGCTGGTGTTTCCGCGCGTCTTCTTCCCCTTCGAGGAACGCCTGGAGGGCACATTATATGCATTCCTGATTTTCTCGTTCGCCTTCATCGCCCGTCCCTTCGGCACCGTGATCTTCATGGAGATCCAGCGCCGCATGGGGCGCAGCGCCAAGCTGACCTTCGCCCTCTTCCTGCTGGGCGTATCGACGGCCGGCATCGCCTTCCTGCCAACCTATTCCCACCTGGGCTTTGCCGCCATCATCTGGCTGTCCGTGCTGCGCATCGGCCAGGGCGTGGCGCTGGGCGGTTCGTGGGATGGCCTGCCGTCGCTGCTGGCCCTGAATGCGCCGGAAAACAAGCGGGGCTGGTACGCCATGCTGGGCCAGCTGGGCGCGCCCGCCGGCTTCCTCATCGCCGCCGGCCTGTTCTGGTTCATGCTGACCACCCTGACGGACGAGGACTTCCTCGACTGGGGCTGGCGCTATCCTTTCTACGTGGCCTTCGCCATCAACGTGGTAGCCCTGTTTGCCCGTTTGCGCCTGGTATCGACGAATGAATATGCACGCCTGCTCGACGAACGCGAACTGCAACCCGTGAGCGTGTTTGAAATGAGCCGCGGCCAGGGCCGCAACGTGCTGATCGGTGCCCTCGCCGCGCTGGCCAGCTACGCCCTGTTCCACCTGGTGACCGTGTTCCCCCTGTCGTGGATTTCCGTCTACCAGACGCGTTCGGCCCCGGACTTCCTGCAGATCCAGATGCTGGGCGCCGTGCTGGCCGCCATCGGCGTGGTGATTTCCGGCCTGCTGGCCGATAAGGTTGGCCGCCGCACCACCCTGGGCGTGCTGGCCGTGCTGATCGCCATCTTCAGCGCCTTCGTGCCGACCCTGATGGGCGGCGGCAATACGGGCCAGGACGTGTTCATCCTCGTGGGCTTCAGCCTGCTGGGCCTGTCCTACGGCCAGGCCGCCGGCGCCGTGACGGCCAACTTCCCTGCCCGCTTCCGCTACACGGGCGCGGCCCTCACGTCCGACCTTGCCTGGCTGGTGGGCGCCGGCTTTGCCCCGCTGGTAGCGCTGGGCCTGTCGGCCAACTTCGGCCTCGCGTATGTCAGCTTCTACCTGCTGTCGGGCGCCGTCGCCTCGCTGGCCGCCCTGAGCCTGAACCGGGCACTGGAAATCCGCGACTGATATATATAGTCAGTAGCGATATGGCCCGTACCGTATAGTTGGTGCCGTATTGCCAGTACTAATCAGCTGCAGGCCAAGAGCGCCGGATTCGTCCGGCGCTTTTTTATTGCTATTTCAATTGAGAAATAATTCTTTTTAACAATTATTAATATCGAGGAATGTTAAAATAGATAACAGATTACTGATATAGACCATCCGTGCACTTTCCCGCTCGTGCCGGCGCCAGCCTGCTGTTCCTTTTCCTGTCCCCGCTGTGCCATGCCGGCGCGCCAGCCGCCCCCCCCCCATCAAGGTGGAAGGCTATCAGATAAGGTGGGCCTCGAAATATTACCCGGCCGAAGCCAAGGCCAGACACGCGCAAGGCAGCACTGAAGTGCAGCAAAGCTTCATCAATGGCAAGGCCGTCGGTGCAGCCACCCTGGTATTGTCGCCCAAGGCGCCTGAACTCGATGCCAAGGCGCTGGAGCTCGTGCACGGCCGGGACTCAAGTCGAATGGAACGGACGAGGCGCCCGAGGCCGTCACCTATATTTTCCCCGTCGACTTCGTGCGCGACACCGTTGGCACCCTCAACAGCAAGCCATGCTCGGAAATCACGGAAGACATCGCCTACTTCAAGACAAGCAACCCTGGCGCCGAGATTGGCAACCGGCCCTTCGACGACATGGTGCTGGGCATGCTGGTCATTCAAGGCAGGGGGATAGGCAATACTGCGCGCAAAATGGCGAACCTCGGCAAGGCCTTCAGGCTGGCCAATCCGGCAGCCGCAGCGGAGTGCGAATAGCATGCTGACGCCCTGTTTATCGAGGTATTGCACAGGCAGCTGCGCAATGTCTCCTGATACCGGCCCGCTAAGGCAGGCGGGGCCGCCAAGCCGCACTACCGGGCCGGATGCGTCCGCCCCATGTTTCACGCCGGGCAGCTCACTACAAGCTGACTACTGTATCGCCAATTGCCGGCCGCCCGTGCCCGCTTTCTTGGGCAGGTCCAGCAGCAGCACGCCATCCTGGTAGCGGGCCTGGGCGCCAGCTTCGTCCACTTCATGCGGCAGCACGAAGCTGCGGTGTTGCTGGCCGTACTCGCGTTCGCTGCGCACGACCTTGCCGCCGCCATCGCGCGTCACTCTTTCATCCTTGAGTTCGGCGCTGATGGACACGCGGTTGCCATCGATCGACACCTGGATGTCGTCCTTGCTGACGCCGGGAATGTCGGCTTGCACCAGATAACTGTGTTCGGTTTCGGAAATGTCGACGCGGATGCGCGGCGCGGCGCCTTCGCGCAGGCGCAAGGCGGGCGCGAAGAAGTCGTGCATCAAGTCTTCCATGTCGCTGAAGGGATCAAAACGCCCCAAGGTGTGGAGCGGATCGCGGTGGATCAGGTGATTGGCCATGATGTCCTCCTGCCTAGCCTGTTGAATCATATGCCTGTTAAATCATATGCCTGTTGAACGATATGCCTGTTGAATCATCGGTCCGCTGACACACAGGCTGCTGTCCGGGCACAGGGGCAAATGGCGCAGCGCGCAGCGGTCTGCGCGACGCCACCATCCTGCATCTTAGCGCGAGAAGTTATGCGGACGTTGATCTGTCTCAATGCTTCAGACATTGACTTCCTGATAATGGGTGTTTGTACGGTGCCACGCATTTAGATGCCACGCGCGACCGCAAGCCCCTGCAAGGCTGCTATGCTAGCGCACGCCACGCATGGCGCCCAGAATAAATTGCAATTCAGTTAAAATTGATTTTTTGTGACACCCCCTCCCACCACGGACATGATGAATACCAAGACACCGATCGACTCCTTCAGCTTCCGCCGCATCCTGGCCCGCAATGTCACCTTGCCGCTAGTCATCGGGGTCGTCACCGCCCTGGTCTTCGTTGGCCTGATCGCCTACCTGCTCTCCGCGCTGCGCTCGGTCGAACATTCCGAGCGCGTCATCGGCAACGCCAATGAAGTCATGAAGCTGTCCGTGGATCTGGAAACGGGCATGCGCGGCTATCTGCTGACGGGCGATGAAACCTTCCTGGCACCATATAAATCGGGCAAGGCGAAGATCAGCGTTGAAATGAACACCCTGCTGGAACTGGTGCAGGACAGCCCCATCCAGGTGGACCGCCTGCGCCGCATCCGCGCACTGCAAGGCCAGTGGATGGAATATGCGGAAAGCGTGATCGCGCAGCGCCGCAACAACCAGGAATTCCTCGCGCGCGTGCGCCAGGGCGAAGGCAAGCTGGAGTTTGATGAAATCCGCCGCGAATTCCTCACCTTCCTGTCCATGGAGCAGCGTTTGCGCCAGGAACGGGCCGACACGGCCGAGAGCCGCACCATGCTGGCCGTGGTGATCTTCCTGATCCTCAGCCTGGGCATGTCCGGCATGCTGGCCTACCTGGGCCGGCGCGAACTGCTGCGCCTGTCCGACATCTACAATGAAGCGCTGGAACAGCGCGGCAAGGATAACGACGTGCTGCAAGAGCAAGCCTGGCTGCGCACGGGCCAGACGGAACTGGCCGCGCACACGAGCGGCCAGCTGGCCCTGCCGCAACTGGGACGGCAAGTGCTCGATTTCCTCGCCAACCGCCTGGACGTGGCCGTCGCCACCCTGTACGTGACCGATGACGACGGCAGCCTGCGCCGCACTGCCGTGTACGGGTTCAACGAACAAGGCGTGAAGGACAAGCAGGTATTCAAGCTGGGCGAAGGCCTGGTGGGCGAGACGGCGCGCGAGAAAAAGCTCAAGCATGTGAAGCAAGTGCCCGAGAATTACCTGACCGTGACGTCGAGCCTGGGCCGCGGCGCGCCGCTGGAGCTGATTTTGACACCCGTCAACAACGAAGGCGACGTGAATGGCGTGATCGAACTGGGCTTTACGCACCCTGTCAGCCAGCGCGCCAAGGAATTGCTGAACCTGATCGCCGCGAATGTCGGCACCTCGCTGGAGGCGGCCCTGTACCGCCAGCGCCTGCAAAACGTGCTGGAAGAAACGCAGCAATTGAATGAAGAGCTGGAAGTGCAGCAGGAAGAGCTGCGCACTGCCAATGAAGAGCTGGGCGAGCAGTCGCGCGTGCTGGAACAGTCGCAAGCGCACCTGGAAGAACAGAAGGCCGCCCTGGAGCAATCGAACGAACAGCTGGCCGTGCAGGCGCTGTCGCTGGACCAGAAAAACATGGCCATCGGCCAGGCCCATGCCCAGCTGGAAGCGCGCGCCGAAGAGCTGCAGCGCGCCAGCCGCTACAAGTCCGAGTTCCTGGCAAACATGTCGCACGAACTGCGCACGCCGCTGAACAGCTCGCTAATCCTGTCCAAGCTGCTGTCGGACAATAGCAGCGGCAACCTGACGCCGGAGCAAGTAACGTTCGCGCAAACCATTTATTCGGCCGGCAACGATTTGTTAACTCTCATCAACGACATCCTTGACATTTCCAAGGTCGAGGCAGGCAAGCTGGAACTGAACCCGGAAGCCGTGCCCTTCGATGAACTGCTGAGCAGCATGAAAATGCTGTTCGGCGCGCAGGCGCAGCAAAAGAAACTGGCGTTCAACGTCAGCGTGGCGCCCGACACGCCCGCCTCGTTCATCAGCGACCGCCAGCGCCTCGAGCAAATCCTGAAGAACCTGCTGTCGAACGCCATCAAGTTTACCGATGCGGGCACGGTGGGCCTGCACGTCGATACGGATGAGGCGGGCAACGTGCGCTTCCAGGTACAGGATTCCGGCATCGGCATCGCCGACGACCAGCAGCAAAAGATTTTTGACGCCTTCCACCAGGCCGACGGCACCACCAGCCGCCGCTACGGCGGCACGGGCCTGGGCCTGTCGATCTCGCGCGACCTGGCAGCCTTGCTGGGCGGCACCATTGAACTGTCCAGCACGCCGGGCCAGGGCAGCACCTTCAGCCTGATACTGCCGCCGGCCATGCCGGAACGCGCCGTGCCGGCCGAGACGCCAGCGCCGCCGCCAGCGTCATTCCCGCCGACGGCCAAGGCCGCCGTGCATGCCGCTCCTGCCGCGCCAAAAGCGGCGCCTGCCGTCAAGCCCGTGCCGCTGCCCACCTTCCAGGATGACCGCGACAGCACGCCGCCAGGCAAGAGCGGCCAGCGCTCCGTGCTGGTGATCGAGGATGAGCCGTCGTTTGCGGGCATCCTGTTCGAGCTGGCGCATGAAATGCAGTACCGCTGCCTGGTGGCGCACGGCGCCGAGGAAGGCTTGCGCCTGGCGGAACAATTCCTGCCTGACGCCATCCTGCTCGACATGGGCTTGCCGGACCGACCCGGCTTGCTGGTCTTGCAGCAGCTGAAGGAAAACCCGCTGACGCGCCATATCCCCGTGCACATCGTGTCCGGCAATGACCAGATGCAGGAAGCCATGCAGCTGGGCGCCATCGGCTACGCCACCAAGCCGCGCACGCGCGAGCAATTGAAGGAAGTATTCCGCAAGCTCGAATCGAAGTTTACGCAAAAGATGAAGCGCATCCTGCTGGTCGAGGATGACGAACGCCAGCGCGAGAGCGTGGTCCACCTGATCAGCGACGATGACGTGGAAATCACGGCCGTGGCGCTGGGCGAACAGGCGCTGGAATTGCTGAAAACGCAGATTTTCGACTGCATGATCATCGACTTGAAGCTGCCCGATATCCAGGGCAACGAATTGCTCGAACGCATGGAGCACGAGGAACTGTGCTCGTTCCCGCCCGTCATCGTCTACACGGGCCGCAACCTGAGCCGCGAGGAAGAAGCGGACCTGATGAAGTACTCGCGCTCGATCATCATCAAGGGTGCCCGTTCGCCCGAGCGCCTGCTGGACGAAGTCACCCTCTTCCTGCACAAGGTGGAGTCGGAACTGTCGACCGAGCGCCAGGGCATGCTGCAACAGGTGCGCAGCCGCGAGCGCGTCTTTGAAGGGCGCAAGATCCTGCTGGTGGACGATGACGTGCGCAACATCTTTGCGCTGACCAATGCGCTGGAGCAAAAAGGCGTGGTGGTGGAAATCGGCCGCAACGGCTTCGAAGCCATCAGCAAGCTCAACAGCGTGGACGATATCGACCTGGTCCTGATGGACGTGATGATGCCGGGCATGGATGGCCTGGAAGCGACACGGCTGATCCGCGCCGATGGCCGCTACAACAAGCTGCCCATCATCGCCATCACGGCCAAGGCCATGAAGAATGACCAGGAAGAATGCCTGCAGGCGGGCGCCTCCGATTACCTGGCCAAGCCCATCGACCTGGACCGCCTGTATTCGCTGCTGCGCGTGTGGATGCCGAAGATGGAACGCATGTGATGGCAGCGATGATGGCAGCAATTTAATGGAATACATGGAGCCGGAACGAATGGAGCGCACCTGATGCCAACGCGCTACACGGACGCGCAACTGCAAGCGCTGATGGAAGCCCTCTATCAGCGCTACAGCTACGACTTCCGCGACTACACCCTGCCCTCGCAGCGGCGCCGCCTGAATCACGCGATCGAGCGCTTCCGCTGCGCGAACCTGGCCGCCCTGCAGGAACTGGTCTTGGGCGACCCTGCCGCGTTTGGCGAGCTGCTGCAGATTTTGACCGTGCCCGTGACGGAAATGTTCCGCGACCCGGCGTTTTTTCTCGCCTTGCGCGAGCATGTGGTGCCCGTGCTGAAAACGTATCCGTCGCCAACGATCTGGGTGGCCGGCTGCTGCACGGGCGAGGAAGCCCTGTCGCTGGCCATCGTGCTGCACGAGGAAGGCATGCTGGAGCGCAGCCGCATCTACGCCACGGACATCAATCCGCAGGCACTGGCCACGGCCGCCGCGGGCGTGTATCCGCTGCACCGCCTGGCCGAATATGACGAGAATTACGTGGCGGCCGGCGGCCTGGGCCAGCTCAACGAGTATTACACGGTCGAGCACGCCACCGTGCGCTTCCAGCAGCGCCTGCTCGACAAGATCAATTTTGCCGACCACAGCCTGGCGACCGACAGCGTCTTTGTCGAAACACAGTTGATTTGCTGCCGCAATGTCTTGATTTACTTCAACAAGACCTTGCAGGAGCGGGCGCTGGGGCTGTTCCATGACTCGCTGTGCCACCGGGGATTCCTGGGCCTGGGCAGCAAGGAAAGCGTGCAATTCACGCGCTTTGCCAACGACTTCGAGCCATTGCCGGGTCCGGAAAAACTCTACCGCAAGCGTGCGCCATCGCGCGCCGCTTCCCACTACGCTGGACGGCAAGGTTTTGCCAGGAATGAAACATGATCACAGAAACCAGGACCAAATTACTCATCGTCGACGACTTGCCGGAAAACTTGCGCGCGCTCAATGCGCTGATCCGCGAGAGCGACCGCAGCGTCTACCAGGCGTCGTCCGGCGAAGAAGCGCTGGCCTTGCTGCTGGAGCACGACTTCGCGCTGGCCATCCTCGACGTGCAAATGCCGGAAATGGATGGTTTTGAACTGGCGCAACTGATGCGCGGCACGGAAAAGACGCGCCACATTCCCATCGTCTTCGTCACGGCGGCCGGCAAGGAAATGAATTTCGCCTTCCAGGGCTATGAAAGCGGCGCCGTCGATTTCCTGCACAAGCCGCTCGACATCAATGCCGTGCAAAGCAAGGTCAACGTTTTTGTTGCCCTGCACCAGCAGCGTAGCGAGACGCGGCGCCAGGTGCAGGCGCTGGAGTACAGCCGCCAGCAGCAGGAAGCGCTATTGAAGGAATTGCGCGCCACCCAGGCCGAGCTGCAGCGCTCGCTGCGCCTGCGCGACGAATTCATGTCGATGGTGGCGCACGAATTGCGCACGCCATTGAATACCCTGTTCCTGGAAACGCAGATGCGCACCGTTAACCTCGAACGGGGCAACCTGGCCGCCTTCGAGCCGGACAAGCTGGGCAAGATGGTGGCGCGCGACGGGCGGCAGATCCGCAGCATGGTGCGCCTGATCGACGACATGCTCGACGTTTCGCGCATCAGCAGCGGCAAGCTGTCGATCCGCCGCGAAGCCGTCGACCTGACGACCCTCGTGCGCCGCGTGGCCGACGACCTGTCGCCGTATGCGGCCGCCACGGGCAGCGTGCTTGAGGTGCTGGCCTTCGAGCCCATCAACGGCTACTGGGACGCCTTCCGCGTCGAGCAAATTGTTGTCAACCTGATCAGCAACGCCGTGCGCTATGGCCAGGGCCAGCCCGTGGAAATCAGCCTGGCGCACACGCAGAACAGCGCCGTCATCGAAGTGCGCGACCATGGCATCGGCATCAATGCGCGCGACCAGGAACGCATCTTCGACGCTTTCGAGCGCGTCATGCACCAGGACCGCACGGGCGGCCTGGGCCTGGGCCTCTTCATCACCAAGCAGCTGGTCGATGCGCACGGCGGCGCCATCACGCTGCAAAGCCAGCCTGGCAACGGCGCCCTGTTCAGCGTCACCCTGCCGCTGGCCGGCAGCTGAGGCGCGCATGAGCAGCGCACACAGCCCTGGCGCCAGCGGCGTGGCCTTCCTGCTGCAGCTGGAGCGCCGCCTGCGCCTGCTGCACGAGACGGGCGACATTCTTGCCCTGTCGGCGCAGATGCTGGGCCAGCGCCTGGGCGCGCAGCAAGTGGCGTGCTTCGACATCGCCCAGACCCTGCACTGCCCGACCCTGCAGCATGCGTGGAGCGATGGCCTGGCGCCGGGCGCGGCCGGCGAATATTTCCTCGGCGACTATGCGGCGGGCCTGGCCGATGCGCTGGCGGCGGGACAGGCGCTGGCCATCAGCGATGTGGGCAGCGATCCGCGCACGGCCATGCCGGCCGCGCTGGCCACCTTTGCGCGCCTGGGCATCCGCGCCTTCTTGAACATTCCCATCGCCAAGGATGGCCAGCTGGCGGCCCTGTTCGTCGTGCACAGCCGCGCGGCGCGCGTGTGGCATGCGGACGAGATCGAGCTGGCCGTGCAAGTGTCGGAGCGGGTCTGGTCCACCATCCTGCGGGCCCAGGCGGAAGAACAGCTGCGCCTGCTCAGTGCCAGCATGGAACGGCAAGTGGCCGAGCGCTCGCGCGAGTTTGGCCGCACCTGGCAGGTCAGCCCCGACTTGCTGGGCGTGCTCAACCTGGACGGCTATTTCGAGCACACCAACCCCGCCTGGCAAACCACCCTGGGCTGGTCGGCAGAGGAAATCCGCACGACACAATTCTTTAATCTGATCCATCCCGACGACTTGCCGCGCACCTATGCGGCGTGGGATGCGGCAAACCAGGGCCAGCCGGCGCTGCGTTTCGAGAACCGCTACCGCCACAAGCTGGGCGGCTGGCACTGGCTGTCGTGGGTGGCCGTGCCGGAAGGCGACAAGGTGTATTGCAGCGCGCGCGATATCACCATGGAAAAGAAACTGGAAGCGGACCTGGCGGCGCGCAACAGCGAGCGCGAGAGGCTGTGGCGCAGCGCGCAAGACCTGATGGTGGCCGTGCACGCGGACGGCAGCTTCGTTGCCGTCAACCCTGCCGCCAGCAGCATCCTGGGCTGGCTGCCCGAGGAAATGCTGGGCCGCAGCCTGTTCGAGTTCGTGCTGCCGGAAGACGCGCCGGCCACGCGCCTGGCGCTGCAGCAGGTGTCGAACACGGCCATGCCCAGCTTCGAGAACCGCTACCGCCACCGCGACGGCGGCTACCGCTGGCTGTCTTGGGTGGCCGCCCCCGAGGGCGACCTGATTTTCGCCACGGGCCGCCACATCACCCTGGAAAAGGAGGCGGAAAGCAGCTTGCGCAGCATGCAGGAATCCCTGCGCCACAGCGAGATGGCCCTGCTGCAATCGCAAAAGCTGGAGGCCCTGGGCAAGCTGACGGGCGGCGTGGCCCACGATTTCAATAATGTCCTGCAAATTATCTCCGGCAATCTGCAACTGCTGCAGATGACGGTGGGCGACGATCCGCAGGCGGCCAAGCGCATCGCCAGCTCCACGGCCGCCGTGGACCGGGGCGCGAAGCTGTCGGCGCAGCTGCTGGCCTTTGCCCGGCGCCAGCCGCTGAAACCGCTGGTGACGGACCTGGCGCACCTGCTGCGTTCGACGGGAGACCTGCTGCGCCGCGCCACCGGCGAGACCATCGAAACGCGGCTGCTGCTGGCCGACGACAGCTGGCGCGCCCTGGTCGACCCGCACCAGCTGGAAAACGTCATCCTCAACCTGGCCATCAATGCGCGCGATGCCATGGACGGCCAGGGCCAGCTGACCATTGAGCTGGGCAATATCGTGCTCGATGCCGCCTACGCGGCCCGCCATGCGGACGTGGCGCCCGGCGAGTATGTGCAGCTGGCCATTTCCGACACGGGCACGGGCATCCCGGCCGAGCTGCTGGACAAGATTTTCGAGCCCTTTTTCACCACCAAGAGCGAAGGCGAAGGCACGGGGCTGGGCCTGTCCATGGCATATGGCTTCCTGCGCCAGAGCGGCGGCCACCTGAAGGTGGACAGCGTGCCCGGCCATGGCAGCACTTTCCGCATCTACCTGCCGCGCTCGCTCGAAGCGGAAACGGAACTGCCGCTGCAGCTGAGCGGGCCTGTGCTGGGCGGCAAGGAAACCATCCTGGTCGTGGAAGACGACGTGCAGGTGCAGACGACGGTGGTCGACATGCTGCGCGGCCTCGGCTATTTCGTGCTGCGTGCCAGCGATGGCGAAAGCGCCTTGAACATCATCGGCAGCGGCATTCCCATCGACCTGCTGTTTACGGATGTGGTGATGCCAGGCAAGGTGGCCAGCACGGAACTGGCGCGCCAGGCCCGGCTGATGCTGCCGCAGCTGGCCGTGCTGTTTACGTCGGGCTACACGCAGGATGCCATCATGCAGGGTGGCCGGCTGGAACCCGGCGTCGAGCTGTTGAGCAAGCCCTACCGGCGCGAAGACCTGGCGCGGCGCATCCGCCATCTGCTGGCCAACGGCCAGCACGTGACGGCGCTGCACCAGTACCGCGCGCAGCTGCCGCCCCAGCCGGACGCGGCGGCCCTGGCGCCCGCGCCGCACGCGCGCCATATCCTGCTGGTGGAAGACAATGCGGATGCGCGCGCCATGACTGGCGAGCTGCTGGGCATGCTGGGGCACGTGGTGACGGCCGTCGGCACGGCCGAGGAAGCCCTGGACCTGCTGGGCACGCCGGGGCTGGATCTGCTGCTGACCGATATCAGCCTGCCGCACATGTCGGGCGCGGAACTGGCGAAAGTCGCCGCGCGCGACTATCCGCGGCTGGAAGTGGTGTTTTCCACGGGCCATGCACCCGCCAATTCCGGCGTCAGCGACCCGCAGGCGCGTTTCCTCGTCAAGCCGTTTACCATCGAGCAGCTGCAGCAAGCCTTGCTGGCGCCCGGCCGCTGATCAATCCGCGGGCAGGCGCGCCTTCAGGGCGCCGGCCAGCTCTTCCAGGCTGAATGGCTTGCGCAGGAAGCGCGCGCTGGCGTCCTGCATCAGGCTGGCGCCCCAGTCATGGCCGGAAGCAAAGATCACTTCCAGCCCCGGCCAGTGCTCGCGGGCATGGCGCGCCAGCTCCAGGCCGGACATCGTCGGCAGGCTGATGTCCGTCACCAGCACGTCCAGGCCCGGCAAGGCCAGCAGCGGCAAGGCGTCCTCGGCGCTGGCCACGCCATGCACGGTATGGCCCAGCATATGCAGCATTTCCGTCGTCATTTCGCGCGCATCGTCGTTGTCTTCCACCAGCAGGATGCGCCGTCCGGACGGATCGGGCGCGCCCACCAGGCGGCGGTCGGCCAGCAGATGGCGCAGGCGCCGCGCCAGGTCTTCGCGCCGGTAGGGCTTGCTCAGCAGCTCCACGCCCGGGTCCAGCTTGCCGTCCTGCATGATGGCGTTGTGCGTATACCCCGAGGTGTACAGCACGGCCAGTTCCGGCAGCAGCAGGCGCGCCTGCTGCGCCAGTTCCTTGCTGCTGACAGGTCCCGGCATGACCACGTCGGTAAACAGCAGGTCGACGGCCACGCCCGTGCGCAGCAGGGACAAGGCCGACGCGCCATCGTCCGCATGCAGCACGTCATAGCCTAGGCCGCGCAGCATGTCGACCACCGTATGCTGCACGGGCGCATCGTCTTCCACCACAAGGATGGTTTCGCCGCCGCCCAGCACGGGGCCGCCCAGCCCGGTCGGCGGCTCGGCCAGTTTTTCCAGCGAACGGGGCAGGTAAATCTTGAAGGTCGTCCCCGCGCCCGGCGCGCTATGCACCTTGATGTGGCCCGCGCTCTGGCGGATGAAACCGTACGCCATCGACAAGCCCAGGCCCGTGCCCTCGCCTTCGCGCTTGGTGGTAAAGAACGGCTCGAAGATCTGGTCGATCACCTCGCGTTCCATGCCGTGGCCCGTGTCCGTGATGGTCAGCAGCACGTACTGGCCCGCCAGCACGTCCGCATGCAGGCTGGCGTAGGCGGCATCGAGCGTGACATTGCTCAGGGTGAAGGTCAGGCGCCCGCCCTTTTGCATGGCGTCGCGCGCATTGATGGCCATGTTCAGGAGCACGTTTTCCATCTGGTTCGGATCGACCAGGGTATGCCACAGGCCATCGCTGATGAAGGTCTCTTCGAAAATATCTTCGCCCAGGGCGCGGCGGATCAGCTCATGCATGCGGCGCAGCAAATGCCCCAGGTCCGTCACCAGCGGATTCAGCGGCTGGCGCCGCGCAAAGGCCAGCAGTTGCGACGACAGCTTGGCGCCCCGCTCCACGGCCGAAGCGGCCGAATCGAGGCGGCTGGCCGCCTGCGGGTTGTCGGCCACCGTCAGCTTCAGCAATTGCAGATTGCCCGAGATGATTTGCAGCACGTTATTGAAGTCATGCGCCACGCCGCCCGTCAGCTTGCCGATCGATTCCAGCTTTTGCGCCTGCAGCAAGGCTTGTTCGCTGCGTACCAGCGCCAGCCGCGCATCCTTTTCATCCGTGACGTCGCGGCCGATGGCGTGGATCAGCTTTTGCGCAGGCACGGCAGTCCAGGAAATCCAGCGGTAGCCGCCATCGCGGCGACGGTAGCGGTTTTCCATGCGCAAGGTGGCGGCGCCGTGGGCCAGGCGCGACAGGTCCTGCAAGGCCGCCATGCGGTCATCGGGATGCACGAGGCTGATGAAATCCATGCCCAGCGACTCGATCTCGGGCCGGTCGAGGATACTCGTCCAGGCGGGATTGACGGCAATGATCATGCCGCGCATGTCGGCCACCAGCATGATGTCCGTCGACAGGCGCCACATGCGGTCGCGGTCGGCCGTGCGGTTGGCCATTTCCACTTCCAGCGAGGAATTCAGGTAGGCCATCTTTTCCAGCACGTTTTTCTGTTCCTGCACGTCCGTGTTCGTGCCGACCCAGCGCAGCACCTTGCCCGCCTCGTCGAACAGGGGCAAGGCACGCGCCAGGAACCAGCGGTACAGGCCGTCGCTGACGCCGCGCATGCGGAACTCGTACTCGTAGGCGCAGCAGGCGGCGAGGGCCTGGCTCCAGCTTTGCTGGGTCGCCATCTGGTCATCGGGATGCACGCAGTGACGAAAGCCGCCCGCCACCAGCGACTGCAGGGTCTGGCCCGTGTAGTCGCAGACCTGTTCGTTGACCCAGTAGGTGGCGCCATTGGCGTCCGCCAGCCAGGCCTGGTTGGGCATGGTGGAGGCCAGCGAGCGGAATTGCGCCTCGCTGTCGAGCAAGGCGTTGCGGGCCCGCCGGTGTTCGTCGATATCCTCGCAGGAGCCGTACCATTTCACGGGATTGCCGGACTCGTCTTGCCGGCAATACGCGCGCGAATGCACCCAGCGATACTGTCCGTCCTGTCGCCGCACGCGCATTTCCGCGTCGAAAGACTGGCAGCTGCCCACGCACTCGCTCCAAGCGGCCAGCGACTGGTCGATATCGTCCGGATGGATGGATTCCTGCCAGTTGGTGCCCAGGCCGCTGCTGCCCGTCCATTCGCGCCAGCGTTGCGCCACGTAATCGAGCTTGCCATCGAGATCCGCCGTCCACAGCACCTGGGTGTTGAGTTCGATGGCGTAGTGAAAATGTTCGCGGCTGTCGCGCAGGCTCTTTTCCAGCTGGCCCCGCTCGATGACGTGCGCAGCAACGCGCGCGGCCAGCGCCAGCAAGTCGATCTCGGGCTGGGTGGGGTGGCATGGCGTTTGGAACAGCAGGCCCAGCACGCCCAGGATATGGCCGCTGGCGCCAAACACGGGAGCGACCCAGCAGGCACGGTAGCCATGCAGCATGGCTTCCATGCGTCCGGCGCTCCATTGCAGGTCGCGCGTGATGTCGCCGCAATACACGGGCGCGCCGGAAAAGGCGGCCGCGCTGAACGGCGAAGCCTGTTCGCCGCCATGGCGCAGGGCCAGGCAAAGGTCTTGTGGCAGACTCGGTGCGGACAGGCCGCAAAAGCGGTCGGCGTCGTCGATCAGGACGAGGCCGGCATGCGTTGCCTCGTCGGATTGCTGCTCCAGCGCCAGCAGCAAATGTTCCAGGGCGTGCGCCAGGTCGACACCTGCCCCGATGCTTCCCAGCGCACTATGTTCGGCGTCCAGCAATGAAAGAATGTTGTTTGCGTGCACCGTGTCGATATGCGGATAACTGATGCCCGGAATATACCATGTGGCAACGCTTTTCTTGAGAGGGAGATGAAACGGCGTTTTATATTATTGCGCGCCCCGCTCCCGTGCGCTGTTCCAGTGCAAACCGCCTATGCTAAAGTGTTGCCATCCTCTTAAGCGCCTTCCATGACCATGTCCCTGCCTCCCTCGCTGATCGCCACTGCCCTGCTCGCCTCCGTCCACGGCGCCGTCGCCGCTCCCATGAGCCTCGACGATTACCTGGCCCTGCACGGTCCCGCTCCCACAGTACAGATCGCCTATGGCGCGGCGCCGTCGCAATACGCGCAGCTGTTCCGGCCGGCAGGCACGGGACCGTTTCCCGTCGTCGTGCTCGTGCATGGCGGCTGCTGGACGGTGGAGTTCGGCGGCATCACGCAGATGCGCAACGTGGCCGGCGCCCTCGCCGCGCAAGGCATCGCCGTGTGGAATGTGGAATACCGCCGCGTCGACGAGGCCGGTGGCGGCTATCCGGGCACGTATCACGACATGCACGCGGCACTGGACAGCCTGCAGCAACACGCCGGCCAGTACCAGCTCGACACGGCCCGCATCGTGGCCATGGGCCATTCGGCGGGCGGCCAGCTGGTGCAATGGATCGCCGGCCGCGGCCAGCTGCCGAAGAGCAGCCCCCTGTACCGCGACACCTTCCTGCCCGTGAAAAACATCGTCAGCCTGGGCGGCCTGGCCGACCTGCGCCATGAAAAGGAATTGATCAAGACCAGCTGCGAGCGCGACATCGCCCAGCTGGCAGGCAGCGCCAGCGCGCAGCGTCCCGACATCTACAGCGACACCAACGCGGCCGACCTGATGCCCAACGGCAGCCGCACCGTGCTGGCCACGGGCGAGCTCGACACCATCTCCCCGCCGCGGGTGGCGCACGACTACGCGGCCAAGGCCCAGTTGGCCGGCGACCATGCGGAAGTGCTGATCCTGCCCGGCGCCAGCCACTACGACGAGATCGCGGCCACGTCGAACGCGTGGAAGATGATCTTGCCGGTGATCCGGCAGATGCTGGGCATGGAGGCGCCATGAAACGCGCTATCGCCTTTGCCCTGCTTGCCGCATCTGCCGCCCCGGCCTTTGCCGCCGCTCCCCCGCCGCTGGAAAGCGGATTGCAGCACGCCATGCAGCTCAAGAAAGGCACGGACGAGCGCACCGGCACGTCCGGCAAGGCCATCCAGGCCTACATGCAGGCGGGCCTGATTGACAAGAAACCCAACCAGCGCGCCGACTACACCGACTACTACCTGCTCAAGCAGCCGGCGTCCTTCCTGGGCCACGAACTGGTGCTGATCGAGGAGGAATACATGGCGCAGTACATCGGCTGCTGCGTCAGCCCCGGTGTGGGCGTGACGGTAAGGGTGCACGGCAGCACGCAGAACCTGGCCCAATTCGCCCGCAGCCACCGCTGCTCCCTGACCGAGCATGTCGATTTCGCGCATGAGCTGCGCGATGTGGCGATCCGGAACAAGGTGCCCAAGGGCCACTATGCGTCGCTGAGCTGCCGCGAACGGGATGCCCAGCGGGATGAATCGTGACGTTTTCACGCGTGGCTAAGCCGTGCGTACATCATGAGCAAGTGAAAGCTGTTATGCAATCAATCGAAGATATCGACTCCAATGCAGTGGTCGCAAAAGCTCAAAAAAACCTGAGCGAATCATATTGTCTCTACAAAAGTGGCGAAGATGGATTGGCGCAAGAATTTGTCGAGATAAAGTTGCGCGCGGGCGAAGACAGTACGCATGTACGGCGAGCCCAAGCAACGCGGCCCTGGGTATTTTCTCAGGCCCGCGACGCCGGCCCGCCGTTGTTAATCAAGCAGCTCCGCCAACAAACTACTGCACGCGGGCCAGATACTGCGCCAACTGGCCAAACGTCGCCTTGAACCCCTCCTTCATCGACTCAAACCCCTGCTTGAACGTCTCATGCTGCTCGTCGCTGGCCTTGTGCGGCGTCGAGCGCAGGGTCATCGTCGTCTTGCCGTTCTCCTCCGTGAGGGTCATGGTATTGAACGACTCCAGCGGCCAGGTGGCGCTGACGGGGTGCTGCACGGCGTTGCCCTGCTTGTCGGCGAAGGACAGGATGGAGACGATTTTTTCCGGCGCGTCGATCTCCTGGTAGGTGAACTTGCCCCACATCTCGTAGCCATTGTCGGCGCGCATGCCGTAGTGGAAGATGCCGCCCGGCCGCAAGTCCAGCGCCAGCACGCTCAATTCAAAACCGACAGGCCCCCACCATTGCGCCAGGCGCTCCGGTTCCACCCACGCGCGAAACACCAGGTCGCGCGGCGCGTCGAAGGTTTGCGTGATGACAAAGTCGCTGCTGTCGCGGTGCTGCCCTTCTTGCTTCTGCTCTGCTGTGCTCATATGTGCTCCTCGTTGGGGTGGACTGGCACCCAATGTACCAGTGCGGCCAACAAACGGGAAGGCCTGCACGTGTTTCAAAACAGCATGCTAAAATATTAGTTCGATACCTAACTATTAGATGACTCACTTTATGACTTCTATCGAAGAGCGCTTTTCCGCCGCGCTCCACAAGACGGCGCGCGGCTGGCGCCATGCCATCGACCGGCGCCTGAAGGACCTGGACCTGGGGCAAGCGAGCTGGATGTGCATCGCCATGATCGCCAAATCGCCGCAGCCGCCCTCGCAAAGCGAACTGGCGCACCAGCTGGGCGTGGAAAACCCCACCATGGTGTCGATGCTGGACCGGCTCGTGAAATCAGGCTTCGTGCTGCGCCAGCCGTCGGAGACGGACCGCCGCGTCAAGCTGGTGGTGCTGACCGAGGCGGGCATGCGCGTGTATGACACGGTGCGCAAGGAAGCGGACGGCTTCCGCAAGGAGCTGCTGCAAGGCATCGACCCGGCGCAACTGCTGGCCGCCACGGAGTTGCTCGAAACGCTGCAGCGCACGACGGAAATCGGCGGCACGGACCAGGGTGGATGCGCCTGATGAGTTCCGCCTCCGCCAGTGCCGCAGCGGCCCTGCCCGCTTCACAGGACCCCACCCTGAACCGGCGCATGATCACCATTTCGATCATGCTCGCCACCATCATCCAGGCGCTCGACGGCACCATCGCCAACGTGGCCCTGCCCCACATGCAAGGCAGCCTGTCCGCCTCGCAAGACCAGATCACCTGGGTGCTGACCTCCTTCATCGTCGCCGCCGCCATCGCCACGCCGCTCACGGGCTGGCTGTGCGACCGCTTCGGCCAGAAAAACACCTTCCTCGTCTCCGTGGCCGGCTTTACCATCGCTTCCGTGCTGTGCGGCCTGTCGGGCACGCTTTCCGAGATCGTCGCCGCCCGTTTGCTGCAGGGCGTGTTCGGCGCGGCCCTCGTGCCGCTGTCGCAGGCGGTGCTGCTCGACATCAATCCACGCGAGAAGCACGGCTCGGCCATGGCCATCTGGGGCATGGGCGTGATGATCGGCCCCATCCTCGGTCCCACCCTGGGCGGCTGGCTGACGGACAGCTACAGCTGGCGCTGGGTCTTCTTCATCAACATCCCCATCGGCGCCATGGCTTTCTATGGCATCTGGCGCTACATCCGCAAGGATGCGCCCAAGGGCCGCATGACCTTCGACATGTTCGGTTTTGCCACCTTGAGCCTGTCCATCGGCGCGCTGCAGATGCTGCTGGACCGGGGCGAGCAGAATGACTGGTTTTCTTCGACGGAAACGTGGATCGAAGCCATCGTGCTGGCCATGAGCCTGTGCTACTTCATCGCCCACACGGCGCTGCGCCCGGCCGGCAAGTCCTTCCTCGACTACCGCCTGCTGAAGAACTCGAACTATGTCAGCGGCCTGCTGTTCATCTTCATCGTCGGCCTGGTGCTGTTCGCCACCCGGGCGCTGACGCCATCGATGCTGCAAGGCCTGATGAATTACCCGGCAGCAATCGCCGGCCTGGTGACGGCGCCCAGCGGCCTGGGCACGATGATGGCCATGCTGATCGTCGGCAAGCTGACGGGCAAGATCGACACGCGCATCCTGCTGGGCGTGGGCTTTTCCATCACGGCGTTCTCGCTGTGGCAGATGGCCAATTTCACCCTGGACCTGGTACCCAAGACCGTGGTGTGGAACGGCATCATCCAGGGCATCGGCCTGGGCCTCGTGTTCGTGCCCCTGAGCGCGGCCACGTTTGCCACCCTGTCGCCCGAGATGCGCGCGGAAGGCACGGCCATTTACAGCCTGGTGCGCAATATCGGCAGCAGCATCGGCATCGCCCTCGTGCAAACCCTGTTGGTGCGCAATACGCAGATTGCCCATGCGTCCTTGACGGAGCACATCAATATTGCCAATCCTGCCCTGCATGACCCCGGCATTGCCCAGGTGTTCGATTTGGGCACGAGCACGGGCATGGCGGCCCTGAATGGCGAGATCACGCGGCAAGCCTCGATGATCGCCTACCTCGACGACTTCTGGATGATGATGTGGCTGACCATCCTCGTGCTGCCGCTCTTGCTCCTGATCAAACCCCCGAAAAAGAATGCGCCTGTCGTGGTCGACCACGCGGCGATGGAGTAAACACCATGCGAACCACAATGAAACTTTCCCTTACCGTACTGGCGTTGAATCTGGCCCTGGCCGGCTGCGCCAGCATTCCGCCCGACACGCACGTGTTGCCGCAGCAAGATCTGGCCAAGATGCAGCTGGCGGCCGACATCCACCTGGCCAGCGAAGGCTGGCCAGCCGCCCAGTGGTGGCGCCAGTTCCAGGACAGGCAGCTGGACCAGCTGATCGAGAGCGCCCTGTCCGCCAGCCCCAGCCTGGACGTGGCGAATGCCCGCATCGGCTCGGCCCTGGCCGCGTTCGATGCCCAGCATGCGGAGCGCGGCCCCAGCGTAGACCTGGGCGCGAACGCCAGCCGCCAGCGCTACTCGGGCAATGGCCTGATGCCCGCCCCCATCGGCGGCAATTACTACAACGAGGTGACCGTGGGCGTGCAAGCCCATTACGACCTGGACTGGTGGGGCAAGCACAAGGCGCAGATCGCGGCCAGCCTGGGCGAAGTCAATGCGCGCCGCGCCGAGTACGCAATGGCGGAACAGATGCTGGCGGCCGAGATCGCCCGCCACTACTTCAGCATGCAAAGCAGCTGGGCCCGCATGGATAACCTGCATGCGCTGGTGGACTTGCAGCGCCAGCTGGTGGTCGACAAGGAAAAGCGCATCGCCAACGGCCTGGGCGTCAGCGACGACCATTTGTCCGCGCAAACACGCTTGAGTCTGCTGCAACAGCAGATCGCCCTGCTGGAAACGCAGATCGTCACGGAACGCGAAGCCTTGCGCGCCTTGCTGGGTCCATCCCTGGGGGCGGATGGCGCGGCCCTGTCCAGCTTGCAGCCGGCGCAGGCGCAAGCGCTGCCGCACGCCCTGCCCGGCAAGCTGGGCATGGAATTGCTGGCGCGCCGGCCCGACTTGCAGGCGGCGCGCTGGCGCGTGCAGGCATCGCTGAGCAAGATCGAGGCGGCGCAGGCGGCGTTCTATCCCGATATCGACCTGGGCGCGTCGTTCGGCCTGGACGCGGTGAAACTGGGCAAGCTGCTGCAATCGGGCAGCCGCACCCTGTTCATCGGACCGGCCTTGTCGCTGCCCCTGTTCGACAGCGGCCGCCTGCAGGCGCAACTGGGCGGCGCGCGCAGCGAACGCAACGAGCTGATCGCCGACTACAACCAGAACGTCTTCAACGTGGTGCGCGACGTGGCGCAGGCCGGCGCGAAGGTGCAGGGGGTGGAAAACCAGCTGCGCCTGCAGGAAGACAACCTGCGCGCCAGCGAGGCGCAGCTGCGCAACGCAAATGCGCGCATGAAACAGGGGCTGGCCGACCGGGCCAGCCAGCTCAACGCGGAAATGACCGTGCGCGGCCAGGTCGACCTGGGCATGCAGCTGCAAAACCAGCGCCAGAACGCGGAAATCAACCTGAATCTGGCGCTCGGCGGCGGCTACCGGGGCAGCAGCGATTTTACGGCCAGCGCCCAACAATAAAAAATCCAACATTTGACTACGGAACACATCATGAGCAGCGATAACACGAGCACCCCAGCAAGCACACAGGCAACGACGCCAGCCGACAAGCCGGGCAAGCGCAAGACCGTCCTCATCGCCATCACGGCCGCCTTCCTCGTGGCGGGCGTGGCCTGGGGCGCCTACTACCAGCTGGTGCTGGCCAAGGAAGAAGTGACGGACAATGCCTATGTGGGCGGCAATATGGTCACCCTGTCCGCGCAAGTGACGGGCAATGTCGACGAGATCCGCGCCGACGAGACGCAGATGGTAAAAGCGGGCGCGCCCCTGATCACCCTGAACGGCATCGATGCGGACCTGGCCCTGAGCCAGGCGCAGGCGCGGCTGGGCAATGTGGTGCGCCAGGAACGCGAGCGCTATGCGAACGTGGCGCAGTACGACGCCGTCATCGAGCAGCGCCGCCTGGCCCTGGCCACGGCGCAAGGCAACCTGGCGCGCCGCGCGCCGCTGGCGGCGGACCACACGATTTCCGGCGAAGACCTGGCCCATGCGAAACAGGCCGTCGATGATGCGAAAGCGGCCTTGGCAGTGGCACAGCGCCAGGCCGAGTCCGCCAAGTCGGGCGTGGCCGGCGTGAACCTGGCCAGCCATCCGGCTGTCTTGTCCGCCAAGGGCGACGTGGTGCAGGCATGGCTGGCCGTGCGCCGCAACGCCGTCGTTGCGCCCGTCTCCGGCTATGTCGCCAAGCGCAGCGTGCAGCTGGGCACGCACGTGACCCCGGGCACGCCTTTGATGTCCATCGTGCCGCTGGACCAGCTGTGGATCGACGCCAACTTCAAGGAGTCGGAGCTGCGCAATATCCGCGTGGGCCAGGCCGCCAGCATCGAGACGGACTTATATGGCAGCAAGGTGGTGTACCACGGCAAAGTGCTGGGCATGTCGGCCGGCACGGGCAGCGCGTTTTCCCTGCTGCCGGCGCAAAACGCCACAGGCAACTGGATCAAGGTGGTGCAGCGCGTGCCCGTGCGCATCACCCTGGACCCGAAGGAACTGGCCGCCCACCCGCTGCGCATCGGCCTGTCGACCACCGTGACGGTCGATACCAGCCATGGCGAAGGGGCGACGCTGGACCAGCCGATGGTGGCCTCGACCTTGTATACCACCAAGGCCTTGACGCAGCCGGTGGGGGAAGCGGAAAAGCTTGCGGATACGATTATTGCGCAGAATCTGGCGCATTGAATCTATGTAGAACCGTAGATACCGTAGATACCGTAGATACCGTAGATACCGTAGGTCGGATGAGGCGCGAAGCGCCGTCATCCGACAACCCGGCAGGCGCCAACAAAGTCGTCGGATGACGGCCCGATGGGCCTGATCCGACCTACGTGGCTACTTGGCTTTGCCCGCCGCCGCCACCTGGTCGAGGATATGCTTGGGCACGGCCGCATAGTGCTTGAATTCCATCGTGTAGGTGGCCCTGCCCTGGGTCAAGGAACGCAGCGTTGTCGAGTAACCGAACATTTCCGCCAGCGGCACGAGGGCCTTGACGATGCGCCCGGAGCCGCCGGGGATATCGTCGACGCCCTGCACCATGCCGCGCCGGGCCGTCAGGTCGCCCATGACGTTGCCCATGAATTCTTCCGGCGTTTCCGCCTCCACCTGCATCATCGGTTCCAGCAAGACGGGATTGGCCTTGCGCATGCCCTCCTTGAACGCGATGGAACCGGCCATGCGGAAGGCGTTCTCGTTCGAATCGACGTCGTGGTAGGAGCCAAAGGTCAGGGTCGCCTTGACGTCCACCACCGGATAGCCGGCCAGCACGCCCGCCTTCAGGGTTTCCACGATGCCCTTGTCGACAGCCGGAATGAATTCACGCGGCACCACGCCGCCCTTGATGGCGTCGACGAACTGGTAGCCCGTGCCGGGTTCCAGCGGTTCGAGTTTCAGCACCACGTGGCCGTACTGGCCCCGGCCGCCCGACTGCTTGACGAACTTGCCCTCGATATCTTCCACCGTGCGCGTGATGGTTTCGCGGTAGGCCACCTGCGGCTTGCCCACGTTCGCTTCCACGCCGAATTCGCGGCGCATGCGGTCGACCAGGATTTCCAGGTGCAGCTCGCCCATGCCAGACATGATGGTCTGGCCCGACTCTTCATCCGTATGCACCTTGAACGACGGGTCTTCCTGCGCCAGGCGGTTCAGGGCAATGCCCATCTTTTCCTGGTCCGGCTTGGTCTTCGGTTCGACCGCCTGCGAGATCACGGGTTCCGGGAAAATCATCTTTTCCAGCACGATGATGTGATCGAGCGCGCACAGGGTGTCGCCCGTCGTCACGGCTTTCAGGCCCACGGCGGCGGCGATATCGCCCGCATACACTTCCTTGATTTCCTTGCGTTCATTCGCATGCATCTGCAGGATACGGCCCAGCCGCTCGCGCGCGCTCTTGGTGGGGTTGTAGACCATGTCGCCCGAGTTCACCACGCCCGAATACACGCGGAAGAAGGTCAGCTGGCCCACGAACGGGTCCGTCATGATCTTGAAGGCGAGGGCGGAAAAATGCTCGTCGTCGGCCGGGTGGCGCTCCACCTCGTTGTCGTGCTCGTCATGGCCCATGATGGGCGGCACTTCCAGCGGCGACGGCAGGTATTCGATGACGGCGTCGAGCATCGTCTGCACGCCCTTGTTCTTGAAGGCGCTGCCGCACAGCATCGGCACGATTTCATTGCGGATGGTGCGCGCGCGCAATGCCTGCTTGAGCTCGGCCTCGGTAAACGTGTCGCCATTCAGGTAGCGTTCCGTCATGTCCAGGCTGGCCTCGGCCGCGTGCTCGACCAGGTGCTCGCGCCATTCCTGCGCCTGCGCCTGCAATGCGGCGGGAATCTCGCCATAGCTGAACTGCACGCCCTGGCTGGCGTCGTCCCAGGTGATGGCGCGCATTTTCAGCAGGTCGATGACGCCCGTGAAATGGTCCTCCGCGCCGATCGGCAGCTGGATGGGCACGGCCACGCCCTTCAGGCGGTCGGCGATCTGCTGGCGCACGCGCAGGAAGTCCGCGCCGATCCGGTCCATCTTGTTGATGAAGGCGATGCGCGGCACGTGGTATTTGTTGGCTTGCCGCCAGACGGTTTCCGATTGCGGCTGCACCCCGCCGACGGCATCGTAGACCATCACGGCGCCGTCGAGCACGCGCATCGAGCGCTCCACTTCAATCGTGAAGTCCACGTGGCCGGGCGTGTCGATGATGTTGATGCGGTGTTCGGGGAAGTTGCCGGCCATGCCTTTCCAGAAAGCCGTGGTGGCGGCCGAGGTGATGGTGATGCCCCGCTCCTGCTCCTGTTCCATCCAGTCCATCGTGGCGGCGCCATTGTGCACTTCGCCTATCCTGTGGTTGACGCCGGTATAGAACAGGATGCGCTCGGTCGTGGTGGTCTTGCCGGCGTCGATATGGGCGCTGATGCCAATATTGCGGTAGCGCTCGATAGGTGTTTTGCGGGTCATCACAATCTCCATGGCTAGCCCCGGCACGCCAGGGTTTGCGCCGGTTTTCCAGTGTAGCAGACATCGATTTGGGCGGCAGGCGGTGACCGGCTTTTACCATGCGCGCAACACTGTCAGTCTCGCGCACGGTAGACGCGCGGAGCAAATTGCGGATTCAGCTATACTTTCATAAGTACTAAATCAACAAAGATTAATCAGTATCAATACGCATGGCATCCTGCCGTGCAAGGCGACGCCGCCGGCATGCAGCCCAGGTGCGCACCGAACGACATGCCCCACTCAGCCTATGACTATCCAACTAAGAAAAATAATTCTCTCCTCCCTGCTGGCCTCGCCAGCGCTGGCCATGGCCGGCGAACTGGAACAGCAAATGCAGCGTTGCGCCGTGCTTGGCGATGCCAGCGCCCGCCTGGGTTGCTTTGATACCCTGGCCAAGGCGGCGGAAAAGGCCACCATCGCCGCCGGCGGCGATCCCAAGACGGCGGCCGTGGCCCTGGCAGTGGCCGCCGATGTCGCCCCCATCACGCCCGTCAGCCCGCCTGGCGTGGCCACGCCGGAAGCCGTCAATGCCGCCATTCCCGCCATCGCGCAGGCTGGCGCGGCGCCGCCGGAAGCCCCCATTTCGCGTACCCAGCAGTCGTGGGAATTGAACGAAGCGTCGAAACGGGGCCTGTTCAATTTCCGCCCCCACCGCGATACCTACCTGTTGCTGGCCAATTACAGCGATGCGTCCAACGATGAACCGTTCCAGGACTTCACGCCTGGCGGCATCAAGAGCCAGCACGTGGAACTGACTTTCCAGCTGAGCTTCAAGATGAAAATGCTGGAAGATATCGCCGGCACGCCCATCGACATGTGGTTTGGCTACACGCAGCAAAGTTTCTGGCAGGCGTATAACCGCAAGGCCTCGAGCCCGTTCCGCGAAACCAACTATCAGCCCGAGCTGATGCTGGTCATGCCGATCAATAAGAATGTGGCGGGCCTCGAATTCAATTACCTGAACTTCGGCCTCGTGCACCAGTCGAATGGTCAGACGTCGACCCTGTCGCGCAGCTGGAACCGCGTGTATGCGGAACTGGGCATGGAAAAAGACAATCTGGCCATCACGGCCCGCGTCTGGCACCGTCTCGACAATAGCGCCGTCGACAATGACAATATCGACATCATCGATTACATGGGGCATGGCGATTTGCGCTTGAGCTACCGCAACAAGGGCCATGAATACGCCGTGACGGCGCGCCGCAACTTCAGCAAGAAGCATGGCTCCATGCAAGCCAGCTGGGCTTTCCCGCTGAAAGCCAACCTGAAAGGCTATCTGCAATTGTTCTCCGGCTACGGCCAGAGCCTGATCGATTACAACTATTCGCAAAAATCGATCGGCGCCGGTTTCATGGTCGACCTGTAAAGCATCATGACACCAATAAAAATGGCGCCGACGGCGCCATTTTTTTATGCGAAACATGTTTTTAGCGCCGGCCGCCGCCCAGCACTCTGGCCGGCAGCATGACGATGGCGCGCAGCAATTCCAGCACGCCTTCCACGCCAACGCCGATCAGGCGAAATGGCAGCAGGAACAGCCACGCCAGCGGGTACAGAACCAGGGCCAGCAAGGCCAGGGGCCAGCACAGCATCAGCAATAACAGCCACAGCACGAATCCCAGCATGTTGTCCCCCTCAATGAAATGTGCGGAGCAAGCCGTGCTTGCCCCGCTACCGTGAGGGCACTATAGTAAAGCGCCGCCACGGCGGCAATCGCCATGCGATGAACTGCACGATGGGGGGATGGACGGGGCGAATGCGGGAATGAACGGTGGCGGATGGCGCGCTTACTGGCCGACGCAGATGACCTTGGTGACGTACTCGTGCGCGTTCGGCTTCTTGCTGGTGGCCCATTTGATGGCCTGGTTGGCATCCTCGATGGTCATGATGGTGGCCTTGTCCTTCGACTTGATGAAGGAAACGCCTTCAAACACGCCTTCCTTGCTGCGCATTACCTTGGCAAACACGGGCGGCCTGGTCTCGCCGTCGCTGATTTTATTCTGTTGCACGAGGTAACGCTGATCGATCTGTTCCATGATAATAAAGCTGTCCGGTGGGTAAAAGACGAAATATACCCTGAATGGACAAACGCCGCAGGATGAAATCGCTGCGGCGTTGCCTTTACCTGCATGGCGCTCCAGCAGATGCTCAGGCGTAGACGGCGTTCTGCACCACAGGCTGCAGGCTGACGTCGTAAATCACCTGCGCGCGCATCGACGCTTCCAGCGAAGGAATCGAGCCGCCGGCGCGGTACTGGAAGCTCACCTGCAGCACGTCGCCCGCCTTCACGGCCACCGGTGCTGCCAGCGGCAGGCACATGTAGTGATTCAGCCAGTCGATGGTGGTGGACCGCTCGGGCACCACGGCCAGGATATTCTTGGTGACGAAGCGCAAGGCGTTCAGGGTGCCGCTGCGCTCGACGACGAACTTGCCGTCGAACCCGAACACGCTATCCGTCGGCTGGCTGAAGTCGATGATGCTGTAGACGGAGGGTGGCGCCAGTTCCTGCACGCCGGGATGGATGGCCGTGGTTTCCTGGAATTGCACGATGGGCGCATAAAAGCCTTCGAAATCATATTCCTGCTGCATTGGCTGCACGGCCATGATCACGGCCTCGGGCAGGAAGATGGGCAGCGGGCCGCCAAAGCGGGCCAGGTAGCGGCGCTTGAACGATTCGATCACTTCCACCTGTTTTTCACGCAGCATGCCCACGTGGATCATTTCACAGATGACCACATCAACGGGCTCGGGCGGCAGGTATTCGAAGGCGTCCGCGTGCACCACTTCGACTTTCTCACCGTTCGGATTGAGCGCCAGCATCTTGCGCGCTTCCTTGACCATGTCCGGATTGAACTCCACGCACCACACCTTGTCGGCGCGCGCGGCCGCAAACCACGACAGCACGCCCGTGCCGCCGCCCAGCTCCAGCACTTTCATGCCGGGTTTTACCGCGTAATCGATGGCCGACTTGAACCCGTGCATGCGGTTCTGGTCCATCAGCATATTGTGGTGGTAATGGACGGGGATAAATTGCCCCAGGTAACAACTCTCGATTTCTCGTTCATTCAGCATGTCTGTCCTCTTGGAGCCTGGCTCCGATGGCCGATCGGTTTTGTCATTCCAGAAACCAGTGATATCGCACGGGCTGCGCGAGGGGCGGCGACAAACCAGCCGGCGCCTGACGTTGATGTGATTGCCCATGCGGTGATCTCCTGATTAATGCGACACGATCATTATCGTGAATCGGGAGCGGGAACAAAGGGCTGAGGTGAGAGGCAATTCCATGCCAGTTTGAGCGCTGGCATGGAAAGTATTGCTAAAAAATATATTATTTTCGTGCAGCGCGCGCCTGCTGCGCCGCCGTGATGATGGCCACCACGCCGGGCTTGTCGGCCGCCTGGGCAAACTGCACGGCCGTCCAGCCATGGTCGCTCTTCAGGCTGGCGTCGGCGCCCCAGGACAGCAGCAGCTTGACGGCGCCCTCCTGGCCTTCGCGGGCCGCAAACATCAGCGGCGTGATGTTCGCGGGGGCGCGCGCGTCGACCACGGCTTCACGGTCGAGAAAAATCTTCATGATGGGCAAATCGCCGGCCGAGGCCGCATAGTGCAGGGCCGTCCAGCCGCTCTGGTTGACCTTGGCGCCCTTGGCCAGCAAGGCGTTGACGGCATCGGCCTTGTGCTTGTAGGCCGCCATCATCAGCGCCGTATTGCCGTTCGCCGAGCGCGCTTCCAGATCGATGCCGGGGGTATTGAGCAAGAGGTCGAACACCTTGTCGGCATCGTCGCGCAAGGCCAGCACGAGCGGGACGTCGCCGCGCTGCGCGTCCGGCAGGTTCGGATTCATGCCCTCGGCCAGCATGCTGCGCACGCCGCCGGCGTTGTCGACTGACACGGCGCGGAAGAAGGCATCGGGCGACGGCGCCGCCTGGCCGCCGGCGGCCCAGCACAGCACCATCGCCAGCGCGAGTTTTTTCATCATGTCTGACCTTAAGTAGTTACGGCAACTGATTGAAAAGCTTGAAGAAATTATCCGTCGTCTGCTTCGCCACCTGGTCCAGCGGAATGCCTTTCAGGGTGGACAGGTATTCCGCCACGTGGGCCACGTAGCCGGGCTCGTTCATGCGGCCACGGAAGGGCACGGGGGCGAGATACGGCGAATCCGTCTCGATCAAAATACGCTCGAGCGGCACTTCCAGGGCCACGGCCTGCAAGTCTTTCGCGCTCTTGAAGGTGACGATGCCGGAGAAGGAAATGTAGAAACCCATATCAATGGCGGCGCGCGCCACTTCCAGCGATTCGGTGAAGCAATGCATGACCCCGGCCACGCCGCCGTCCGCCACGCCGGCGCCCTCTTCGCGCATGATGCGGATGGTGTCTTCACTGGCTGCCCTTGTGTGGATAATCAATGGCTTGCGCGTGATTCTTGAAGCTTTGATGTGAGTGCGGAAACGCTCGCGCTGCCACTCCAGGTCGCCCGTCAGGCGGAAATAGTCGAGGCCCGTCTCGCCGATGGCGATGATCTTCGGATGGTCGGCCAGACGCACCAGGTCTTCCACGGACGGCTCGGGCGTGTCCTCGTAATCGGGATGCACGCCGACGGAGGCGAAGATATGCGGATACTGCTCGGCCAGGGCCAGCACCTGGGGAAAGTCCGGCAGGTCGACGGACACGCACAAGGCGTGCGTCACCTTGTTCTCGGCCATCTTGGCGAGAATCTCGGGCATGCGAGCGGCCAGCTCGGGGAAATTGATATGGCAATGGGAATCGATATACATAAGGCGGGATTGTACCGGAGCACAGGAAAACTGGCAGGGGGAAAGGGTACCGCAGTACCCCGGGCATTCAGGACTGCGAGGCGGGATGGTCTGCCAGCGGCACGAAGTTGCCCGTCGACTCGTCGAGCGCGTCGAGCGAGCCGTTCTCGATGTCGTAGACCCAGCCGTGCAGGGTCAGCCGGTTTTGCGAGATGGCCAGCGCCACCGACGGATGGGTGCGCAGGTTATTCAGCTGCGCCACCACGTTGGCGCGCACCATGCCGTCGATGCGCGACTGTTCCGACGGATGGTCGATCGACTCGTTGATCATGCGCGCCGCATCGGCATGGTGCAGCCAGCTGCGGACGGCCGGCATGTGGTCCAGACAGGCGCAGGTGGCGATCGCCTTCATGGCGCCGCAATCGGAATGGCCGCAAATGACGATATCGGAAACGTTCAAGGCAGACACAGCAAACTCGACCGTCGCGCTCACGCCGCCCGGTTCCGGGCCATACGACGGCACGATGTTGCCCGCGTTGCGGATGACGAAGAGTTCACCCGGCTCCCGCTGCGTCACCAGCTCCGGCACCATCCGGCTGTCCGAGCAGGAAATGAACAGGGCTTTCGGCGTTTGTCCCGTGGCCAGCGTCTTGAACAGCTCGCGGCGCTCAGGAAAAACTTCCTTTTGAAAGCGTAGAAATCCAGCAATAATGTCGCGCATAAAAAATAGGAATCGTTATCTGAACCGATATTATCGCTGAATGCGGCGTGTCGCGCCTATTGCCCTGCCGGCGGCTGCCACAGTTCCACCTTGTTGCCCTCCGGATCGATGACCCAGCCAAACTGACCGTACTCGGAATCCGGGGCCTTCTCCAGCACCGTGCAACCCTCGTCGCGCAAGGCTTGCAGCAGGGCGTCGAGGTCGTCGACCCGGTAATTGATCATGAAGGACGCCTTGCCGGGCGCAAATTGCTCGTTGTCGGGCGCGCTGACCGACCAGATGGTGGTGCCGCCCGCGGGCTTGCCATCGGCGTCCGTCCACGCAAACGCGGCGCCGCCCCAGGGCTGCACGTCGAGTCCCAGGTGGCGCTGGTACCAGGCGCGCAGCGCGGCCGGGTCTTGCGCGTGGAAGAAGATGCCGCCGATGCCAGTCACCCGTTTCATTGACGCCTCCGTTGCGGGCCAGTGCCGCGTGGTTTGCATGGAAGACTTGACTGTAACACCGTGGCATGTCGATGGCAAACTGGCATGGCGAGAATGTTTCCGGCCTTGACTTGCCTTACTAGGCAGCAACGTTATCAAGCTGTATAGTGGATCGCTGGCGCGCAGCCATGGGGCCGCGCGCACATAATATCTGGAGTGTTTTCATGCTGCGAATGGCCCGTCCCCTGATACTGATGTTGCTGGCCTGCGTGGCGCAGACAGCGCTTGCACAAGACCAACAAAACAAGGCCAGCGAAGCGGGCCTGTGCAAGCAGGTCTGCGTCTCGGCACGGCAGGATTGCCGGGCGCAAGTGCAGACAGCCACGGAAAACGATACCAGCCCCATCTTGTCGATGAAGCCCAGCAGCAATCCGTACGCAGCCGCCGCCAGGGAAACGGGAGCCCAGTCGCAGCAGTTGCGCCCTACCGAAGCCCAGGCTTTCCGCGAACGGCGCGCCGAACGCTTGCACGCCTGCGAGGTACAGTACCGCAGTTGCACGCGCAGCTGCGGCTGAAGACGGTCAGCCGACGCGCTTGCCCAGGATAATCAGGTCGCGTTCCACGCCGTCGAGGTTCGCCACTTTCGGCAGATGCGCCCACGTCTCGAAGCCGAACTTCTTGAACAGGCCCAGGCTGGGCGCGTTATGACCGAAGATGAAGCCCAGCACCGTATGCACGCCCACCGCTGGCGCGTGGGCGATGGCCTGCGTCAGGCCGTAGGCGCCGATGCCCTTGCCGCGCGCTGCCTCGGCAATGTAGACGGACAACTCCGCCGTGCCCGAATACGCGGGACGACCGTAAAAATTCGAGTACGACAGCCAGCCCAGCGGCGTTGGCCGGTCGGACGCGTCGTCGGCCGCCTCGATGATCCACAGGGGCCGCGTCTGCGGATTGTGCTCGTGGAACCAGGCCAGGCGCGACTCGACCGTCACGGCTTCCGTATCGGCCGTTACTTCGCGCGAAGCAATCGTGGTGTTGTAGATGGCGACGATGGCAGGCAGGTCGGCAAGCGTGGCGATGCGGTGGCGGTAGCTCATGTTATCGATGAAGTAATTAACGTAAATAATTGATTTTATTGACAACTGGAAGCGTAATCGAGCAGCATGTCTTCCAGGAACAGCTTCGGCGACAGGGGGTGCTCGGCAATGGCGCGCCGTTCGTTGGCGGCCTTGATGGCGGCCATCAGGCGGCTCACATTGATGCGCCCCGCCAGCGCTTCCAGCTCGCGCCGGTGGCGGGGGTAGTAGCGGATGGTGCCGGACAATTTGACGGAAAACACGTCGTACAGCCAGCGCTGCAGCGAGGCCACCAGCGGCGCCAGCGGCGCCTTCTGCAACTTGTCCGCCGCCTTCAGGGCCGCTTCCACGCCCGGATTGGCGAGTACCTGCAGCAATTGCTCCGTTTCTTCGCGGCCACCCGATTCGGACTGGGCCAGCGCGGCCAGCGGCGCGCCGCCCTGCTCGCGCAGCCAGCTGTCGGCATCGTTCAAGCCTTGCTGCTTGAGCCAGGTCAAGGCCTGTTCATGGCTGGGCATGGGCAGGGCGAACTTGCGGCAGCGCGAAAGGATCGTCGGCAGCAGGCGGTCCAGGCTGTTCGAGGCCAGCAGGAACAGGGTGCCAGGCGGCGGCTCTTCCAGTGTCTTCAGCAAGGCGTTCGAGGCGGGCGTATTGAGCGCCTCGGCCGGGTACAGCACCACCACGCGCAAACCCTGCCGGTGCGTGGAAATGTTCATGAAGTCGGCCAGGTTACGGATCTGCTCGATCTTGATGTCTTTCGATGGCGTCTTGCTCTTGGCGCTTTTCTTCGCGCCCTCGCCTTCGGCATCGCCCTCGTCGGCCACGTCGTCTTCCAGCGCTTCCGGACGCACGCGGCGGTAATCGGGATGGTTGCCCTGGCTAAACCAGCCGCAGGACACGCAGCTGCCGCAGGCGTGGCCGTCGGCGCGCACGTCTTCGCACAGCAGCGCTTGTGCAAAGTGCTCGATGAAATCGGCCTTGCCGATGCCTTGCGCGCCATGGAACAGGATGGCGTGCGGCATGCGCGGACGCAAGGCTTGCAATTGCTGCCAGGCGTCCTGCTGCCACGGATAGAGAGAACTGGTCATATCATCTTCTTCTTTTAAATCAGCGCGTTACGGCGCCTTATTCAAGTGCTTTATTCGGCACTTTGCGCAAGCAAAACATCCAGCAGCTGCGCCAGCTGCACCTGGATATCGGCGATGCTTTGCGTGGAATCGATGATGCGGAAGCGTTCGGGGAACTGGGCCGCGCGGCGCAAATACTCGTTGCGCGTGGCGGCAAAGAAATCGGCCTGCTCCTGCTCGAACTTGTCCAGCGCGCGCGTGGCGTCCAGGCGGGCTCTCGCCACTTCCAGGGGCACGTCGAACAGGAAGGTCAGGTCCGGCTGCAGGTGCGGATGCACCCAGGCTTCCAGCTGCTCCATCTTGCGCAGGTCCATGCCGCGCCCGCCGCCCTGGTAGGCAAAGCTGGCATCGCTAAAACGGTCGGAAATGACCCACTCGCCCCGCTCCAGCGCGGGGGCGATGACTTGCGCGATATGTTCGCGGCGGCTGGCGAACATCAGCAAGGCTTCCGTTTCCAGATGCATTTTTTCATGCAGCAGCAGTTCGCGCAGCTTTTCACCGAGGCGGGTGCCGCCCGGTTCGCGCGATGACACGAGGCGCACGCCCCGTTGTTGCAGATAATCGGCGACAAAGCCGATATGCGTCGACTTGCCCGCGCCATCGATGCCTTCGAAGGTGATGAAGCGCGCTTGATATTGTTGTGTCATGAAACTCTTAATCTGGTGGTGATGAACGCCGGTCATGACGCTGACGACTAGCGCTGGTACTGGTTCACGGCGCGGTTATGATCCGGCAGGTTGGCCGAAAACTGGCTGGTGCCGTCGCCGCGCGCGACGAAATACAGCGCTTGCGTGCGGGCCGGCGCCAGCGCCGCCGTCAGCGATTGCGCACCGGGCAAGGCGATCGGCGTGGGCGGCAAGCCGCCGCGCGTGTAGGTATTGTACGGCGTGTCCGCTTCCAGGTCGCGTTTGCGGATCTTGCCCTGGTAGCTGTCGCCCATGCCATAGATCACGGTCGGGTCCGTCTGCAGCAGCATGCCCGTCTTCATGCGGTTGACGAAGACGCCGGCAATCATGGCCCGCTCGGACTTTTGCCCCGTTTCCTTTTCCACGATGGACGCCATGATCAGCGCCTCGTACGGATTTTTATACGGCAAGGCCGGGTCGCGCTTGAACCATGCCTCGGACAGGCGGCCGATCAGGGCCGTGTGCGCCTGCTTGAAAATCTGCATTTCGCTGGCGCCCTTGGCGAACAGATACGTGTCCGGGAAGAACAAGCCTTCCGGCAGCATGTATTCGGGGCTGATTTTCGCCATCAGTTCCTTGTCGGACAGGCCCGCCGTATCGTGCTTGAGGCCGGGATGGCTGGCCATCGCCTGGCGCATCTGCTTGAAGGTCCAGCCTTCGATGATGGTCAGGGATTCCTGCGCGAACTCGCCCCGTGCCAGCTGCGTGATGAGGCGCTGCGGCGAGGTGCCCGGCTTCAATTCGTAGGAGCCGGCCTTGATCTTCGAGGTCTTGCCTTCGATGCGCGCCAGTAAGTTGAACAGGATTGGCACGATGGGCACGCCCGCGTCCGCGATCTGCTGGCCGGCCGCATGCGCGCCGCTGCCTGGCGTGATCGTAAACGGAATGGCTTCGCCATCCGTGGTGATGGGCTGCTGCGCCCAGTACACAAAAGTACCACCGGCGCCGATGGCGGCGATGACTGAACTGACTACAAGTTTTTTAAAGAAAGCCATTGTTCCGATTCTTGTTATGCGCGCCTGACTGCTCCACGCGTGCTTGTTGTGATCGTTCATTACTGAATGAAGTCCGCGCAAAGCGGCACGAATGCGTGGAAACTTGCCGCTGCCGACGCGATCTGCCCGACATCACTATAATGAACCCGTAATGATAATGCTTAATCGCTGATCTAATGGAAATTATGAATAATTGGAATCAATTTTTAGCTGCGCAAGGCGCCCGTCCCGTCCCTCCCGAAGGCGCGCCTGACAGTGCCGTCCCCGCCACCGTTTCCCCCATTGCCGATTTTGGCCAGTCCCTGACAGTGTCCCAGCTGCAAGAAGGTTTTGTCGCGGCCATCACGGACCAGGGCCTGATCGGCTTGAACGGCGACGATGCGGCCAGTTTCCTGCACGGCCAGCTGACCAACGATGTCGAACACCTGACCCAGGAGCAAGTGCGCCTGGCGGGCTACTGCACGCCGAAAGGCCGCTTGCTGGCCAGTTTTCTGATGTGGCGCAACGCCACCACCATTTATCTGCAATTGCCGCGCACCATACAGCCCACCATCCAGAAGCGCCTGCAGATGTTCGTGCTGCGCGCCAAGGCCAAGCTGCACGATGCTTCACTTGATGATGCAAATCAGGTCGTCCTGGGCCTGGGCGGCCAGCGGGCCAGCGCGGCCCTGTCCGCCTGGTTCGCTACCCTGCCCGCCACGCCGTTCAGCAAGGTCGAGCATGCGCTGGGCACCCTGCTGCGCGTCGCCGATGCGTTTGGCAGCCCCCGCTACGAATGGCTGACCTCGGCCGCCACGGCGCGCGACGCGTGGCCACAGCTGGCTGGAACACTGGCCAAGGGCGGCAACGACGCCTGGCGCCTGGCCGAGATCCATGCGGGCATTCCGCAGATCACGGCCGCCACGCAAGAACAATTCGTGCCGCAGATGGTCAACTTCGAGCTGCTGGGCGGCGTCAATTTCAAGAAAGGCTGCTACCCGGGCCAGGAAATCGTCGCGCGCAGCCAGTATCTGGGCAAGCTCAAGCGCCGCACCACCCTCGCCGGCATCGATGATGCCGCGGCAGTGGCCGGCGGCGAACTGTTCGCCATCAGCGACCCCGACCAGCCTTGCGGCATGGTCGTCAACGCCGCGCCGAACGGCGCGGGCGGCATCGACGCCCTCGTTGAACTGAAGTTGGGGGCGATCGAAGAAGGTTCAAGCGCAGCCGGCGCCGTGCGCTACGGCTCGGCCCAGGGTGCTGCCGTGCGTTTCCTGCCCATGCCTTACGTGCTCGACGCACTCGACTTGTGAGAATGCCATGAAAGATCTGTACGTTTACTATCAGGTAAAAGAAGAGCACGCCCAGGCGCTGGAAGCGCGCGTGCGCGCCATGCAGGCGAAACTGGCGGCCGCCTCCGGCGTGGCGCCGCAGCTCAAGCGCCGTCCGGAAGCCAAGGATGGCTTGCAGACGTGGATGGAAATCTACCCCGTCGTCGGCGAAGGCTTTGCCGAACTGCTGGCCGGCGCAGCCGACGAAGCAGGCTTGCTGTCCTTGACGGCAGGCGCGCGCCATACGGAAGTGTTCATGGATTTGCCTCCATGTGCCTGATCGTTTTTGCCTGGAAAGTCAATCCGCACATCCCGCTGATTGCCGCCGCCAACCGCGACGAATTCTATGAACGCGCCAGCGCCCCGGCCGGAGCCTGGCCCGAGCACCCGCAAGTGTATGCGGGCCGCGACCTGCAGGCCGGCGGCAGCTGGATGGGCATTACCCAGTCCGGCGGCGGCAGCTCGCGCTTCGCCGCCATCACGAATATCCGCAGCCCGCAAGACCGCAACCCGCACGCCCCCTCGCGCGGCGCCCTGGTAGCCGACTACCTGGCGGGCAACATGTCGCCGCAGGACTACATCGCGCAGATCCGTCCCGGCAGCGATGTCTACAACGGCTTCAACCTGGTGCTGGGCGACGCCGATACCCTGATCTGGTTTTCCAACCGGGGCGACGCCGATGCGCGCAATGGCCAGCCGTTGGAACCGGGCATCTACGGCCTGTCGAACGCCCTGCTCGACGCGCCGTGGCCGAAGGTGCTGAAAACTAAAGCCCAGTTCGCCAGCCTGCTGTGCCAGGGTGCGCCCGACGACGCGTATTTCGACATGCTGGCCGACACCACGCGGGCCCCCGACTTCCGCTTGCCGGACACGGGCGTGCCGCTCGACCTCGAGCGCGTGCTGTCCGCCGTCTGCATCGAAACGCCGGGCTACGGCACGCGCACGTCCACCGTCGTGAAACTGTTCCCCGACTCGCCCGGCGAACTGCATGAGCTGGTGATCCAGTAGGGCCGCTTAGCGCGCAGCGCGTAAGCCGACAATACCGGCGGCCTGGCGGGCAACACCCGCCGTGCATCATTCTTTCCCGATGTCGTCCGCTTACGCGCGCCTCGCGCGCCCATACCACACCTAAACACCGCTGTCCTTATCCCCATCCCTTGAAATACCGGGGTCGGACCCTGAGGGTCCGACCCCGGTATTTGCCGTTGGGGTAAGGCGGGTAGGTCGGGTTAGCGCGCAAGCGCGTGAGCCGATAACACCGGCGCCCTCAACCGGCATCGCCAGCATCGCCGCTGTCGGATTACGCGCGCCTCCGGCGCGCTGATCCGACCTACGCCAGCGTCCCCTATCCGCATCGAGAACCCACACACCATTCATCCGCACAAAAAAGAAAGCGCTTGCGCAAGCGCTTTCTTTTGTTTACGATGGATTCCAACGCGGCGAGACAGCCGCATCCAATTGCAGCACATAAAAATAAAAATCATCAGGAGACACCATGGCCACCATGGAAGATGTAGCGCGGGCGGCGGACGTATCGCTGTCGACCGTCTCGCACGTGCTCAACGGCACCCGCAAGGTCAGCCCGAAAACCGTCGCCGCCGTCAACGCGGCCATGCAGCAGATCGGCTATGTGCCCAACATGCTGGCGCGCGCGCTGGCCGGCTCCTCGTCGGGCACCATTGGCGTGGCCATTTCCGCCTTCACCAATCATTATTTCAGCGAAACCGTGCGCGCCATCGAGGCGGCCTGCACGCGCCATGGCCTGATGATGCTGTTTTCCGATACGCATGACGACCCCGAGCAGGAACTCAAGGTGGTGCAGAACCTGCACCAGCGCCGCGTCGACGGCATCGTGCTGGCGCCGTCCGGCGATGCGCGCAACCGCGCCCTCGACTATTTGACCAGCAACAAGATCGCCTCCGTACTGGTCGACCGCATGTCGCCGCAGGCCTTCGACCAGGTGGGCGTGGAAAACACGCACGCCACGGCCGAGCTGGTCAGCCATCTGATCACCGTCCACGGCCACCGCCGCATCGGTTTCATCAGCGGCGCGCCCGGCCTGTCGACCACGGACGAGCGTATCGACGGCTACCGCTTGGCCTTGCAGCGCGCTAATATCGCCTTTGACCCGCAACTGCTGCGGTCGGGCGACTCCAACCTGGAGCGCAGCGGCGCCGCCACCCTGGAACTGCTGGCGCTGGCGCAGCGCCCCACGGCCATCGTTGCCGCCAATAACCTGATGACCATCGGCACCATGCACGCCTTGCGCGACGCGCAGATCGCCGTGCCGCACGACGTGGCCCTGGCCGGTTTCGATGATTTCGACTGGGCCGATTATTTCAGCCCGCGCCTGACGGTGATGGCCCAGCCGCTGGAAGAGCTGGGCGCCATGGCCGTGGATCTCCTGATCGAGCGCATCGCCCACCCTGAGCGTGCGCAGCACGTACAACGCTTGTCGCCGGTCTTGCGCGTGCGCAATTCCTGCGGCTGCCCCTGACTTTTACACGTAGACAAACATGCAACCAGCCATTTCCCTCGGTATCGATTTGGGCACCTCCGAACTGAAAACCGTGCTGATGGACCGCCATGGCACGGTGCGCGGCCAGGCGTCCGTGCGCATCGACGTCAGCCGTCCGCAGCCGGGGTGGTCCGAACAGTCGCCGCAGGACTGGTGGGCCGCCTGCGTCCAGGCCCTGGCGCAGCTGCGCACCGGCTGGCCGCAGGAATATGAACAGATCGCCTGCATCGGCCTGTCGGGCCAGATGCACGGCGCCGTGCTGCTCGACGCCAGCGATAACGTGATCCGTCCCGCCATCCTGTGGAACGATGCGCGCGCCGACGCCGAGGCGGCCGCGCTGGCGCGCGACTATCCCGCGTATGCCGAGGTGACGGGCAGCCTGCCGATGGCGGGCCTGACGGCGCCCAAGCTGCTGTGGCTGCGGCAGCACGAACCGGCACACTTTGCCGCCATCGCCTGCGTGCTGTCGCCCAAGGATTATTTGCGCCTGCAATTGACGGGCAACAAGCTCACGGACATGTCTGACGCGGCCGGCACCCTGTGGCTGGACGAGGCCCAGCGCGCGTGGTTCGCCCCCATGCTGGCCGCCTGCGGCCTGGGGCCGCAACACATGCCCGCGCTGGCCGAAGGCGATGCCGCCACGGGCAGCGTGCTGGCGCAGGTCGCCAACCAGCTGGGCTTGCCAGCGGACGTGGTGGTGGCCGGCGGCGGCGGCGACAATCCCGTCTCGGCCGTGGGCATCGGCGCCGTCAACGCGGGCGACAGTTTCATCTCGCTGGGCACCAGCGCCGCCATCGTTTCCGTCACGGAATCGCCGCTGGGCAACCCGGCCGGCGGCGTGCACAGCTTTTGCCACGCCCTGCCCGGCCGCTGGTACGCGATGGGCGCCATCCTGTCCGGCGCCAGCTGCCTGCGCTGGGCCACGGGCGTGCTGGGCTTGCCCGACGAAGCGGCCCTGCTGCAAGTGGTGGAAGCGGGCTTGCCGCTCGACATGCCCATCGCGCCGTCCGCGCCCCTGTTCCTGCCCTACCTGTCGGGCGAGCGCACGCCGCACAACGACCCGCAAGTGCGCGGCGCCTTCCTGCAACTGGGCCACGACAGCAATACGGCGCAGCTCGGTTACGCCGTGCTGGAAGGCGTGGCCTTCGCCTTGCGCGACGCCATGGCGGCCGTCACGTCCACGGGCGCCGTCGTGCCGCACTGCATGCTGGTGGGTGGCGGCGCGCGCAGCCAGTACTGGGCGCAATTGCTGGCCAATGTGCTGGGCCGCGAAATGCGCACGCTGCACAACAGCGAACTGTCCGCCAGCCTGGGCGCTGCCAAGCTGGGCTTTGCCGCCATCGGCGACACCCGGCTGCTGGCCACGGGCTTGCCCGTCAAAAACACGTTTTTACCCGATGCCGCGCAAAGCGCAGCCTTGAGCATCCGCTACGGCCGATACCGTAGCTTGTTTCCTGCCGTGCAGGCCTTGCACCAACTGAGCGAAGGATAAGTAGTAATGAACCAGCTGCAACAACTGAAGCAATACAGCACCGTCGTCGCCGACACGGGCGACTTCCTGCAACTGGCGCGTTTCGCGCCACAGGACGCCACCACCAATCCGTCGCTGATCCTGAAGGCCGTGCTGCAGCCCGAGTACGCGCCCTTGCTGGAAAGCACGGTCGCCGCACACAAGGCCGCCGCGCTGGACGATATCGTCGACCAGGTGCTGGTGCGCTTCGGCCTGGAAATTTTAAAGGTGGTGCCGGGCCGCGTGTCGACGGAAGTCGATGCCCGCCTGAGCTTTGACCGCGCCGCCACCGTGGGCCGCGCGCGCCGCCTGATCGCCCTGTACGAAGCGGCCGGCGTCCCCCGCGAGCGCGTGCTGATCAAGATCGCCGCCACCTGGGAAGGCATCCAGGCGGCGCGCGAACTGGAGCAGGATGGCATCTTTTGCAACCTGACCCTGCTGTTCGCGTTTTGCCAGGCCGTTGCCTGCGCGGAAGCGAAAGTGCGCCTGATCTCGCCTTTTGTGGGCCGCATCTACGACTGGCACAAGAAGTCGCAGGGTCCGGCATGGGACGAAGCGGCGCGCAGCTTGTCCAACGATCCAGGCGTGCAATCGGTCACGCGCATCTTCAATTACTACAAGCAGCACGGCATCGCCACGCAAGTGATGGGCGCCAGCTTCCGCAACGTGGGGCAGATCACGGCCCTGTCCGGCTGCGACTTGCTGACCATCAGCCCGGACCTGCTGGCCAAGCTGGAAGCCCTTGACGCGCCGTTCGCGCGCGCGCTCGGTAGCGACCTGGGCGCGCCGCAGCCAGCCGTCACGTACGACGAGGCGGCCTTCCGCTACGCGCTCAACGATGACGCCATGGCCACGGAAAAGCTGGCCGAAGGCATCCGCGGCTTTGCCGTCGATGCGGGCAAGCTGGACGCCATGATCGAGAAATTGCGCAGTCGCTAAGTTCGCAGTCACTCAGTTTTCACTCAGGTTTTACCCGTAGCACTTTTGCTTTTCACAATAAAAACCCTTGGAGATCCTCATGAAAAAAGTCATTACCGCCACCCTGCTGCTGTCCGCCGCCTGCGGCGCCTTCGCCGCCGACAAGCCCTTGAAGTCGATCGGCGTCAGCGTGGGCGACCTGGCCAACCCCTTCTTCGTGGCGATCGGCCGCGGCGCGGAAGAAAGCGCGAAAAAGCTGGGCGGCCCTGGCGTGAAAGTCACGACTGTTTCCAGCAAGTATGACTTGAACACCCAGGTGGACCAGATCGAAAACTTCATCGCCAACAAGACCGACATCATCATCCTGAACGCCGTCGATTCCAAGGGCATCGCGCCCGCCATCAAGAAGGCGCGCAATGCGGGCGTGGTGGTGATCGCCGTCGACGTGGGCGCCGTGGGCGCCTCGGCCACCGTGATGTCGGACAACACCATGGCGGGCGACGTCTCGTGCGCCTACCTGGCCAAGCAGATCGGCGGCAAGGGCAACGTGGTGATCCTCAACGGCCCGCCCGTCACGTCCGTCATCGACCGCGTGAATGGCTGCAAGAAAACCCTGGCCGCGTTCAAGGATATCAAGATCCTGTCCGACAACCAGAACGCCGGCGGCAGCCGCGACGGCGGCATGACCGTGATGTCGAACCTGCTGACGGCCCATCCGAAGATCGACGGCGTGTTCGCCATCAACGATCCGACGGGCATCGGCGCCGAACTGGCCATCAAGCAGTCGAAGCGCACGGACGTGAAACTGATCACGGCCGTCGATGGCGCGCCCGATGGCCAGAACGCCCTGAAAAACAAGGCCGGCCTGTTTGCCGCCACCTCGGCGCAAAACCCCTACCGCATGGCGACCGACGCCGTGCAGATGGGCTACGACATCATGAACGGCCGCACGCCGAAGCAGACCATGGTGCTGTTGCCGACGCCGGCCATCACCAAGGAAAACGTCGCCACCTACACGGGCTGGGTAAAGAACTGATCTGCCTGACCTGAACCACGTGGCGCCGCCTGCGGGCAGGCGGCGCCAGTTTCACCAGCAAGGAAGGACAGTCATGAGCGACGATATTATTTTTGAAATGCGCGGCATCGAGAAGCGCTTTGGCGCCACGCGCGCGCTGCGCGGCGTGCACCTGACGGTGCGCAGCGGCGAAATCCATGCCGTGATGGGCGAAAACGGCGCCGGCAAGAGCACCCTGATGAAAATTCTGTCGGGCGTGTACACGCCGGACGCGGGAGAAATCATCCTTGACGGCAAGCCGATCCGCATCCGCAACCCGGGCGAAGCGCGCGCGCTGGGCATCAACCTGATCTACCAGGAACTGAGCGTGGCCAAGAACATGACGGTGGCGCAGAACGTCTTCATGGGCAGCGAGCCGCAAGGACCGTTCTGGACCGTCAAGGGCGGCGAAATGCGCGCCCGCACGAACGCCATCCTGGCCGACCTCGGCTCCCGCTTCGATGCCGACACCATGGTGGCGACCCTGTCGATCGCCGAGCAGCAGCAGGTGGAGATCGCCCGCGCCCTGGTGCACGAAAGCCGCATCCTGATCATGGACGAGCCGACGGCCGCCCTGTCGGACCGCGAGACCGAACAATTGTTCCGCATCATCGAGGAGCAGCGCGACAAGGGCCTGGCCGTGCTGTACATCAGCCACCGCATGGCCGAGGTGGAGCGCCTGGCGCGCCGCATCACGGTGCTGCGCGACGGCGCCTACGTGGGCGAGCTGGGCAAGGATGAACTGGACCAAAAGAAAGTCGTGCAAATGATGGTGGGCCGCCCCGCCGACGACTTTTATGCGCACCAGCGGCGCACCTCGCGCGGCGCCGAGCGCTTGCGCGTGGAGAACGTCGGCGGCGGCAAGGTCAGGCCAGCGTCGTTCAGCCTGCACGCGGGCGAGGTCACGGGCCTGGCGGGCCTCGTGGGCGCCGGCCGCACGGAACTGGCGCGCCTGATCTTTGGCGCCGACAAAAAGCAAACGGGGCAAGTGTGGCTCGACGGCCAGGAAGTGCATATCGGCCAGCCGCTGGCGGCCATCCGCCACGGCATCGGCTACCTGCCGGAAGACCGCAAGAGCCTGGGGCTGTTCATGCAGCTGTCGGCCATGGAAAACATGTCGATGAATATCCTGTCCAGGCATGCGACGGCGGGCGTCGTCAACCGGGGCGCCCTGACGCAGCTCACGCGCGAGGCCATCGCCAACCTCAACGTCAAGGTATCGGGACCGGACGGCATCGTCGGCGGGCTTTCCGGCGGCAACCAGCAGAAAGTCCTGCTGGCGCGCTGGCTGGCCATCGCGCCGAAAGTCCTCATCCTCGACGAGCCGACGCGGGGCGTGGACGTGGGCGCGAAGAGCGAAATCTACAAGATCATCCACCAGCTGGCGGACGCGGGCACGGCCGTGCTGTGCATTTCCAGCGAACTGGCCGAGCTGGTCGGCATCTGCGACAGGGTGATGGTGATGTGCGAGGGACGTTTGACGGGCGAAGTGACGGGCGACGATATCACGCAGGAAAACATCCTCGCCTATGCGACCCAGCTGGAAGCGGCATAAAAACACCTGTCAAAACCTGTTGCGCGTCGCGGGTCGCGGTTTCCGATGCTCACTGACTCGGCATCCCCGTGCTTTGCACAGTGCCGTGTCTCAACCACAAGCCGCATCCGCTCGCTACGGTTTTGTCAGGCGTTTTAAGAATACGCCTTAAATAATCATTCAGGAGACTCATCATGACAACTAGCACCACCCGCGGCGCCGCGCGCGCCGGCGAACCCTTCAATGCCTCGAACCTGATGCGCCGCCTGGGCATGCTGCCCGTGCTGGTGGTGCTGTACCTGGCCATGTACGGCCTGACCGTGTATTTCTCCGCCGACGGCACGTCCACGTTCATGACCAGCAATAACACCATGAATATCTTCCGCCAGGTGTCGATCAACATCGTGCTGGCGTCCGGCATGACCTTCGTCATCCTGACAAGCGGCATCGATTTGTCCGTCGGTTCCGTGCTGGCCGTCTCGGCCGTGGCAGGCATGCTGATGTCGCTGTCGGCACAGTTCGCGGGCTTTTCGATTCCCACCTTCCTCATCGTCGGCCTGCTGCTGGGCGCGCTGAACGGCGTGCTGGTGGCTCTCGTCGGCCTGAACCCGTTCGTCGTCACCCTGGGCACCATGACGGCCCTGCGCGGGGCGGCCTACCTGCTGGCCGACGGCACGAGCGTGCTGAACACGGAAATCCCCAGCTTCGAATGGATGGGCAACGGCAGCTTCCTGGCCGTGCCCTGGCTGATCTGGCTGGCGGCCGCCGTCGTCGTGCTGACCTGGTTTATTTTGCGCAAGACCACCCTGGGCCTGCATATCTACGCCGTCGGTGGCAATATCCAGGCGGCCCGTTTGACGGGGATCAAGGTTGGCCTCGTGCTGATGTTTGTCTACACCATCAGCGGCCTGTTCGCGGGCCTGGGCGGCGCCATGTCGGCCAGCCGCCTGTATGCGGCCAACGGCAACTGGGGCACGGGCTATGAACTGGACGCCATCGCGGCCGTCGTGCTCGGTGGCACGAGCCTGATGGGCGGCGTCGGCTCCGTCTGGGGCACCGTCATCGGCGCCCTGATCATCGGCGTGATGAACAATGGCTTGACGATTCTGGGGCTGTCGTCGTTCTGGCAATATGTGGCGAAAGGCGTCGTGATCGTGCTGGCCGTGATCCTGGACAAATGGCGCCAGTCGCACGCGCAAAACTGATTGTGCTGGTGGTGTCGGGTTACGCGCTGCGCGCTAACCCGCCCTACCATAGCCGTAACAGGTCGGCGTAGGTCGGATTAGGCCGCAGGCCGTAATCCGACAACACCTGAAGCAAGGCCTATAACACTAGCCGCATCTCCACATGCGCAATCCCCGCCTCTTCGAATACCTCCCCCTGCTGCACGAATCCGTGGCGCGCATAGAATGGCGCGGCCACGGTTTGCGCGTTCAAGACCACCGCCTTGTCGCCCCGTGCGCGGGCCTTTTCCATCAGCAAGGTCAAGATGGCGCCGCCCACGCCCGTGCCGCGGCCAGGCTGGCGCACGGCCATGCGGCCGATGTGGCCGTCAGGCAGCAAGCGGCCCGTGCCGATGGCGTTGCCGGCGGCATCGTAGGCGACGGCGTGCAGGCAGACGGCATCCATGTCGTCGAGTTCGATCTCGGCCGGCACTTTCTGTTCATCGACGAAGACTTCAAAACGGATGGCGGTGGCGTCGGGACCGAGGGTGGCCCAGTCGCCGAGGCGGATGGTGTGGTTGGTCATGGTGTAAGGTAGAAAGAGACAGGCCGTTATTGTCGCACGGCCTGCCCTTCTTTAGCGGGGGACCCGGTACAACAGGTTCAAGCCAGCTTCACCAGCTGCTTGCCGAAGTTGCGCCCTTTCAGCAAGCCGATGAAAGCTTCCGGCGCGCTGGCCAGGCCGTCGGCCACGGATTCGCGGAAGGCCAGCTTGCCCGTCGCCACCAGCGAGCCCAGTTCCGCCAGGCCCTGCGGCCAGAATTCCGGCTGCTCGGAGACGATGAAGCCGCGCACCGTCAGGCGGTTGGTGAGGATGAAGCGCGCATTGTCGATCGGCGTCGGTTCGCCATTGTAGCCGGCGATCCAGCCGCACAGGGCGATGCGGCCAAACGCGTTGGTGCGCGCCAGGGCCGCGTCGAAGATGGCGCCGCCCACATTTTCAAAGATGGCGTCGATGCCGTCCGGCGTGGCCGCTTCCAGGTCGGCGACCAGATTGCCGGCCTTGTAGTCGACGCAGGCGTCAAAGCCCAGCGCATTGACGACATACGCGCATTTCTCCGCGCCGCCGGCGATGCCGACGACCCGGCAGCCCTTGAGTTTTGCCAGCTGCCCCACGACGCTGCCGACGGCGCCGCTGGCGGCCGACACCACCACCGTTTCGCCCGCTTTCGGCGCCATGATCTGGTTCAAGCCATACCACGCCGTCATGCCCGGCATGCCCACGGCGCCCAGGTAGGCGGACGCGGGGATGTGCGTCGTGTCGACCTTGCGCAGCATGGTGCCGTCCGACACGGCCACTTCCGTCCAGCCCAGGGTCCCCACGACGGTGTCGCCCACGGCAAACTTCGGATGCTTCGATTCCAGCACCACGCCCACCGTGCCGCCGATCATGGTTTCATCGAGGGCCTGCGGCGCCGCGTAGCTTTTATTCGTGCTCATGCGCCCGCGCATGTAGGGGTCCAGCGACAGATACTGGTTGCGCACCAGCAATTGCCCATCGTGGATGGCGGGAATGTCCTTGGTTTCCAGGCGGAAGTGTTCCGGCTGCACTTCGCCTGTCGGGCGCGAGGCGAGGACGATGCGTTGGTAGGTGGTCATGAATGCTCCTGTCAATAAAGTTGATAACTAACATTGATATTCACGACACCGAACAAAACCGTCGCGAGCGGAAGGGAGAGGTGGCCGAGAAGCGCAACCGTACTGTAGTACGGTGAGCATCGCAGGCCATCTATACCGATGCGCAGTAGGTTTGGTTCGGTGTCACTAGACTTCGTAGTCCATGCATTGCCTTGCTTCCCGCACGGCCCCAAAAAACGGCTTGATTTTCACGTGCTCGGGATGGTTCTGGTAGGCGTCGAGGGCTTCCCGGCTGGCGAATTCGCTGTACAGGACGATGTCGTAGGTCGCTTCCAGGCCCGGTTGGGCCACGGCGGCCTCGAAGGCCAGGATGCCGGGCACCAGGCCGGAGCAGGAGTCGAGCAGGGCTTTGAGTTTCAATGCATTGGTGGCGCGGTCGGCGCCTTCGGCGTGGTCCTTGAGTTTCCAGAAAACGATGTGCTTGATCATGGTGGCAGGCTGGTTGTTTATCAATGAAGCATTACTGTAACCGCTATCGCTCCACTCTGCAGGAACAGGAGGCGGAAGGCAAACGGGCGGCCCTGGAAGCCGCCCGCTGACTGGTTTTGATCCGGATTACAGCACTTCAAACAGGCCGGCCGCGCCCTGCCCGCCGCCGATGCACATGGTCACCACCACGTATTTGACGCCGCGGCGCTTGCCTTCGATCAGGGCGTGGCCCGTCAGGCGGGCACCCGAGACGCCATACGGGTGGCCGACGGCGATGGCGCCGCCATTCACGTTCAGGCGGTCCAGCGGAATGCCGAGGGTATCGGCGCAGTACAGCACTTGCACGGCGAATGCTTCATTGAGTTCCCACAGGCCGATGTCGGCCACCGTCAGGCCCGCCTTTTTCAGCAGCTTGGGAATGGCAAACACGGGACCGATGCCCATCTCATCGGGTTCGCAGCCGGCCACGGCAAAGCCACGGAAGATGCCCAGCGGCTGCAAGCCTTTCGCTTCGGCCACTTTCGCATTCATGACGATGGCCATCGAGGCGCCATCGGAAAACTGGCTGGCATTGCCCGCGCTAATGACGCCGCCGGGGATGGCCGGACGGATCTTTGCCACGGCATCGTAGGTGGTGTCGGCGCGGATGCCTTCGTCGGCAGCGATCGTCACTTCGCGCGAGACCAGCATGCCGCTGGCCTTGTCGGCCACGCCCATGGTGGTGGTCATCGGCACGATTTCCGCGTCGAACAGGCCGGCGGCCTGGGCCGCGGCGGCGCGCTGCTGGCTTTGCGCGCCGTATGCATCCTGGCGCTCGCGCGAAATCTGGTAGCGCTTGGCCACCGTCTCGGCCGTCTGCAGCATGGGCCAATACACTTCCGGCTTGTGCTGCTGCAGCCAGACTTCGCGGTACATATGCGTGTTCATTTCGTTTTGCACGCAGGAAATCGATTCCACGCCGCCGGCCGCATAGATGTCGCCTTCGCCGGCGATGATGCGCTGCGCCGCCAGGGCGATCGCCTGCAGGCCGGACGAGCAAAAACGGTTGACGGTCATGCCCGCCGTGGTGACGGGGCAGCCGCCGCGCAAGGCCACCTGGCGCGCGATATTGCCGCCCGTGGCGCCTTCGGGAAAGGCGCAGCCGACCAGCACGTCTTCCACTTCGCCCGCCTCGATGCGGGCGCGCTCGACGGCGGCCGCCAGCACATGGCCGCCCAGGGTGGCGCCATGCGTCATGTTGAACGCGCCCTTCCAGGACTTGGCCAGGCCCGTGCGGGCGGTCGATACGATGACGGCTTCATTCATGCTGTGTCTCCTTGTGGGAATGTTATGGGTGTATGCACCGGGCCCAGAATAGCACATTTAAGTACGGTCGTTCGCAAAGTTGCGCTCGCTTTTGGCGGGCAGCAAAGGCCGCGCACTGTAAGCTTGGTGTAAGTTTCAAGCAAGCATGACGTAAGGTTCGGAGAACACACTCGCCTGCAGCTGTTGCAAGAATGGTCAAAAAAGACCTCGGCACCAGTTCACTATAAATATAGGGAGACAAACCATGGCAACACCATCCGGCTCGGCCGACGTACGGAAAATTTCCACCAAGGGAACGCCGATTACGCCTGAGGAACGCAAGGTCATCTTTGCATCCTCGCTAGGCACTGTCTTTGAATGGTACGATTTTTACCTGTACGGTTCGCTGGCATCCATCATCGCCAAGCAATTTTTCATCGGCGACCCCACCACCACCTTCATTTTCGCGCTGCTGGCCTTCGCCGCCGGCTTCATCGTGCGTCCGTTCGGCGCGCTGGTCTTCGGCCGCCTGGGCGACATGATCGGCCGCAAGTACACCTTCCTGGTGACCATCATCATCATGGGCGGTTCCACCTTCATCGTCGGCCTGCTGCCGGGCCACGCTTCGATCGGCATCGCGGCGCCGATCATCCTCGTCATCCTGCGCATCCTGCAAGGCCTGGCGCTGGGCGGCGAGTACGGCGGCGCGGCCACCTACGTGGCCGAACATGCGCCGGAAGGCAAGCGCGGCGCGTTCACGGCGTGGATACAGACCACGGCAACCCTGGGCTTCTTCCTGTCGCTGATGGTCATCCTGGGCACCCGCCTGGCGACGGGCGAGCAGGCATTCGAGGCATGGGGCTGGCGCGTGCCGTTCCTGCTGTCCGTGGTGCTGCTGGGTATTTCCGTCTGGATCCGCATGGCCATGAACGAATCGCCAGCGTTTGCCAAGATGAAAGCCGAAGGCAAGACCTCGAAAGCGCCGCTGACGGAAGCGTTCGGCAAATGGAAAAACCTGAAGATCGTCATCCTGGCCCTGATCGGCCTGACCGCCGGCCAGGCGGTCGTCTGGTACACGGGCCAGTTCTACGCTCTGTTCTTCATGATCCAGACCCTGAAAGTGGACCTGGCGACGGCCAACGTGCTGGTCGCCATCGCCCTGCTGCTGGCCACGCCATTCTTCCTGTTCTTCGGCAGCCTGTCCGACCGCATCGGCCGCAAGTACATCATCCTCGGCGGCTGCCTGATCGCCGCCGTCACCTACTTCCCGATCTTCAACGGCCTGACGCACTTCGCCAACCCGCAGCTGGAAGCAGCACTGAAGAACTCGCCAGTGGTGGTGGTGGCCGATCCCGCCTCCTGCCACTTCCAGTTCAACATGACGGGCACGAAGAAATTCCCCTCGTCGTGCGACATCGCCACCGGCTTCCTGTCGAACAGCTCGGTGAACTACACGAAGGAAGACGCCCCGGCCGGCAGCATCGCCAAGGTGCGCATCGGCACGAAGGAATTTTCCTCGTTCAACGCCGTCATGACGGCCGACGGCTTGAACTTCGATGCGGAAAGCAAGGCCCACGAAGCGGCGCTGAAGAAAGAACTGGGCGCCGGCATCAAGGAAGCGGGCTACCCCGCCAAGGCTGATCCGGAACAGATCAACAAGCCGATGGTGGTCCTGCTGCTGTTCATCCTGGTGCTGTACGTGACCATGGTGTACGGCCCGATCGCCGCCATGCTGGTGGAAATGTTCCCGACCCGCATACGCTACACTTCGATGTCCCTGCCTTACCACATCGGCAATGGCTGGTTCGGCGGCTTGCTGCCCACCACGGCCTTCGCGCTGGTGGCCTTCAAGGGCGACATTTATTATGGCCTGTGGTACCCGATCGTCGTCGCCCTGGCGACTGTCGTGATCGGCACGCTGTTTGTCCGTGAAACCAAGGACAACAATATTTACGCCGACGACTGACCGCCACCCTGCCCCGGCCGCCATGCCGGGGCTAGAAAAACAAAACGCCGCTGACTTGTCAGCGGCGTTTTTCATGGAGCGGCGACGCCGTGCAAGCCTACTTGTCGCTGGCGCCCTGTTTCTGCTTGTCGCGGTGCTGCACGTATTCCTGATAGCTGGTCTGGTTGCGCTTGCGGCAGGCATTGCGGTCGTCGAAATTATTCAAGCTGTTGCAGTACTCGCCGATCTTGTCCCGGTTCGCGTCATACAGTACCTCGCAGCCGGTAATGGTCAACAGAAAGGGAACGATCAGATATTTCATTGCTACTCTCATGGATAGGGACGGGATTGCGCGAAAAAACACCAGATTGCCCACTTGATAAGCGGGCGGCTTATCTTAACGCGATCAAGGCGCAAAGTACAAGCGCTCGGTTATTACTTGACGGAAAGGATTGCCATGCGCCCCATCGCGCCCCATGCTATGGTGGCGCTTTTGTCCACCCCACCCTCGCCAGGCATGCCACCGACCGTACCCGCCACCTTGCCGCCCGCCCCAAGCGGCCCCCTGCAACCCGATTTTGCCCCGCTGCTGCAGGACGCGTGCGCCAGTCTGGCCGCGCGCGCCGGCGATTTGCTCGACAGCCTGTATGTGTATGGCAGCGTGGCGCGGGGCGACGCCACGCCGGGCGTGTCCGACCTGGACCTGACCCTGGTGCTGCGCCAGCCGCCCACGCCGCAGCAGGGCGACATGCTGGAAACCTTGCGCCTGGCCCTGCAGGCGCGCCATGACACGGTGCTGAAGATCGATTTCGATATCGGCCACCGGGCCCAGGTACTTGCGCCGGAAAACCTGTACAGCTGGGGCTACTGGCTCAAGCACCAGTGCCGCTGCCTGTGGGGCGCAGACCTGGCCGCGCACTTTGCGCCTTTCGCGCCGTCGCGCGCCATCGCCCTGGCCGTGAATGGCGACTTTGCCACCGTGCTGGAAGACTATGCGCAGCGCCTCGACGGGGAATGCGACCCTGCCGCCATCGCCCGCCTGCAGCGCGAGGCGTCGCGCAAGCTGATCCGCTCGTGCAACCTGCTGCGCGAAGATGGCGACAGCGGCTGGCCCGCCAGCCTCGAGGAACACGCGGCACTGCTGCTGCGGCGCCACCCGGCCATGCAGGCGCAGATGCGCTACTTCCTCGTCCAGGCCCGGCCCGGCGCCGCGCCGGCCGGCGGATTCAGCGCGGCATTGCGCGCCTTCACGGGCTGGCTGGAGCAGCAGCAGCAGCAGCAGCAGCAGCAGCAGCAGCAGCAGCAGCAGCAGCAGCAGCAGCCGGACGGCGCACCCGGCTAAGCGGCCCCGATGTCCTCGTTCAACAGGGGATTGCTTTCCGCGAACGCCGCCAGGTGCTCGAGCAGCACGCGCACGCGGGCGGGCAGGTAGCGCCGCTGCGACCACACGGCATACACGTGGCGCGGCTGCGGCATCCAGTCGGGCAGGACGCGCACCAGGCTGCCACGCGCCACTTCCTCGCGGCATTGCAATAACGGACACAGCAAGATGCCGATGCCCGCGTCCGCCATCTCCACGGCCAGGCGCATCTCGTTGACGCGCAGGCGCGCCTGCGGCTGGATCACCATTTCGGCGCCATCGCCGGGCCGCCGCAGGCGCCAGCTGCGCAGCGGCTCGGCCACGATCAGTTCATGCTGTTCCAGTTCCTGCAAATCGCGCGGCACGCCGGCGCGCGCCAGGTAGCCGGGCGCGGCCACCATCACCAGCGACGCACTGCCCAGGCGCCGCTGCATCAGCGAGGAATCGTCGAGCGCGCCCACGCGGATGGCCAGGTCGGCGCCGCTGCCCACCAGGTCTTGCAGCAGGTTCGACAGTTCCAGTTCCAGGCGGATGGCGGGATACTGCTGCATGAAGCTGACCCAGGCCGGCGTCAGCAAGCCGCTGGCGAAGTTGACGGGCGCCAGCACGCGGATGGTGCCGGACACGGCTGCCAGGCTGGCGTCGAGCTGCTGCGTCGCCTGCCGCAAGGCGTGCACGAGGGCGCGGCATTGCTCATAGTATTGCCAGCCTTCCGCCGTTGGCTGCATGCGCCGCGCACTGCGGTTCAGCAGGCGGTAGCCCAGCTGGCTTTCCAGCTTTTGCAGCCGCCGCGTGACGGTAGCGGGCGGCAAGTCTTCCTTCACAGCCGCCGCGTGCAGGCTGCCCGCCTCCACGATGGCGACAAACAGGGCGAGGTCATCTAGCATGAGTGTTTAATAATGATTCCGTTTATAGAATTTGAAATTAAAAATATGGCTCTAGTATAGATTGGCGCAAGTTGTTACGCTGTCTTCTTTCCAACTTATTTGAAAGCGCCCCATGTCCGATGCCCTGCGCCTGCGCTGCGTGTTTGCCTTCCTGATGTCGCTGGTGATGACCTTGCTGATGAGCGCCTGGGTGACCTGGCTCAATGTCGGCCTGCAGGCCGATTTTCTGCCGCGCTGGCGCCATGCCTTCTTTGCCGCCTGGCCCGTGGCCTTCTGCGCCGTGATGCTGTTCGCCCCGCGCGTGCAAACGCTCAGCCGCGCCATCGTGGCCAAGCTGGCGCGTCCCGCGCCGGCCTGCTCCGTGTGCGCATCGGCGTCACGCTGCTCCTGCCCGCGCTGACACCTGCCGCCTGACTGGCACGCGTAACCGCCGGTTTGCCGCCGCCGGTTTCACTCGGTCACTGCACGCCAGGAATGCCCACAGCCGCCCCGATCCGGGCTATGCTATGGCCGTCCCTGATTCCTGTGGAGTGTCCATGCTCGATCACGTTTCCCTCACCGTTGCCGACCTGGCGCGCGCGGAACGCTTCTATGACGCCATTTTCGCCGCGCTGGAGGTGCCCAAGGTGGGCAGCGACCACGCCAACGCCTGGATAGGCTACGGCGAACGCAGCGATGCGGATTTCCCTGAGCGCAGCTATTTTTCCGTACGCCTGGGTCCGGCGCCCGACGATGCGCCGCGCCGCCACTGCTGCTTCAAGGCGCCCACGCGCGCGGCCGTGGATGCCTTTTGGCAAGCGGGCCTGGCGCATGGCGGCTTCGACCTGGGCGCCCCCGGCCTGCGCCATTATCATGCCAGTTATTACGCCGCCTTTTTGTTCGATCCGGACGGCAACCGCATCGAAGCCGTCTGCCACCGCGCCGACGCCGCCTGAGAAGACGGAAAGCCCGTTCTGTTCGACATGTTCACTTCCCCCTGATTTGCCTATAATGGCTGGCACGCCATACCGGTCCCCGGTCCCTGCACCAAGAAGGAGATTCATGCATCATCTATTCGTCGGCCGCCCCGCGCGCACCCTGCTCCTTTCCAGCGCCGGCCTGCTGCTGGCAGGCTGTTTTTCCGGCTGTTCCCTGCTGCCCTCTTCCCCGGCCGCGCCCGGCATACCGGCCACGGCCGCCCTGCCCGACGCCAGCATCGCCTACGCCCTGAGCGGGCAAGGCGGCTTGCCCGTGGTCTTCCAGTCAGCCATGGGCGACGGCAAGGAAGTATGGGCCAAGGTGGTGCCCGAAGTGGCGCAGCAGCATCGCGTGCTCGTGTATGACCGTCCCGGCTATGGCGACAGCAAGAAAACCACCACGCCGCGCGATCCCTGCACCATCGCTGCGCAGCAGCGCGCCCTGCTGGCGCAAGCGGGCCTGAAACCGCCGTATGTGCTGGTTGGCCATGGCCTGGGCGGACTGTACCAGTACGTGTATGCGAAGCTGTACCCGCAGGACGTGGCGGGACTGGTCCTGCTCGACCCCACGCACCCGCAGCAATGGAGCCGCATGCAGACGGACGCCAGCACCTACGCCATGCTGGTCAAAACCCGTCGAAAGCTGATGTTCAACAGCACCGAATCGGCCGAATTCGATGCCCAGACGCAATGCCTGCAGCATGTCGACCTGGCCAGCCCGCTGCGCGTTCCCGCCATGCTGCTGGTGCGCGACAAGTTCGGCATCGAGGAGACGGGTTCGTTTGAAAGCCTGGTGCGGGCCCAGGAAAAGGATTGGCAGCGCCTGTCCGGCGCGCCTGCCATCGAGCGCATCACGGGCGCCGGCTATTACATCCAGAAAGACAACCCCGTCATCGTCAACGAGGCGGTCAAGATGGTGGTGAAGATGGTGGTGAAGAAGAAATAATAACGCAGGTCGGATTAGCGAGGCCAGGCATCGCGTAATCCGACAACATTGTTGGCGCCTTTGGTGATGTCGGATTACGCGCACCGCGCTAATCCGACCTACCCGGCTCACCGCGACATCAGCTGTTAAAGCCCTTGCCCTCGCCCGCCAGCCTCACCAGCAGGGGCGCCGGCGTCCACGCCTCGCCATGGCGGCCCTTGGCGTAGCCCTTGATGCTGTCTAGCACATTCGGCAAGCCGACCATGTCCGCGTAGAACATGGGGCCGCCACGGAACAGCGGGAAGCCGTAGCCCGTCAGATACACCATGTCGATGTCCGAGGCGCGCAGGGCGATGCCCTCTTCCAGGATGCGCGCGCCTTCGTTGACGAGCGCATACACGAGCCGTTCGACGATTTCCTGGTCGCTGACCTTGCGTCGCGCCACGCCGATGTCGACCGAGTGCTGCACGATCATGGCATTGACCTGTTCCGATGGATACGCCTTGCGGTCGCCCGCCTTGTAGTCATACCAGCCGGCGCCCGTCTTCTGGCCAAAACGACCCAGCTCGCACAGCAGGTCGGCCGTCTTCGAATACGTGACGTCCGGCTTTTCCACGTAGCGGCGCTTGCGGATGGCCCAGCCGATATCGTTGCCGGCCAGGTCGGCCATGCGGAACGGCCCCATGGCAAAGCCGAATTTCTCCACCGCCTTGTCCACCTGCTCCGGCAGGCAGCCTTCTTCCAGCAGGAAACCGGCTTGCCGGCTGTACTGCTCGATCATGCGGTTGCCGATGAAGCCGTCGCACACGCCGGACACCACGCCCGTCTTTTTCAGTTTTTTCGACAGCGCCAGCGCCGTCGCCAGCACGTCCTTGCCCGTTGCCTTGCCACGGACGATTTCCAGCAGCTTCATGACGTTGGCGGGACTGAAGAAATGCGTGCCGATCACGTCCTGCGGACGCTGGGTGAACGCGGCGATCTTGTCCAGGTCCAGGGTGGAGGTATTCGAGGCGAGGATGGCGCCCGGCTTCATGACGGCGTCGAGCTGCCTGAAGACGGTTTCCTTCACGCCCAGCTCTTCGAAGACGGCTTCGATGACGATGTCCGCCTGGGCGATGGCCGCATACGCCAGGGTGCCGGAGACGAGCGCGATGCGCTGCTCGGCCTTTTCCTGCGTCAGCTTGCCCTTCTTGACCGTGTTTTCGTAATTCTTGCGGATGGTGGCCAGGCCCTTGTCCAGCGCGTCCTGCTGCGTCTCCAGCAAGGTCACGGGGATGCCCGCGTTGGCGAAATTCATGGCGATGCCGCCGCCCATGGTGCCGGCGCCGACGATCGCCGCGCTGGCGATGGCGCGCACGGGCGTGTCGGACGGCACGTCGGGCACCTTGCTGGCCACCCGTTCGGCAAAGAAGGCATGGCGCAGGGCCTTCGATTCGGGCGACTGCACCAGCTGCATGAACAGTTCGCGCTCGTACTTCAAGCCGTCGTCGAATTTCATCGTCACGGCAGCGGCCACGGCGTCCACGCATTTCAGGGGCGCGGGGAACGGGCCGGACATGGCTTTCACCGTATTGCGCGAAAACTGCAGGAACGCTTCGTGGTTCGGGTAGTCGACCTTGCGCTCGCGCACTTTCGGCAGCGGGCGCACGTCCGCCACTTTCGTCGCAAAGGCCACGGCGGCGGCCAGCAGGTCGGCGCCGGGCGCGGTGACTTCATCGAACAGGGCCGTGCCGGCCAGCTTTTCCGACGCCACGGGCGTGCCCGAGACGATCATGTTGAGGGCCATTTCCAGGCCCAGCACCCGGGGCAGGCGCTGCGTGCCGCCCGCGCCCGGCAAGATGCCTAGCTTGACTTCCGGCAAGGCCATTTGCGCGCCGGGCGCGGCCACGCGGTAGTTGCAGCCCAGCGCCAGCTCCAGGCCGCCTCCCATGCAGACGCTGTGGATGGCCGCCACGACGGGTTTCGTCGATTGCTCCACCACATTGATCAGGGTGTGCAGGGTCGGTTCCGTGAGCGCCTTGGGCGAATTGAATTCCTTGATGTCGGCGCCGCCCGAGAACGCCTTGCCGGCGCCCGTGATGACGATGGCCTTGACGCTGTCATCGGCCAATGCCTGGCGGATGCCGGCCACGGCGGCCGTGCGCGTCGCCAGGCCCAGGCCGTTGACGGGTGGATTGCTCAGGGTAATGACGGCAACGGCACCGTTCACTTGATATTCAGCGCTCATGTCTCTTCCTTATTGGTTTTGCTCAACGTATGAGGTGGTTGCAAGGGATGAAGCTTCACTATACCGCATAAAAGAACGCTCGTATTATTTTTGTCGTGGCGCGCCAGGCGCCCGCATTGGCCGCCATGGTACAACATCGGCCCCGTCCGATGGCGGCGCGCGCCGCAGGCGATGCCAGCAGCTATCACATGGATATTCATCTTCAATAATAAAACCACAATAATAAAAACGCCGTTTTATTATGTAATAAATACGCCGATATATGCGCGCACAGGCCAATAACGACACTTTTCGCATTATTTATCCATGCCTCTTGTTTTTCCCCAGGCGCTGGGGAATAATAAAATTATTGATTCAAATCAATACTCTGCAATTGATTTAATATAAGGCGTCAGCGGTCGTCGGATATCGCCTGCCTTTATCGGGCAGATTCTCACCGATTATCACTTCGCGCCACATTAATAATAATGCTGAAGCGCTGCATTGAACCATTGCCTATTGTTATGCCAGTATGAGCGCCACCCATTCTTCGACCCACACTGAAGGAAATCTTATGGACGCAGCCAGCCATGTCAGCCACTCCCAGGACCTGGACTTACAAGCGATAAATACTGCATTGAACCGTGTCCAGGCCGTGATCGAATTCGAACTCGACGGCACCATCCTGCATGCGAACGACAATTTCCTGCGCGTCGTCGGCTATACGCTGGCCGAGGTGCAAGGCAAGCACCATGCCATCTTCTGCGATCCCGAGTATGTGAAAACGGCCGAATACCGCGACTTCTGGGCCAAGCTGGGACGGGGCGAGTTCGACCAGGGCGAATACAAGCGCCGCGCCAAGGATGGCCGCGAAGTGTGGATCAACGCTTCCTACAACCCCATTCTCGATGCGGACGGCAAACCGTACAAGGTCATCAAGTTCGCCACCGACATTACGGCCAGCAAGCGCCGCAATGCCGACTACGAAGGCAAGATCGACGCCATCAGCAAGGCCCAGGCCGTGATCGAATTCAGGCTCGACGGCACCATCATCCGCGCCAACGACAACTTCCTCCATTCCGTCGGCTACACGCTGGCGGAGATCGAAGGCAAGCATCACCGCATGTTTTGCGAACCGGAATACGCCAAGAGCGAGGAGTACGCGCAATTCTGGCAAAAGCTGGCCAAGGGCGAGTTCGACGCCGGCGAATACAAGCGCGTGACGAAAGATGGCCGCGAAATCTGGCTCAACGCCACCTACAATCCCATCTTCGACACGGAAGGCCGGCCGTTCAAGGTGGTCAAGTTCGCCAGCGACATCACGGCCCTGAAGAAGCGCAATGCCGAGTACGAAGGCAAGGTCAGCGCCATCGGCAAGGCGCAAGCCGTGATCGAATTCGACATGCAGGGCAATGTGCTGGACGCGAACGAGAATTTCCTCGCCGTCATGGGCTATGACCTGGCCGACATCCAGGGCGAGCACCACCGCATGTTTTGCGAGCCCGACTATGCCAGCAGCGCCGAATACAAGAAATTCTGGCAAAAGCTGAACCGCGGCGAATTCGACGCGGGCCGCTACAAGCGCCTGGGCAGCCATGGCAAGGTGGTGTGGATACAGGCCACCTACAACCCCATCCTCGACCTGAACGGCAAGCCATATAAAGTGGTCAAGTTCGCCATCGACATCAGCGAGCAGGTCAACATGGAAACCGGCATCCAGGCCAAGGCGGCCAATGACAGCCGCAAGGTGGAAGCCCTGCTGGCCTGCGTGGCGCGCGCGGCGCAAGGCGATTTGACGTGCGATATCGTGCCCGAAGGCGACGAGCCGATCGACTTGCTGGCCGGCGGCATCAGCAAGATGATCGTCGACCTGCGCGGCGTGATCGGCGACGTGGTGTCGGCGGCGAACGGCTTTGCCGACGCCTCGCACGCGATCGCCGAGCGGGCCACGGGCGTGGCCGTGGGCACGCAGGCGCTGGGCGCCACGGTGGAAGAAATGAACGCGTCCATCGACGGCCTGACGTTTTCCATCAATTCCATCGCGGAAAACACCTCGAACGCCGACTACCTGGCGAAAGCCACGCAGCAGGAAGCGGAAGCGGGCGCGCGCGCCGTCGCCAAGTCGATCGAGGCGATGGACCTGATCAACCGCTCGTCGGAAGACATCGGCGAAATCGTCAAGGTCATCAGCGAGATCGCCAACCAGACCAACATGCTGGCGTTCAACGCGGCCATCGAGGCGGCCCGCGCGGGCGAGCACGGCCTGGGCTTTTCCGTCGTCGCCGACGAGGTGCGCAAGCTGGCCGAGCGCTCGTCGCAGGCGACCAAGGAAATTTCCAAGCTGATCAACGAGTCCGTCAAGCGCGTCTCCACCGGCAGCGAGATTTCGCGCCAGGCCAGCGACGCCTTCGACAAGATCGTCTCGGGCGTGGCGAAAACCACGCTGGCCATCTCGGATATCTCGAAGGCGGCCAACGAGCAGCTGCTGACGGCGCGCGAAGTGTCGACGGCGATCCAGTACATCGCCGAGGAAACGGAGAAATCGGCCGCCAACTGCGACAGCATCGCCCGCTCGACGGATAGCCTGAACGACCGCGCGGGCAGCCTGAACCAGACTGTCTCCGGCTTCGTGGTGTAAGCCATGAGCCACGCGGCCACGCTGACGCCCGAGGTGCTGACGACCCTGATCGCGCTGGTGCGCGAGCATACGGGCATCGCCATGACGCCGCGCAAGAGTGTCTTGCTGGAACGGCGCTTGCAGCCCCGGCTGCAGGCGCTGTCCCTGCACAGCTACCAGGCCTACCTGGACCGCGTGGCCAGCGACCGCGACGAGATCGTCCATTTCATCGACCTGGTGACGACGAACGACACGCTGTTCTTCCGCACGCCGCAGATCTGGGACTACTTCCGCGACCGCTACCTGCCCGCCTGGGCGCGCGCGCATCCGGGCGGCTGCCTGAAAGTGTGGTCGGCGGCGGCGGCCAGCGGCGAGGAACTGTATTCGATCGCCATGCTGTGCGAACAGTTCCGCCTGCAGACGCCCACCTTCCGCTACCAGATCCTGGCCAGCGACATTTCCCGGCAAATCCTCGGTGCGGCCAAGGCCGGCCAGTACAGCGGCCGCTCCGTCGAGCGCATCCGCCTGTCGCACCCGGACTTGCTGCGCAAATACTTTACGCCGTCGCCGTATGGCGTGCAAGTCAACGAAGAACTGCGGCAACACGTCAGCTTTTCCCAGCACAATCTGCTCGAAGCACTGCGTCCGGCGCAGCAGTTCGACCTGGTATTCCTGCGCAATGTGCTGATTTATTTCGACGCGGAACACCAGGAAACGGTGCTGCGCCAGGCCCGCCAGAGCCTGAAGGACGATGGCCGGCTGATCCTGGGCGAGTCGGAGACCATCGCCAGGCTCGCTACGGGCTACCAGTTCGAATTTCCCATGATCTATAAAGCGGGGGTGGCATGAACCGTTCACTGGCAAGCGCCGCCGCGCCGCCGCTGCACCTGGTGGGCATGGGCCAGCTCAGCGTGGGCACGCACGACGAACAATTGCAGGCGCTGCTGGGCTCGTGCATCGGCATCGGCTTCATCTGGAAGAAAGGCCATTGCTGCGGCCTGGCCCACTGTCTGCTGCCGGAAGCGCCGGGGGCGGACCATTCCCTGGGGGCACGCTATGTCAGCCAGGCCGTGCCTTCGCTGCTGCGCCTGATGGGCGCGCGCCAGGCCGACTATGCCGACATCGAAGTGGTGCTGGCGGGCGGCGCCAGCATGTTTGGCCCGCGCAATGGACGCTTGCAGGTGGGACGGCAAAACGTGGAAGCGGCGCAAAAATACCTGGACCGCTGCGGCCTGCAGGTCAGTTTCTGCGCGCTGGGCGGGCGCCACGGGCGCCAGCTGCTGATCGATTGCGCCCATCTCAGCTACGCCGTCACGGACGTCGTGGCGCAAGCCCCTGTTTTACCTGCACGCAAGGAAGGCGCGTATGGACATGCATGAAGCGTCAGGATTGCAAGCCCGCACCGGCGGTGGCGGCGACGCCGCCACGGAACTGTTCGGCTCCTTCTACCTGGGCGACGACGAATTCGCCCTGCCCGCCAGCTGCATCCGCGAAGTGGTGAACTATCCCGCGAAAGTCACCGCCCTGCCCCTGGCGCCGGCGTATCTGGAAGGCATGTTCACCTTGCGCGGCAGCGTCATACCCGTCGTCAACCTGGGCAGGCTGTTCCGCGCCGACGCGCCGCGCGCCGCGGCCAGCGACAAGATCGCCATCCTCGATTTCCAGCAAGTGCTGATCGGCATCGTCTTCCAGGACACGGGCGAAATCCTGCGCGTGCCCGCCACCCAGCGCAGCGCCCTGCACTATGCGGCGGGCGACGCCCACGCCGTCATCGCCGGCACCATCTTGCACGATGGCGGCGCCCGCCTGCTGCAAATCCTCGACCCGCACGCCTTGCTGCGCATCGAAAACGTGCCCCACGTGCTGGCCCTGCAAGCCAGCGGCGCCAAGCTCGGCACGGCCCGCTACCACGCGCAGAGCGAACGGCGCCAGTGCGTCAGCTTCCACGCGGCCGGCGCCACGTTCGCCTTCGAGATGCTGGCCATCCAGGAAATCATCAAGGTGCCCGAGCTGCACAGCTCCATCCTGAATAGCGAGCTGTGCCTGGGACGCATGCATTTTCGCGGCAGCCAGGTGGCCGTCGTCGATTTTGCCGCCCTGCTGCAGGCGGCCGAGCCGGGCAAGGCGGCCACGCCGGAACAGCGCATCATCGTCGTGCGGCTGGAAGAGACGACCATCGGCTTTCTCGTCGATTCCGTCGACAGCATCGTGCATTTCTTTGGCGATGAAGTCTTGCCGATTCCCCTGCTGAGCAAGGCGCGCGCGGCCATGTTTGCCGGCTGCATCACCAAGGAAAGCCTGGGCGACATCATTTTCCTCGACCACCGGGAAATCCTGTCGCAAGGGGAAATCATCGAGATGCGCGACGGCCACAAGCGGCTGTACCCGAACGTGACGGAAACGGCGGCAGCGGCCACGCAGAAGGCGCAGCGCCGCGTGTACATCACGTTCACGGTGGAAAACCAGTTCGCCGTGGAAATCGGCCAAGTGCGCGAAATCATCGATTTCGGCGGCGCCATCACCACGCCGCCGGGCATGCCGGCCTGCATGCGCGGCATGCTGAACCTGCGCCAGCAAATGATCAGCATCATCGACCTGCGCCAGCTGTATGCCATGCCGCCGCTGGCCGACAGCAGCGCGGGCAAGATCCTGATCGTGGAACGGGGCGCCGAGCGCTATGGTTTTCTCGTCGACAAGGTCGACAACATCATGACGATTTCCGACAGCCAGCGCTTCGCGGCGCCACAGCTCATCCGCACGGGCGACCACGACGACCTGCGCAGCGACATGGATGAAATGATCGACGTGGGCACGGCGGACAAGCGCCAGACCCTGTCCGTCTTCCAGTGCGAGCACTTGCTGGAAAAACTGGGGTCGGTGCTGCCGCAGGCGGCGTGAAAGGCAGGCATTAACCCAAGGGCATCAAAGTACCGGGGTCGGCCCCAGATGGTCCTCCCCCGGCCCTCGCCCCCGGGTCAATCACGCCTGGGCTTGCTGATGCGTCAGATCCCCGGCAGCTTGTGCCCCTTGAACTGGTCGCGCAGCTTGTTCTTCTGGATCTTGCCCGTCGCCCCCATGGGCAAGGCGTCGATGAAGAGCACGTCGTCGGGCGTCCACCACTTGGCGATCTTGCCTTCAAAAAACTGCAACAGCGCTTCGCGCGTGACATCCATGCCGGGGCGCAGCACCACCACCAGCACGGGGCGCTCATCCCATTTCGGGTGGAATACGCCGATGCAGGCGGCCTGCAGCACGGCCGGGTGGGCCATGGCCAGGTTTTCCAGGTCGATGGTGCCGATCCACTCGCCGCCCGACTTGATCACGTCCTTGCTGCGGTCCGTGATCTGCATGTAGCCATCCTCGTCGATCGTCGCCACGTCGCCCGTGGGGAACCAGCCATCCTGCAGCGCTTCGCCCCCCTCGTTCCTGTAATACGAGGAAATGATCCACGGCCCCTTCACCAGCAGGTGGCCGTAGGCGACGCCATCCCACGGCAATTCCTTGCCATCGTCATCGACGATCTTCATGTCCACGCCGTAGATCGCATGGCCCTGCTTGTGCAGGATGTCGCGCTGCGCGGCCTTGTCCATGGCCAGGTGCTTGGTCTGCAAGCCGCCCGTGGTGCCCAGCGGCGACATTTCCGTCATGCCCCAGCCATGGATGACTTCCACGTCGAACTTGTCGATCAGGGTATCCATCATGGCGGGCGGACAGGCCGCGCCGCCGATCACGGTGCGGCGGAAGGTGGAAAATTTCAGGTCATTCTGCAAGGCATAATTCAGCAGGCCCAGCCAGACGGTGGGCACGCCGGCCGAAAACGTCACCTTTTCCGATTCAAACAGCTCGTACAGCGACTTGCCATCGAGCGCCGCGCCGGGAAACACCATGCGCGCCCCCGACAGCAGCACGGAATACGGCAAGCCCCAGGCGTTGACGTGGAACATGGGCACGACGGGCAGGACCGTGTCGGTGGCGCGCACGTTCAGGGCGCTGGGCATGGCCGAAGCGTAGGCGTGCAGCACGGTCGAGCGGTGCGAATACAGGGCGCCCTTCGGGTTGCCCGTCGTGCCGGAGGTATAGCACAGGGCGGCGGCCGAGTTTTCATCGAAGACGGGCCAGGCGTAGTCGTCCGAATGCGTGGCGATCAGGTCTTCATAGCACAGCAGGTCGGGAATCGTGCTGCTGGCCGGCATGCGGTCGCGGTCGCACATCAGCACGAAGTGGCGCACAAAGGTGCAGTCGGCGGCGATCTTTTCCACCACGGGCAGGAACGTCAGGTCGAACAGCAGCACCTGGTCTTGCGCATGGTTGGAGATGTAGGCGATCTGCTCGGGGAACAGGCGCGGATTGATGGTGTGCAAGACGGCACCCGAGCCGGACACGGCGTAATACGCTTCCAGGTGGCGATAACCGTTCCAGGCCAGCGTGGCGACGCGGTCGCCCATGCCGATGCCGAGGCCGTGCAGGGCATTGGCCAGGCGCCGCGTGCGCTGGTGGCAATCGCGGTAGGTATAGCGGTGCAGATCGCCTTCCACGCGCCGCGAGACGATTTCGCCGCTGCCATAATGACGCGCTGCAAACTCGAGAATGCTGGAAATCAGCAGGGGCTGGTTCATCATCTGGCCCATCACTGGACTCATGGGAAATGCCGGCATCGTGTCTCCTGGTAAGCGAATGGAACGTGGCCGGGAATAGCCCGTCTCTTTCTTGAGTTTTAACTAAGATGAACTAGTTTCGTACGGTCGTGCGGAAATCGTCAACGCATTTCGATATTGCGCTGCAACATGGAATTTTTGATTCCGTTTTGCAGCCCGCCAGCCCCCGCCATGGCCGCCTTCCGGCGGTCCGGCGCACGCCCTGGCGCCGTGCGGTAAAATCGTGTTTTGGCTGGCGCGGATCTTCCCTTTCCTGCCGGCGCATCTCTTAGACTGGAATAGCCATTACCGCTCATACCTTACCACTGGACAATGCATTTGCGGCCTTGCCGCCCGCGTTCTACACGCGCCTGATGCCCACGCCCCTGCCCGCTCCGTATTTCATTGCCGCCAGCGCCACGGCCGCGGCATTGATCGGCATCGATCCCGCGCACTTGGCCCAGCCCGATTATGTGGAGCTGCTGAGCGGCAATAGCGTGGCGCAACGCTCGCAGCCTCTGTCGGCCGTGTATTCGGGCCACCAGTTCGGCGTCTGGGCCGGCCAGCTGGGCGATGGCCGCGCCATCTTGCTGGGCGATATCGCCACGCAGCATGGCCCCATGGAACTGCAATTGAAAGGCGCCGGCGCCACGCCGTATTCGCGCATGGGCGATGGCCGCGCCGTGCTGCGCTCGTCCATCCGAGAATTCCTCTGCTCCGAAGCCATGGCGGCGCTGGGCATTCCCACCTCGCGCGCGCTGGCCATCATGGGCTCGCAGCAAGGCATCATGCGCGAAACGGTGGAAACGGCGGCCGTCGTCACGCGCATGGCCCCCAGTTTCGTGCGTTTCGGCTCCTTCGAGCACTGGTTTTACCGCAAGAAGCCGGACGAGCTGAAAATCCTCGCCGACTACGTCATCGATGGCTTTTATCCGCATTTGCGCGCCGCATCAAATCCATATCAGGGCTTGCTGGCGGAAGTATGCGTGCGCACGGCCGAGCTGATGGCGCAGTGGCAAGCCGTCGGTTTCATGCATGGCGTCATGAACACGGACAATATGTCCATCCTCGGCCTGACCATCGACTACGGCCCCTTCGGCTTCATGGAAGCGTTCGATGCGCAGCACATCTGCAACCACACGGACCAGCAGGGCCGCTATTCCTATGGCAACCAGCCGCAGGTGGGCCACTGGAACTGCTACGCGCTGGGCCAGGCCCTGCTGCCGCTGATCGGCGAAGTAGCGCTGGCGCAGGCGGCGCTGGACAGCTACCAGCCCGCGTTTGCCGCGAAGATGAACGCCTTGCTGCGCGCCAAGCTGGGCCTGCAGACGAGCCAGGACGACGACACGGCCCTGTTCGACAGCATGTTTGCGCTGATGCAAGCCAATCACGTGGATTTCACCAACTTCTTCCGCGCCCTGTCGACCCTGCAGGTGGCCGCGCCAGCATTCGACACGGCGCTGCGCGACATGTTCATCGACCGTCCCGCGTTCGACGCCTGGGCCGGCACTTACCGCGCGCGCCTGCTGCTGGAAAACAGCGTCGACGGGGAACGCCAGGCGGCCATGAACAGGGTCAACCCGAAATACGTGCTGCGCAACTACCTGGCGCAGGTGGCCATCGAGAAAGCCCAGCAGCAGGACTACACGGAAGTGGCGACATTGCTGGAAATATTGCAAAAGCCATTTGACGAACAGCCCGAACACCAGCACTATGCGGCCCTGCCGCCCGACTGGGCCAGCCACCTTGAAGTCAGTTGCTCATCCTGAGGAGTCATTATGACCACGAATAAAGTCAAGAAAACCGACGCCGAATGGCGCGCCATGCTCGATTCCATGCAATACGAAGTGACGCGCCACGCCGCCACGGAACGGGCCTTCACGGGCAAGTTCTGGGACCACCATGAACACGGCATCTACACCTGCGTCTGCTGCAACACGCCCCTGTTCGCCTCGGATACGAAGTTCGATTCCGGCTGCGGCTGGCCCAGCTATTTCCAGGCACTGGACCCGGCCAACGTGACGGAAATCACCGATCGCAGCCACGGCATGGTGCGCACGGAGATCGTCTGCGCCGTCTGCGACGCCCACCTGGGCCACGTCTTCCCGGACGGCCCGCCGCCCACCGGCCTGCGCTATTGCATCAATTCGGCATCGCTGCGCTTCGATCCGCAGCCATGAGACACGGGCGTGGCCCGCGAGCACCTTGCTCCTAAGCCATTCCTAAGATGAATTTAACAAGACCCATGTAAAGTCTCGCCATGAAATTTCTATTCGACCTCTTCCCCCTGATCGCCTTCTTTGCCGCATTTAAACTGGGCGGCATGTATGAAGCGGCCACGCACGATTTCGTGCAGCAATACCTGTCCGGCTTCGTGTCTGGCGGCCTGATCAAGGCCGACCAGGCGCCGTGGATACTCGCCACCCTGGTCGGCATCGTCGCCACGGCTTGCCAGGTCAGCTATCTGCTGCTGCGCGGGCGCAAGGTGGACGGCATGCTGTGGCTGTCGCTGTTCATCTTCGTCGTGTTCGGCGGCGCCAGCATCTACCTGCATGACGATTTCTTCCTGAAATGGAAGCCGACCCTGATCTACTGGCTGTCCGGCCTGGCCCTGCTGATCGCCTATGTGGGCTTCAAGAAAAACCTGATCCGCAAGACCATGGAAGCGCAAGTGCAATTGCCCGATGCCGTATGGAACCAGCTGCTGGCCGCATGGATCATCTTCTTCGGCGCCATCGGCGCACTGAACCTGTTTGTCGCCTTCGTGCTGTTCAAGGGCGACATGGCGGCCTGGGTCAGTTTCAAGGCCTTTGGCGCGACGGGCATCTTCTTTGCCTTCATCGTGGCGCAGACGCTGTTTCTGGCCAAACATATCAAGGAAGACGCATGATGCATACCGACAATAACGCTGCGCCGACAACGCGCATGGAGCGCATTCGTGCGCGCCTGGAAACCGCACTTTCCCCAGTGGAATGCGTGCTGGAAGACGACTCGGCTCGCCACCGGGGCCACGCGGGCGCCGCCTCGGGTGGAGGCCACTACAATCTGCGCATTATTTCTAGCCAATTTGAAGGCCTCAGACTCGTCATGCGCCATCGTCTGGTGTATGATTCCGTGCACGATATGATGCATAATGAGATACATGCATTGGCGATCGTTGCCTTGGCGCCGTCCGAAGTAGTGTAAGGATGGCGTTTTTGGCGTACCCGGACCACTTGGGTACGCCGCAACTAACGTCATGACATGCATTTTTTCCATGCGTTTTTTACGAAACTTTCCCTAACAGGATTTAATAATGACTTTTAAGCCAGCCCGCTTGCTGATCGCACTACTCGCCGTTGTCGCGGTACCTGTTTTTGCGCAAAATGTTGCTGTTGTTAATGGCAAGCCTATCCCATCGTCGCGCGTTGATGCAGTCGTCAAGCAAGTCGTCGCCCAAGGCCAGCAACCGGATTCGCCGCAACTGCGCGAAATGATCAAGAAGGACCTGATCGGCCGTGAAGTGCTGATGCAAGAAGCGGAAAACAAAGGTTTCGGTAAAGATGCAGCCGTCAAGCAGCAGATCGAGAACGCGCGCCAGGCCATCGTCATCAATGCCCTGGTCGGCGACTACCTGAAAAAGAACCCCGTCACCGACGCTGAAATCAAGGCGGAATACGACCGCTTCGTGGCACAGTCGGGCGACAAGGAATACCACGTCCGCCACATCCTGGTGGCTACCGAAGCCGAAGCGAAAGACATCATCGCCAAGCTGAAAGGCGGCGCCAAGTTCGAAGACCTGGCCAAGCAATCGAAAGATGCGGGCTCGGCCGACAATGGCGGCGACCTGGACTGGGCAGCACCATCGTCCTTCCCGAAAGTGTTCTCGGACGCCTTCGTGAAACTGCAAAAAGGCCAGGTCACGGACACTCCCGTGCAAACGCCTAACGGTTTCCACGTGATCAAGCTGGACGACACCCGCGCGGCAAAACTGCCGACCCTGGAAGAAGTCAAGCCACAGATCGCCGAAGCGCTGCAGCAAAAGAAACTGCAAGCGTATCAAGAAGAAATGATCAAAAAAGCGAAAGTTCAATAAGAACTGACCTGCCCGGCGCCCTTTTCGGCGCCGGTCGTGTATTCTGCGCCTGAATGCGCACTGCCCGCCAGGCGCGATCTTTTGTATATCTATTAGGAATGAACATGATTTTGAAGCCAGCCCGCCTGATCTTAGCCTTGGTAGCCGTCGTTGCCATCCCTGCGTTCGCGCAAAACGTCGCCACCGTGAATGGCAAGGCCATCCCATCGTCGCGCGTCGACCAGGTCGTCAAGCAAGTCGTCGCCCAGGGCAAGCAAGCTGATTCGCCGCAACTGCGCGAAGCCATCAAGAAAGACCTGATCGGCCGCGAAGTGCTGATCCAGGAAGCCGACAAGCAAGGCTACGGCACGCGTCCGGAAGTCAAGTCGCAGATCGACAATGCCCGTCAGAGCATCATCATCAATGCCCTGCTGGCCGACTACGTCAAGAAGAACCCTGTCAAGGACGCGGAAATCAAGGCCGAGTACGACAAGTTCAAGGCGCAAGCCGGCGACAAGGAATACCATGCACGCCACATCCTGGTGGCCACCGAAGCCGAAGCGAAAGACATCATCGCCAAGCTGAAAGGCGGCGCCAAGTTCGAAGAGCTGGCCAAAGTATCGAAAGACGGTTCCGCTGCCAATGGCGGCGACCTGGACTGGGCTAGCCCAGCGTCGTACGTGAAGCCATTCTCCGACGCCATGGTGGCCCTGAAGCCAGGCCAGATCACGCAAACGCCCGTGCAATCGCAATTCGGCTATCACGTGATCAAACTGGAAGAAACCCGTCCGACGAAGCTGCCGGCACTGGAAGAAGTCAAGGGCCAGGTGGCCGAGTCGCTGCAGCAGAAGAAACTGGCTGCTTACCGCGATGAACTGATGAAAAAAGCCAAAATCCAGTAAAAACGCCTGATATAAGCTGCTGCGCGTCGCGCTTTGCGGCCTGTGATGCTCACCGCCTCGGCGGCCCCGTACTTTCGTACGGTTGCGCGTCTCGGCCACAAATCGCTGCCGCTCGCTACGCTTCTATCAACCGTTTGGATGGCTGGACAAGAGCGCTCTTCGGGGCGCTTTTTTTACGCCTGAAACTTAACGGGATGCGATGGGCCAATCGATGGAATTTCACGCAGCACTGAAGACCGCGCTGGAAGCGGCCGCCGACCCTGGCCGCGCGGCGCCCATGCAGGCCTATATGCGCGGCCAGTTCGTGTTCCTGGGCGTGGCGGCGCCACAGCGGCGGCTGGCCGCCAGGGACCTGCTGGCGGGCTTGAAGGGCATCAGTGCCGGGGAACTGCTGGAACATGCGCAGCAGCTATGGCAACTGCCCGAGCGCGAATACCAGCATGTGGCGCTGGACATGCTGGCCCTGCACCGGCGCCAACTGGGCAAGGCACACATCCCCGCGCTGCTGGCGCTGGCGCGCCAGCGGGCCTGGTGGGACAGCGTCGACGGCGTGGCGGCCATCGTCGGCGACGTGCTGCAGGCGGAACGGCGGCGCGGCGGCGATGGCCATGCGCACATGGACGCCGCCTTGCGCCATGAGGACTTCTGGCTGCGCCGCATCGCGCTGCTGCACCAGCTGGGCTGGCGCGGCGCCACGGATGCCGCGTGGCTGTTCGACGCGGCCCTGGCGCTGGCCCACGAAGACGAGTTTTTCATCCGCAAGGCCATCGGCTGGGCCCTGCGCGACTACGCGCGCCATGCGCCCGCAGCCGTGATGGCGTTCGTCACGCGGCACGGCCGGCAGCTCTCTCCCCTCAGCCGGCGCGAGGCCCTGAAGCACCAGCCGCGCTGAACGCGCGCCCCTGCAACAGGCGCAGCGCGGCGTCGATGCGCGGCGCCGCGTCCCAGCCCGGCACGGGCGCCAGCAAACCCAGCGCCATCTGCCGCAGCGGCTCGGCGATCACCATCGCCAGCAGCAAGCCGGCCACTTCCTGCGCGTTCTCCACCGCGACGTGGCCATGCGCGGCCTGGCGCTGCAGCCACTCGGCCAGCAGGGCCGTGCCCCGCTCGATGCCATTGCGCTGGTACACGGCCAGCAAGTCGGCGCGCGCGGGAAAGTCCGTGCACAGCAGGCGGAACAGCCCCACGGCGTCCGCCGTCAGCACGCGCGCCGCCATCGCCTGCAAGATCTCTTTCAGCAAGAGCGGCACGTCGCCGGGCGCGGCCGCATCGTGCGCCATGGCCGGCAGGAAGGCATCCGTCCAGCCGCGCACCACCAGCGCGACCAGCTCCTCGCGGTTGGCCGCGTATTGATACAGCGACTTCTTCGCCATGCCCGCATGGCGCGCCACGGCTTCCATGGTCGTGGCCGCATACCCTTCGTGCAGCAGCAGCCAGGTGGCCGCCTGCACGGCCGCCTCGCGCGCTTCCTCCGGCGGGTGGGCGGGACGGCCCCGTCCCCGCATGGTCTTGCTCTCCGCTTGCCGCATGCCTGCTCCAGCTAATCTCGATGGGCGATTCTACACTGAAAAATAATTAGGAAACGCAATGCGTTTCTTTAATATATAATTGTTCCACCTAAACAAAGGAGAACGACATGGCAGACCCCATCCCGCATGACCATCCCTGGAGCATTGCCCGCACGGGCGACTTGCTCGACCCGTTTCCGCTGCACCTGGAAACGGGCATCACGCGCTTGGCCGACGGCTGCCTGCTGGTGGCGGCGCGCACGGAACTGCATGGATGCAGCGGCCGCATGCTGGACTGGTGGTTCACGTTTTTCGAGACGACGCAGCACATCAAATGGTGGCATCCGCACGACCACGTGGCGCACCACGGCTGGGACAGGCACTGGCGGAAGGGAGAAAATTATCATGGCGCCTCGATCGAAGCGGTGGAATCGCTGGGCGACATCGCGCCCGTGAAAGCCAAGCTGAAGTTCCATGATCCGAAAGACGTGTTTGATTCGACGCAGTTGCGCCACGCGCAGGACAGCGGCGCCCTGTCGGCGGCCATCTGCGCGCGCATCGGCTTTGGCGAGCACGTGGCGCTCGACGCGCAGGGCGATCCGCTCGATGGCGAAATGCTGCACCTGGCGCGCGACACGCCCACCGGCTGCGTGCTGCGCAGCCGCTTCCTGCTGGGGCGCAACAGCGCCGACCCCGGGCGCGACGTGCCCGACGTGCTGGGCCTGAACTTGCTGCGCCATTGCTACAGCGAATTTACCTATCTGTCGCGCTTCCTGCCCTCGCTGTACTACGGCGAACGCGCCAACGGAGAAAAGGCGCCGCTGCCCTGGTAAGCGCCGTTTTGGCCAGCACGCGCGCTACAGGCGCTTGTGCATGCGCGCCAGCGGCAGTTTGATATCATCTGGCAAGTCGAGATGAAACTCTTGCGTGACGACAAAGCCGCTGGCCAGGTAGAGGGGCACGCCGGGCAAGGTGGCAGCCAGCTCCAGGGTGCTGAAACCGGCCGCGCGCGCCTGGCGCTCGCAATGGCGCATCAGCATGCTGCCCAGCCCCTGGCGCGCGGCGGCCGGCTCGACAAAGAAGGCGCGGATGCGTCCCGCCTGGCTGGCGGGATCGAGCAGCGGGTCCGGCCCGCTCTTGGCCCGGTCGGCGCCATACAGGGTGGCGCGGCGGCTCCAGCCGCCGCAGGCCAGCATGGCGCCGTCGCGTTCGATGACGAAATACGTCCGGTCTTCCACCAGCTGCGTATCGACGCCGAACACGTGGCGGGTGACGGCCTCGGCCTGCTCAGGCGTATAAAAACCCGCGCTCAGCTGCACGCCGGAACGGGCGATCAGCGCATTCATGGCCGGCACGTCGGACGGCAGCGCCACGCGCAGGGACGTCAGCGCGCCAAAGCTGAACCAGGCGCGGCGGATGCGACCCTGCTCCACTTCATACGTCGCCACCAGTTCCTGCGCCGAAACGCCATCGTCCGTCTCGCCATGGACGATTTCATGGTCGATCACCAGTTTGCCGCAAGCGATACGGTTGAGCAACTGCGCCCGTGGCCGGCTGGCGGCGAAACGGGCCATGAAACGGGGACCGATCTGCGCGCTGCCCGTGGCCAGCAAGGTGTCCGGGTGCTGGAATTGCTGCGCGTCATCCGCGTAGATGGCCAGCAGCGCAGGCACATCGTGGGCGTTATAGGCGTCAAGCTGGGCCTGGACGATGGTCGTGGGCATGGAGCGAAGAAGGTCGGTCATGGCGTGCTTCCGTGGGAGATGGCGGATTTTATAATGTTTTCTTTCTCTTCTACAATGCGCTTCTGTGCGTGGGGGAACGGAAGCGCCGCCGCGCATGCGCCAGACTGGTCTTTTACAGCGATGAGGCCCTTTCATGCCCCGACAACGATCTTCCGCCGCGCCCCTGGCCGGCCACGTCAGCGTGCGCGGCGCGCGCGAGCACAACCTCAGGAACGTGGACGTGGACATCCCGCGCGACAGGCTGGTGGTCTTCACGGGCGTGTCCGGCTCGGGCAAGTCCTCGCTGGCATTCGGCACCCTGTACGCGGAAGCGCAGCGGCGCTACCTGGAGTCCGTCTCGCCCTACGCGCGCCGCCTGTTCCACCAGATGGCCGTGCCCGAGGTGGACAGCATCGATGGCTTGCCGCCCGCCGTCGCCTTGCAGCAGCAGCGCGGCGCGGCCACCACGCGCTCGTCGGTCGGCAGCGTCACCACCGTTTCGAACCTGCTGCGCATGCTGTATTCGCGCGCGGGCGACTATCCCGCCGGCCAGGCGCTGCTGTACGCGGAATCGTTCTCGCCCAATACGGCCGAAGGCGCCTGCCCCGATTGCCATGGCCTGGGCCGCGTGTATGCCGTCACGGAACGCTCGATGGTGCCCGACGACAGCTTGACCATCCGCGAGCGGGCCGTCGCCGCCTGGCCGACGGCCTGGCATGGCCAGAACCTGCGCGACATCCTCACCACCCTGGGCCATGACGTCGATACGCCGTGGCGCGAGCTGCCGCGGCAGGTGCGCGACTGGATCCTGTTTACCGACGAACAGCCGGTGGTGCCCGTGTATGCGGGCCTGACGCCAAAGGAAACCCGCGCCGCGCTCAAGGCCAAGCTGCCGCCCAGCTACATGGGCACGTTTACGGGCGCGCGCAAATACGTGCTGCAAACCTTCGCCAACAGTCCCAGCGCGCAAATGAAAAAGCGCGTGGCGCGCTACATGCTGGGAGCCGATTGCCCCCTGTGCCACGGCAAGCGCCTGCGGCAGGAATCGCTGTCGGTGCGCTTTGCCGGCCTCGATATCGCGGACATGTCGCACCTGAGCCTGGCCGCGCTGGCGGAGCTGATGGCGCCCTATGCCGCCGGCACGGCCAAGGTGCGCGACGGCAAGCGACACCCGGAAAAGGCCATCGTTGCGCAGCGCATCGCGCACGACCTGGCCGGCCGCCTGGACGTGCTGCTGGACCTGGGTCTGGGCTACCTGAGCCTGGACCGCGGCACGCCCACTTTGTCGCCCGGTGAATTGCAGCGCCTGCGCCTGGCCACGCAGGTGCGCTCGAACCTGTTCGGCGTCGTCTACGTGCTCGACGAGCCGTCGGCCGGCCTGCACCCGGCCGATACGCAAGCGCTGCTGCGGGCGCTGGCGCGCCTGAAGGCATCCGGCAATTCCCTGTTTGTCGTCGAGCATGACCTGGACGTCATCGCCAGGGCGGACTGGATCGTCGACGTGGGCCCGCATGCGGGCGAACATGGCGGACAGATCCTCTACAGCGGCGCGCCAGCCGGCTTGCGCGACGTGGCCGCTTCGCAGACGCGGCGCTACCTGTTCCGGCAAGACGCGCCTTCGCAACTCACGCAGCGCGCGCAGCGCACCCCCAGCGGCTGGCTGGAAGTGGCGGGCGTGACGCGCAACAACCTGCGGGGGCTGGACGCGCGCTTTCCCCTGGGCGTGCTGTGCAGCGTCTCGGGGGTCTCCGGCTCGGGCAAGTCCACCCTCGTCAGCCAGGCGCTGGTGGAACTGGTGGCGGCCGCCCTGGGACAAGGCGTGCCGGCGGGCGACGAAGAGGCGTCGCCGCTGGCGCCGGCCGCCATGCCCACGGGCGGGCGCATCACGGGGGGCCTGGACGCCATTCGCCGCCTGGTGACGGTAGACCAGAAAGCCATCGGCCGCACGCCCCGCTCCAACCTGGCGACCTACACGGGCTTGTTCGACCATGTGCGCAAACTGTTTGCCGCCACGCCGGGCGCGCAGCGCCGGCATTTCGACGCGGGACGCTTTTCCTTCAACGTCAGCAAGGGGCGCTGCGCCACCTGCGAAGGCGAAGGGCAAGTCATGGTGGAACTGCTGTTCTTGCCCAGCGTCTACACGCCCTGCCCCGCGTGCCACGGCACGCGCTATAACGCGGACACCTTGACCGTCGAATACCGGGGCAAAAATATCGCGCAAGTGCTGCAACTGACGGTCGATGGCGCACTGGCCTTCTTCGCGGGCGAGGCGGCGCTGGAGCGCCCCCTGTGCGTGCTGGCCGAGGTGGGCCTGGGCTATCTGCGGCTGGGCCAGTCGGCCACGGAGCTGTCGGGCGGCGAGGCGCAGCGGGTCAAGCTGGCCAGCGAATTGCAGCGCCCCCAGCGGGGCGACACCCTGTACATCCTCGACGAGCCCACCACGGGCCTGCACCCGGCCGACATCGACAGGCTCGTCGCCCAGCTCGATACCCTGGTCGCTGGCGGCAACACCGTCATCACTGTCGAGCACGACATGCGCGTGCTCGCCGCCAGCGACTGGGTCATCGATATCGGTCCCGGCGCGGGCGCCGACGGCGGCGCCATCGTGGCCAGCGGCACGCCCGCCCAGGTGGCGAAAAAGCGCGCCAGCCGCACGGCGCCGTTCCTGAAAAAAGCCCTGCAACAAGACGCTGCGCAAGCACGTTTGCTGAGATAATCACGACATGTAGTTACAAAAAACAGCCGCTGCGTCTTGTGCGGCATCAATAAAAATCATTGCAGCAGGAGTAAATATCATGAAATGGGATGGCAACCGCGAAAGCGACAATGTGGAAGACCGCCGTGGCGAAAGCGGCGGTGGTGGCGGGGGCGGCGGCTTTGGCTTTGGCGGGCGCTCGATCGGCATCGGCACCATCGTCATCGCCCTGGTGGGGTCCTATGTGCTGGGCGTCAATCCCCTGACCTTGCTCAACCTGCTCAGCGGTGGTGGCGGTGGACAGGTCAGCACCCAGCAAAGCCAGTCGCCGGCGCGCCAGCCGCCCGCATCGGACGACATGGCCCGCTTCGTGAAAACCGTGCTGGCCGATACGGAAGACACGTGGAGCGCCCTGTTCAAGGCCGAAGGCGGCAGCTATGTCAAACCGAAACTCGTGCTGTACTCGGGCAGCACGCCGACGGCGTGCGGCACGGGCCAGAGCGCCAGCGGCCCCTTCTATTGCCCCGGCGACCAGAAAGTCTACCTGGACCTCGATTTCTTTAATTTGATGCAGCAGCGCTTCAAGGTCTCGGGCGAATTTGCCGAAGCCTACGTGATCGCCCATGAAGTGGGCCACCATGTGCAAAACCTGCTGGGCCTGTCTGAAAAGGTGGACAACGCCCGCCGCACGCAGTCGGAACGCCAAGCCAACGCCATGTCCGTGCGCCTGGAATTGCAGGCCGACTGCTTCGCCGGCGTGTGGGCCTTCCATGCAAACCAGGACCGCAAGATCCTGGAACAAGGCGACGTGGAAGCGGCGCTGAAAGCGGCCACGGCCATCGGGGACGACGCGCTGCAGCGCCAGGCGCAAGGCCATGTCGTACCCGACTCGTTTACCCACGGCACCTCGGAGCAGCGCGTGCGCTGGTTCAGCAAGGGCATCGAGAGCGGCCAGATTTCACAGTGCAATACCTTCGAGGCACGCCAGCTGTAGGCTCTGCCCCTTGGGCACAGCGGGCAAGCCGGCGGCGGCCTGCCCGCCGTGCCAGCCGCAGAAAAACGCACCTGCCGTGCCAAACGCACCTGCCCGTGCCGCCCTGCCATGTGCACTGGCTGCACGGCCCCCTCGACCACCTGCCTCTTACTTCAGGTCGATGCGCCCGTACTGGCCGTGCGCCTCGTCATCCGGCCCGGCCGCATAGAACAGCGTATTGGCGGGTTGGCTGTTCAATCCATTGCCAAAGGCGATGCCCCACAGGCCATCGATCATCAATGGCGTGCCATCGGCCTTCTGCAGCGGCCCGCCCGTGGCGCCCGTGGAAGTGTCATAGGCATTGATCCTGCCATCGCCAAAATTTCCTATCAAGAGCAGATTGCTGGCCGTGCCGAAATCGGCCGGCGCCAGCGCCATGCCCCAGGGCGCATTCAAGGCCCCGCCCGTCACCAGGCGCTTGTGCAAGGTGCCGCCGCTGTCGTATACATTGACGATACCCAGTCCGGCGCCAGCCTGTTCATCGTCGCCGCTGGCTTCGCGCATGGCGTAGGCCACATAGATGCGTTCGCCGATCGCCTGGATGCCGAATGGCGCATAGCCGGCCGGCAGGCTGGGATCGCTGAACGCGCCGGGCAGGCTGACCTTGGCGAAATTGGCGTCGAAGACGTCGACGCGCCCGTTATGAAAATCCGTCGCGTACAGGTAGTTGGCGCCCGCATAGGCGGAAATCGCCAGGCCCTTGTAGACGCTGCCGCCGGCGCTGCCGTCGTACACGACGAGGGCCGTGACGGGGCTGACCGTGGGCGACCAGGCGGCAATGCTGCCGCTTTCGCTGGCGAAAATGAACGGGCTGGGCGCCGTCACGCCATTCTGGCTCAGCTTGAAATCCTGGGTGCCGTTGAACACGATGCCGGTCGGCCCCGCCGGCGTGCTGACCACCAGGGATTGCGGCACGCCGTTACCATCGTACAAGGTGGATTTCGCCGTGCCGTTGGCGACCACCCAGACGAAGCCGCGCGGGTTGAACGCCACGCCCCAGGCATTGACGAGGTTGGGGTCCGTATGCGCGGCCGGCAGTGCTGCCGTGTCCGATACCAGGCTGGTCGCCGCGTAGGCGCTTTGCACGGGGGGCTTGTGGTGATGGTGGCCGCCGCAGGCAAACAGTGCGGCGGCCAGCACGGTGGCAAGACAGGCGCAGGCAATGGCGCTGGCGCTGTGCGTTTTCATGGCGTTTCCCCTTCTGCGTAATAAGCAGTGTCTGGAGCAGTGTCTGAAAGTCCCCCGGCCGTGCGGGCAATGCGCCACTGCCTGTCATCAGGGTATAACCGGGCCATGCCGGACGCTTGAGGCGCGTCAACTGCAGAGGAGATAAGGGCCGCCTGGCTGCGGCCTGACGGTCAGGGCAGCGTGACGTCGAAGCGCCTGCCCAGTTTCTTCAGTTCGCCGCTGTCGATCAAGGCATTGAATTCCTGGTCAAACTGCAAGCGCAGCCTGTCGAAGGCGGGTGAGCGGGGAAAGGCGAAATAGCCGTTCTGCACGTCGACGACCCTGGGCAGCGGCTTGACCTGGCGCGCATAGCCCAGGCGGGCGATGACGGGGTCCGTATTGCGGCGGTTGCTGACGAACACATCGACGTGGTTGTGCACCAGCATCTTCAGTCCGTTTTCCACGTTGTTGGCCACGCTGACCTGCAGGCCGGGCCGCACTCTTTCCCAGTCGGAACCGTAGGCCCAGCCGTTGAGCAGCACGACGCGGCGGTTTTTCAGCACGCTGTAATCGCCATCCCAGCCGAAACTGGCATCCTGGCGCGTATAGAGCGCCATCTGGTCCTGGTAAAACGGCTTCTCGGAAAACGCCATGCTGGCGATGCGCTCGGGCGATTTGTAGGGGCCGATCAGGATATCGGCCTGGCCCTGCACCAGCATGGCTTGCGCGCGCGCCCACGGCACCATGCGGAAACGCACGGTATTGCCCGTGCGCGCCGCCATCAGGCGCAGCAGTTCCGCGCCCAGGCCGCCATATTCACCGTTGTCCTGGTATTCGAACACGCGCTCGAACTGCGCGCCGACGGCCAGCAGCTCGCGCGCTTGCGCCAGCAGGGGCGCGGCCAGTGCGGGCACCAGCAGCGCCAGGGCCAGCCGTCGCCGCCCCGCTCTGCTCATCAGCCGACGATGCGCAAGGAGTAATCGGTGGCCCGCACGTCCTTGGTCAGGCTGCCGATGGAAATGCGGTCCACGCCCGTTTCGGCGATGGCGCGCACGGTATCGAAGTTGATGCCGCCCGACGCTTCCAGCAAGGCGCGTCCCGCCGTCAGCTGCACGGCGGCCCGCATCATGTCGTTGCTGAAGTTATCCAGCAGCACGGATACGGCGCCCGCGTCCAGCGCTTCCTGCAATTGCGCCAGGGTTTCCACCTCGATCTGCACGGGCACGCCCGCGTCGAGGTTGCGCGCGTTCTCCAGGGCCTGGCTGACGCCGCCTGCGGCCGCGATATGGTTTTCCTTGATCAGGATGCCATCGTACAGGGCCAGGCGCTGGTTCTTGCCGCCGCCCACCCGCACCGCATACTTCTGCGCCAGGCGCAGGCCAGGCAAGGTCTTGCGCGTGTCGAGGATGGATGCCTTGGTGCCGGCCACCACGTCCACGTACTGGCGCGTGGCCGTGGCCACGGCCGACAGCAGCTGCAGGAAATTGAGGGCGCTGCGCTCGGCCGTCAGCAAGGCGCGCGCGGGGGCCTCGATCGTGCACACGACGCTGTCGGCCGTCATCATGTCGCCTTCGGCGTAATGCCAAGCGATGTCGATGCTGCGGTCCAGGCTTTTCATGATGCCTTCGAACCAGGGCGCGCCGCACAGCACTGCCGCTTCGCGCACGACGACCCGCGCCGTGACGATATGGTCTGGCGGCACCAGTTCGCCCGTCAGGTCGCACTGGCCCACGTCTTCCAGCAAGGCGGCCAGCAAGTTGCCCTCGAACGCGCGCGCCAGGGCCGGGTCGAAGGGAGCGAAAGAATTAACGAGGGTACTCATGCTGGACCGATTCCTTGGAACAATTTAGTTTCTTTTGCCAGATCGGCGCCCGGCTGCACACCGGCTTTTTTCGCGGCGGCGAAGTCGAGCATGCGGTTGATCGAGCGCACGGCCAGCTGGCCCACGGCAGGATCGACATGGATTTCGTTGTGCATGTTTTCCAGCGTCTGCGCCAGATTCAGCAAGCCATTCATGGCCATCCACGGGCAATGCGCACAGCTCTTGCAGGTGGCGCTGTTGCCGGCCGTGGGCGCCTCGATGAAACGCTTGCCCGGCGCGGCCGCGCGCATCTTGTGCAGGATGCCGTTGTCGGTGGCGACAATAAACGTGTCCGTGTCCATGGTTTGCGCTGCCGCGATCATTTGCGACGTCGAACCGACCATGTCGGCCAGCGCCACCACGTTGGCGGGCGATTCAGGATGCACGAGCACCTTGGCTTGCGGATATTCTTCCTTGAGCAGGTCGAGTTCGATGCCCTTGAATTCGTCATGCACGAGGCAGGAACCCTGCCACAGCAGCATGTCGGCGCCCGTTTCCTTTTGAATATAGCCGCCCAGGTGCTTGTCCGGCGCCCACAGGATTTTCTTGCCCTGCGCATGCAGGTGGGCCACGATGTCGAGGCCGATGGAGGACGTCACCATCCAGTCCGCGCGCGCCTTCACGGCCGCGCTGGTGTTGGCGTACACCACCACCGTGCGGTCCGGGTGGGCATCGCAGAAGGCCGTGAATTCATCGGCCGGGCAACCGAGGTCGAGCGAACAGGTCGCGTCGAGGTCGGGCATCAGGACGGTTTTTTCGGGGCTGAGGATCTTTGCCGTTTCTCCCATGAAGCGCACGCCGGCCACGACCAGGGTCTTGGCCGGGTGGTCGCGTCCGAAGCGGGCCATTTCCAGGGAGTCGGAGACGCAGCCGCCCGTGGCTTCCGCCAGGTCTTGCAGGTCAGCATCAACGTAATAGTGGGCAACGAGCACGGCTTCGCGCTCGATCAGCAGGCGCTTGATGCGCGCGGTGAGGTCGGCTTTTTCAGCCGGGGAAGGCGTCGCTGGCGTGCGTGCCCAGGCGTGGGCAGTGCAGCTGGCTCCGTCTTGCGGGTGTTCATACTCGACGGATTTGATGGCTAAAGTTTGCATGGCTGTGTCAAACAAAAACGGGATAGACCGGCACTATCGCAATGAAGCTGCTGCGCCGGAACGAAAGGACCGCGGCGCGTCCGTGTGGTGCCGGGTGGCCTCACTGGCCGGCATTGTCGGATTACGCTCCGCCTCGGCGGCACCGCTAATCCGACCTACGCGACCAACCCGGGCAACTCACCCTCACGTAGGTCGGATTAGCGCACAGCGCGTCATCCGACGCAACGCGAGCACACAAATTAATCGATACCCTGGCTCTTCAAGTAGTCTTCGTAGTTGCCGCGGTAATCGACCACTTCATCTTCCTTGATCTCGATGATGCGGTTGGCCAGCGACGAGACGAATTCGCGGTCATGCGACACGAAGATCAGGGTGCCCGCATATTTTTCCAGCGCGATGTTCAGCGATTCGATCGATTCCATGTCCATGTGGTTGGTCGGCTCATCGAGCATCAGCACGTTGTGGCGGCCCAGCATCAGCTTGCCGTACATCATGCGGCCCTTTTCACCACCGGACAGCACCTTGACGGCCTTTTTCACATCGTCGCCGCCGAACAGCAAGCGGCCCAGGATGGAACGCACGGCCTGGTCGTCGTCGCCCTCTTTCGTCCACTGGCCGATCCAGTCGGTCAGGTTGGTGTCCTTGGCGAAGTCTTCCGTCGGGTCTTGCGGCATATAGCCCACGTTGGCGTTTTCCGCCCACTTCACGCGGCCCTGGTCCGGCTGCAGGCCGGCGATATCGCCCGCGATGCAGCGCAGCATGGTGGTCTTGCCGGCGCCGTTGGCGCCGATGATGGCGATGCGTTCGCCCGCTTCCACCAGGATGCTGAAGTTCTTGAACAGCTGGCGGTCAAAACCTTTCGAGATGTTCTCGACTTCCACGGCCAGGCGGTGCAGTTTCTTTTCACCGTCAAAACGCACGAACGGATAGGCGCGCGACGATGGCTTGATGTCGTCGACCTTGATCTTTTCGATCTGCTTGGCGCGCGACGTGGCCTGGCGGGCCTTGGACTTGTTGGCGGCGAAGCGGCGCACGAATTCCTGCAGCTCGGCGACCTTGTCTTTCGCTTTCGCGTTATTGGCCAGCTGCTGGTTGCGCGCCTGGGTCGAGGCGAACATGTATTCGTCGTAGTTGCCTGGATAAATCTTCAGGGTGCCGTAGTCCATGTCGGCCACGTGGGTGCAGACCTGGTTCAGAAAGTGGCGATCATGGGAAATGATGATCATGGTGGAGTTGCGCTCGTTGAGCACGTCTTCCAGCCAGCGGATCGTGTTGATGTCCAGGTTATTCGTCGGCTCGTCGAGCAGCAGGATGTCCGGATTCGAGAACAGCGCCTGCGCCAGCAGCACGCGCAGCTTCCAGCCTGGCGAGACATTGCTCATCGGACCTTGATGCAGGTCGATGGCGACACCGGCGCCCAGCAGCAGTTCGCCGGCGCGCGATTCGGCCGTGTAGCCGTCGTACTCGGATACCTTGCCTTCCAGTTCGGCCGCCTGCATGTAGTCGTCGTCCGTCGCTTCCGGGTTCGCGTAGATCGCGTCGCGCTGCTGGATGGCGGCCCACATTTCCGTGTGGCCCATCATGACGACGTCAAGCACGCGCATGTCTTCAAACGCAAACTGGTCCTGGCGCAGCTTGCCCAGGCGCTCGTTGGTATCGAGCATGACATTGCCGCCCGACGGGTCCAGGTCGCCGCCGAGGATCTTCATGAACGTCGACTTGCCGCAGCCGTTCGCGCCGATCAAACCATAGCGGTTGCCGTCGCCGAACTTGACGGAGATATTCTCAAACAATGGCTTGGCGCCAAACTGCATCGTAATATTTGCGGTTGAAAGCATGTGATATTAAGTCTTTATTCAGTTAAAACAGCTAGTTAGGTACTTTTCTCCCATTATACAGCACCCACCCCCATCCACTCTATAGTGGTCCGACAAGCGCATCTGGAGCGGGAATGGAAAAATACAAGAGGCAGATGATGGCAAGAAAATATTATTGCTGAATTTCCATTTAGCGGCTACGCTGCGGCCAGCGCATCCCCCCCCCTTCTACTGACAGGCATCACTTGAAAAAAATTACTCTCGCCGCCGCCGCGGCCGCCGTAGCCATCCTGGCTACCGCCTACGCTTCGCCGTACTACGCCTTGCATCAGATTAAAACCGCCGTGGCGGAACGCAACGCCGACGCCCTGGCCAGCCACGTGGACTTCCCCGCCCTGCGCAATAGCGTCAAGACCCAGCTGGAAGCGGCCATGGCAGGCAGCATGCAGGCCGCCTCCGCCGGCGACAATCCGTTTGCCGCCATGGGCCAGGCCATTGCGGGCGCCATGATGGGCAAGATGGTCGATGCCATGGTCTCGCCCGCCGGCGTCGTCGCGCTGGTCAACAAGAGCGCCGTCAGCCCGCCAGCGGGCGCGGACGACGGCGACGGCACGGGCGCCGGGAGCACGCAGAAAAAAGCCGATTACTCGGCCGGCTACACCGCCGGGGACAGATTCGCCGTGCGCTCGAAAGATGGCACGCAGGAAGGCGCGCTGATCCTGCAGCGCCATGGCGTGTGGGGCTGGAAACTGAGCGCCATCGAGATTGCGCCGGCAGTGGCCGGCCGCTAATCACGCGGGCTGGCGTGTCGGCGGCCCCATGCGGGCAGCGGCGCTTGCGTTCTTGCAGTGCGCGCAGATGGCGTATTCGATGTCAGAATGCATGGCATCGTATCGCTACCCGAGCGCCGTGGCGCTCACCATCCCTGAGGTTATATGCTGACAAAACACATGTGGACACTGGCCATCGCCGCCAGCCTCACCAGCCTGGCCCAGGCGGCCGAGCCGCTGCTCACCAAACAGGTCGAGCGCATGCGCGCCGCCGAGGCGCAGATGCAGGAGGAAGCGTCGAAGGCGGGCAATCCGGACGCGCCAGCGCCGCTAGCCGTGTCCGGCGATATCTCGCTGGCGGAGCTGGAGCGCCGCTGGGCTCTGGCCCAGGCGCAAGTCAGCGAAAACCGCTTTTCCAGCGCGGCCGACCTGGCCCCGCTGACCCGCATGGCGCAGCAAGTCGGCTGCACGGATATCATTGGCGTGCAGCCGATGGGATTTCCAATGGCGCGCGAGCGGCCCGCCGTCCTGAACGGCGGCCACTTGCTGGCACGCTGCCCGGACCGGGCTTACCTGATGATCAGCGTGATGTCGATGGAAGGCAAGACGGGCGACCGCGTGCAGATTGCACCGCAAGCGTTCAAGCAGACGGTCGATGGCAAGCCGGCACGGCACCTGTATTACAAGGCACCCAGCGGACGCCAGAAAGAATCGCTGACCATCGCCGATGGCAACACCCTGTATTCGCTCAATTATTGGTCGCTCGACGATGCGCAGCTGCCCGGCATGGCGGGTGAACGGCGGCTGGAGAAATTGACGTCGCTGCCGGCGGCGCCCGCCGCGACGCCGTAAGAGGAAAAACGGCCGTGCGGGCCGCTGGGGCCGGCACAGCCGGGATCAGGATGGCGTGACCGCCAGCAAGCTGAAACTTACATGCCCAGCGACTTGAGCAGGTCGGAATTGTCGTCCTCGTCCGGCGCGGCTGGCGCCGGGGCGGCGGCCTGGCTGGCGTGCTCGGTGGCCATCAGCGCATCCGTATCGTACTCCTTGGAATCGAAGTCATGCAGCTTGATGAATTCCGTGCGGTCGATTGCCAGCTCCAGGTAGAAAATATTGTTCTTTTCCGTGTAGAACGTTACGCGGCGCATTTCCGGACGGTCCAGCGGCGTATCGACGCTGAGCATCACCTGCTTGTTCAGCACCAGCATCTTCGGCTGGTTCTGCGTGATATTCGTCTGCAGTTCGCGCCGCACCTTGCCAGTGAAGTCGCCCACGATCTGGTTCATCAGCTCGCCCATGATGTTCGACACTTCATCCGATGTGTAGAAGCTGGCCAGTTCCGACTTCGGCATCCCCATGTGCAACATGTAGCGCTCGTAGATTTCCATGGCCGTGTCGGCGGCGAAATTGAGCACCACCAGGCCCGTGAAACCACCATCGAACATCACGAAGCAGCCGATGTCCGGCTTCAGACCGGTCTTGGTAATGCGCTGCACCATGCCCGAATAATTGACCTTGCTCTGCGTTGCCACATTGAGCACCCGCACTACCGAGTTACACAAACTCATCAACAAATCTTCTGTACCGTACACAACTGCCTTTTCTTGATCCATGAACAACCTCTCTTACTTTTTTAGATGACAGCACAGTTTCCCTGTCCGATGGTGCCTGGCTACCATCCGCTTCTTCACGCCGATCGCAGCCATATTCTTACTTTTTTCTGTATAGAAATAAGTATCAGATGCGCAGAATACCCAGATGTAACATTTCCGTCCAGCCATACCTGCATTTACTTGATGATCTGTGCGGAAATGCAAAAGCACAGGCGAACACGCCGCAGCGCGGCCTGTCATGCAACATTATGCGAAAGATCACGATCAGCGCTGGCACCTCGGCAGCGTTGTGCGCGGCACCGGACGGCGCCATGTTTTATACTGCCGCGCAAGAATGACTCAAACGCAATATGAATGGAGAGGCAACAGACGATGAGTACACTGCAGGAACAGATAACGGCGGAAATGAGCGCGGCCATCCACGCCTGGTTCGATGAACGGCTGCAGCGCGCAGACCTGCGGCAGTCCGTCGACCGCACCTCCTTGCAAGTGGGTATCTTCAATGACTTCCTGCTCGACTACAAACCGGGCCGCGCCACGGCCGATGACATCGACCTGGACCTGGACATTGACCATGTGCGACCAACAACGTCGGCCCGGCTTGACGATGCGCAGATGCGCGAACTGGTCGTGCCGCAGCTCGCGGCCGTCGTGCAAGCCCGCCTGGCGCCGCTGGTCGACACGCCCATGATCGATTACCGCTTCAGCTGCCGCGGCAAGTTTCAGACGGCGCAGGGCAAGCTGCACCTGCCCGTGCTGGAGTATGTGAACGAGGCCAAGCGCCAGGACTTGCTGGCGCGCATCCATGCCTACGTCGAGCAACGGCTCACGCGCGGCAGCGAGCCGACGCAAGCGCTGGAAACCTTTTTCCTGGCCCGCCACCTGCTCGACGGGCACTTGTTCCCGCAGCTCGACGTGGCATGGGCCATCGCGCAATACGAACGCATCCAGGCATTGAACAAGACCCGGCCGGAGACGCTGGACGAACACCGCCACCACATCATCCGCGCCATCACGCAATGGGCGGAAAACGTTTTCCTGCCACAATTTTACGACCGCGCCCTGTCCGCCTACCGGGCCACGGAGTACACCTTGAAGGCGGGCGCCGCGCCTGACCGGCAAGCGCGGCAGTCGATCGACCTGCTGCTGTATGGGGCCGTGATGATCTTGCGCCATGATGCCAGCTATGCCAAATCGAAAGGCCTGAAGTTCCTGGAAATCGCCCGTGAACTGGGCAGCGAGCGGGCCGTGCGCATGCTGGCGGAAGGCAGCGGCACGTTCAAGGAGGAGGAAATCCATCTCGACAATACGCTGCTGGCATGCCGCGCCAACGATGTGTTCGCCACGATTACCATCAGCATTGTCCAGGAAGGGGAAGAGGCGTATGCGCAGGCGCTGGCCTTCATCACGCATTTGCTGCGCGCCGGTTTCCCGAAAAGCTACCAGATCAAGCTCAAATCGAAGGACAAGCAGTACCTGCCCATCAAAGGCTTGGCGAAATCCGATACGCACCGCTTCTTTGCCAACGCCCTCGCCTACCCCGCCCTGCATGCGCAACTGCAAGACTATGCGCGCGCGGCCATGCAGCAGTATGAATTTTATGCCGATACGGAAGGCGAAAAGAATTGCATGCCTGGCAGCTATGCCGTGTTCGGCCTGGGCTTGCTGGACAGCCGCCATTTCCCGCTGGTGCAAGACTACATGGCACAGGTGGATGAGGAACACCAGTCGGTGCAGGATGCCTACACTGCGGCTTTCGTGGCACGGCATGGCGTCACCTTGGAAAGCATTCCCGTACTGGTGGCGTGCCTGCGCGCGTGCACGGATGACGTGAAGCTCAAGGTGCAGGCGCAGTTCGAGGACGTGGAAAAGCTGGCTTGCCTGTACCAGCAGCTGCAGGAGCTGGAAGGCTATCTGGCGGAGCATGTGCTGTACGCCATCTGGGGCAAGCCGGAAAAGCTGGCGGCCCTGGCGCGCAAGGCGGATGGCCGCCGCAAGGAGCTGCTGCTGGCCTTGATCGCGGCGGCAGACAAGGCTGATGCCTAAAGTGCGCAACGTTATGACTTTCACCATATACAATGCGCAGCGCCAGAGTTGCCTTAAAGCATTTCTGGCGCCTGACATCGCATCGTGGAGAAAATATATGCAACAAACGAAACCATTCCCGGCCGCCCGGTTACTGGCCGCCACCCTTGCCGCCGCTGCGCTGGCGCAGCCTACCATGGCAGCCGAAGCCGCCACAACGGAACTGGCGCCGGTGGCCGTCGCCAATCTGTACATCCAGACCATCATCAACCAGGATGCGGCAAGCGTCGCCAAGCTCAACGCCTATTTGCGCCCTACGCGCCTGGCGGGCCAGCAGTCGGCCGAGTATGCGTCATTGAGCGCGCTGCAAGAGACCACCGCGCAATTCCCGAAGGAAACCGGCAAGCTGATCGCCGACCTGTTCCCTGCCAGCATGCGCGCAACGGTGACGCCAGCGGCCGAACTGCTGGCCGCGAACGTCATCGCCGCCAAGAACGGCGCCGTGTGCCAGGCCACCAAGGCCGACCCCGTGACGGTGGAAAACGGCATGCAGACGGCTGTCGTCAGCTTTGAATGCCAGGTCGTCAAGGTGCCCGTTGCGTGGGCGCCGGCGGCACAGCAACTGGCGAAGAGCGGTTGCAAGGTGGAACAATGCGTGGCCGGCCTGCAAAAAATCGCCGCGACGTACACCACTTCGCCGAAGCAGGCGTGGCGCGCCGTGTTTGCCGTCAGCCGCGAAAAGAATTCGGAAGCGTGGCGCAACGATTTTGCGCGCGAAACGTTCGATGAAATCTGGGAATACCTGTAATCGCGCGCCGGCCTGCAATCTGCCATGGATAAACCGAAGCTGACACCCGTCGCCCAGTCAGCAGGCCTGGCCTTGCTGCGCCTGCTCGATCCTGGCTACGTGGAAGGCGCGCTGAGCGAGCAGGCATTGGCGCAAGACCTGGCCAGCCTGCACGCCAGGCAATTGCTGGCCCTGCTGCGCCGCCTGCGCGCCGCGCAATCGAATCAGCACGATTATGCGGGCGCCAGTCCCGCCCAGGCCGAACGGGAGTTCGGCGCCGCCATCGCCGCCGTCAAGGCGGAACTGGCGACGCGTCCGCATATCCCGAACAAGCAGGAAGCCAGGGCCTTGCGCCAGGCGGCGGCGAAGCGGCGTTAAGCGGCATTCAGCGGGCAGCAGGCGCCCCGGCCCGCCAGCGGCGCCTCCCCAGGCACCGGGCGCCACGGGAGCGCGATGGCAGCCCCAAGATGCATGGCCTTCGTTTCGGCGAGGGCAGCGGGCTGCTGCGCCAGGCCATCAGCGGCGCGCCCGGGCCCGGCGTCAGACGGCCATCCTGCCGTGCGCGGCGGCGCGCCGCTGCCCTCCTATAATCAGGGCACGACCGCGCTATTGAAAGGATACTCCATGCCCACGCCGTTTTCCCGCCACCTGTTGCGCCTTGCCGCGCTCGCCGCAACCAGCCTGGCCAGCCTGCAAGCAGCCAGCGCCCAGCAAATCGGCCCCGTCGACGCGCGCGCCGTCTGGCAGGAACGCTCGCTGTCCGCCTGCCGCAGCGACACCTCCGCGAGCGCCCCCGACGTCTGCCTGCTGCGCACCATGCAGCGCAGCGGCGCGCGGCCGCAAGCCATCGCCGCCGCCAGGATGCTCGTAAAGGCGGACAAGGCGGGCTTCATTTCCGCCTGGCGGCCGCTGGGCAAGGCGGCGCTGGCCACCGTCACCTATCCGTTTCGCGCCAACACGAATGAAGGCACCTTGCTGATCGGCAGCGATGGCGCGGCCATCGACGTCGACGAGGGCTCCGTGCGCGAGGAAGACCGCGCCACGCCCGCCTGGCGCGCCTTTGTTGCCGCCCATCCGGACGCCATGCCGTTCGCGCCCGCCGAATTCGTCGGCGCCACGGCCACCGCCGACGGCGGCCACAGCGCGCTGTTTTCCACCCCGCTAAAAACCTGCCATGCCTGCGCCGACGATGGCGCCCTGCTGGTCGCCTATGCCATCGACAAGGATGGCATCGTGCGCGAACGAAAACTATTGGCGATCAAGTAATGCTGCATCAAAGATAAGTTAAAATTGCTCGATGGCATGTCTATACGAGTTACATGCCATCGATCCAATTACTTATCAAAGGAAAACATGCGCCTTTCACGCTTGACTCTGCACCTTGCCGCCGCCCTCCTGCTCTCCAGCGGCGCCACTTTCCAGCTTGCCAGCGCCGCCCCTGCCGCCGCCAGCGCGGCCACGCCGCTGATCATCGGCGAGAGTTTCACCATCGATTCGCAGGCATTGAAGGAAAAGCGCCACATCAACGTGTACATGGCGCGCGCCTGGGATACCCCGCCCGACGCGCCATTGCCCGTGCTGTACATGCCGGACGGCGGCGTGGCCGAAGACCTCCTGCATGTCGCCGGCCTGCTGCAGGTGTCGGTGGCGAATGGCACGATGCGGCCCTTCATGCTGGTCGGCATGCAAAATACCCAGCGCCGGCGCGACTTGACGGGACCGACCGAGAATGCGGAAGACCGCAAGATCGCTCCCGTGGTCAGCGGCGCGTCCGCCTACCGCTCTTTTATTCGCGATGAGCTGATGCCGGAAATCACGCGCCGCTACCGCACGACGGGCGAGACGGCCATCGTGGGCGAATCGCTGGGCGGCCTGTTCGTGGTGGAAACCTATCTGCTGGAACCGCAACTGTTCGACCATTACCTGGCGTTCGATCCCAGCCTGTGGTGGAACCATGGCGCCCTGCCGCGCCAGGCGGCAGCCCTGCTGGCCAAGGGCAAGCCCGGCAAGCACAGCCTGTACCTGGCGTCCAGCAGCGAAGCGGGCATTGCCGTGGAAGTGCAGCGCCTGGCCGACGTGCTGCAGCAACAGGCGCCCGCAGGCCTGCAATGGCATGTGGAAAAGATGCCGGAAGAAACCCACGGCACGATCTACCATCCGGCTGCCCTGAAGGCGTTCAGGACCGTGTTCAAGCCGCAGGCACCGGCCAAGCAGTAAAACATGGACAAACTGTAATCTCGCGCGCGGTTCAAGCGCGCGAGCGGGCGAGTAAAATCGGCTGCCCTTTCCGGCAGCCGTTTTTCCGCCCACCTGATTGCCAACGTCCATGAGCTTCCTACAACTGTTTATTCTCTCCATCGTCCAGGGCTTCGCCGAACTGCTGCCCGTTTCCAGTTCCGCCCACGTCATCATGGCGGAAAAACTGATGGGCCTGGATCCCACCTCGCCCGAACTGACCATGCTGCTGGTGATGCTGCACACCGGCACCATGTTTGCCGTCATCGTATATTTCTGGAAATCCTGGCGCGCTACCTACTTCAGCTCGACCGCGGCCTTTCGCGGCAATGTGCTGCTGCTCGTGGCCGCCACGGCCCTGACGGGCATCGTCGGCTTTGGCTTGCTCAAAGGCATCACCCACGTCATGCGCAGGGATGCGCCCGGCTTCGAGATCGAGCACCTGTTCGGCAACGCCAAGCTGATGGCAGGCGCGCTGGCCGCCGCCGGCGCGCTGATCATCGCCTCGTCGCGCCTGAAAGTGCGTGAAGGCGGCACCTTGTCCATTGGCAAGGCAATGGTGATCGGCGCCGTGCAAGGCCTGTGCCTGCCTTTCCGGGGCTTTTCCCGCTCCGGCGCCACCATTTCGGCCGGCATCGCCATGGGCGTGCCGCAGCGCCGCGCGGAGGAATTCAGCTTTGCCCTGGCCGTGGTGCTGACCCCGGCCGTGCTGGCGAAGGAAGGCTGGCGCTTCTACCAGGCCGTCGCCAGTGGCAGCCTGGACCATTTACAGCACGGCAACAGCCTGCTGCATTTGCTCGGCCCCAGCCTGCTGGGCATGCTGCTGTCGTTCCTCGCCGGCTTGCTAGCCCTGCGCTGGCTGTCGCGCTGGCTGGAACAGGGACGCTGGCATTTCTTTGGCGCCTATTGCCTGCTGGCCTCGTTGGTGGTGCTGTACGTAGGGTAAAATCGCCGGGTTTCTCGAACCACATCCCAGCCAGGTACCACTGAAAGCCAACGATGAATTTTGCCGCCACTGCCGCCCTCTCGCTCGCCATGTCCACGGACGCCTTCGCGGCCGCCGTGGGCAAGGGTGCCGCCCTGCACAAACCCCGATGGCGCGAAGCGCTGCGCACGGGCCTGATCTTCGGCGTCATCGAAGCCATCACGCCCGTCATCGGCTGGGCGCTGGGCAGCGTGGCCGCGCCGTACGTGGAAGCATGGGACCACTGGATCGCCTTCAGCTTGCTGGGCATCATCGGCCTATTGATGATACGCAACGCCCTTTCCGGCGCCGAGGAAGACGAAGCGCCGGCGCAAACGCATTCGTTCTGGGTGCTGGCCGTGACGGGCCTGGCCACCAGCATCGACGCCATGGTGGTGGGCGCCGGCCTGGCCTTGCTGGGGGCAAACATTGTCGTGACGGCCGCCGCCATCGGCTTTTCCACCTTCGTCATGGTGACCCTGGGCGTGATGCTGGGCCGCGTGCTGGGCACGGTGGCGGGACGGCGCGCCGAACTGGTGGGCGGCCTGGTGCTGATCATCATCGGCTGCGTGATTTTATACGAGCATATCGGCCATCCGGCAGGCTAAGCCCGGCAGCGCGCCTGCCATCATGATAGCCGCCGGCAGCGCGCCAAGCGGTTGCGCGCCAGGCTGTTCCTCGGCTATGCCGGCGCGCTGCCCTGTGGCGTAGCGGCCAGTCTGAAAGCGCTAATGAATCAGTGCATGCAGGCGATAGCGTGGGCGTCAGATGCTGCCGCCGCAGGATGACGGTGCCGTGCAGCGACGGCGACTGCTTCATCCATGAAGTAAACCGCGCGGCTGTCCTTGGCGTGGGCGACAACGACCATTATCTGTCCGAACAAGCCTGCCCGCAATGCGCGCTGGACATCCTGCGCACCGAACACCGGCACGGCCAGCGCGACGCCTGGCGCCCCGCGCGCACGCCACCGGCAGGCCACAGGGAATCCGAGCCGCTTTATGCTACATTAAACGCTCTGCATTCATGTCTCGCTAGGTGACCGATATGGAAACTCTGGAGCTGCTTTTTGCCTCGCTGGTGCGCGATACGGCCGAATCGATCCGCGACCACCACGTCCCTTTTGCCATCAAACACGACGAGCGCGCCTATTTCGAATGGATGGACGGGCATCCGATCGACGGGTATATCCAGGAAGCCTATCGCGAGATCGAGGAAACGGCCCAGCAGCTCCGCGCCATCCGCGCGGGGTGATCGCGCCTGGCAAAATCGGCTGCACGGGGCGCTTTGCGGCCGGCGATGCGCACCGTACTCGCGGACGCTTGCGCTTTTTAGTCACAAATCACGGCCGCCTGCCTTGACTTTGCCCGGCGTCATGACGCTGGTTGGATCGTGGATAAAAATTGGAGTATTGATCCAAATCAAACACTCCTTTATTTCAACCGTGCAGTGCATCCCGTACCGCGACAATTGGTGCTGGAGGCGACCAATATGGATCAGCAACAAAAACACCAGATCAGGGGCTATGAATTTCATGTGGCGGGGGCGCTGGAGAAGGATGGGCGCTACCGGGGCATGATCTTGATCAGCAAGCGCGGCGACACGCAGCAAGTGTATGCCAAGCCCGTGCTGATCGAGACGGCCAGCAGTTTCAAGTCCGTGCACGCGGCCCTGATCGAAGCGTCGGCATACGCGCAGGAAATTATCTATAACGGCGCCATCAAGGCGCTGTTGCCGGCGGACTTGCCTGTCGGCGGCAAAGCGACGCCGCAGCCGCCGAACTTGGTTGGCAATTAAAGAAGGGCAAGGCGATCCTGACGCCAAGGGCGGCGCGTATAATCACGCGCTTTCCTCGATCACACTCAACACCATGGAATTTGTCAATTTACCGCTGGTCTTCCTCGTCGGCTGTGCGCTGATCGCCTTGCTGGCCAGGAAGAATGGTCATTCGTGGTATCTGTTTTTCTTTGCCGTCGCCGTGCCGGCGCCGTTACTGCTGCTGGCCTTGCCACATGTGCTGGGCGCGGAAATCGCCTCGCTGACTTCCGTGCGCCTGGGTGCCGCCCTGCTCTTTCCACTGGCGGGCCTGCTGCTGGCCTTACGGCGCAAGCAATAAAGCAGCCCCGGCAAAAACTGCCTCAACGCATCTGCGCGCCATCGGCCAGGCGCCAGCCTACCGACAAGGCCAGTTGCTGCGCCTCTTTTTCATTGCTGCAATCGTCGTAATCGCAGGTATCGGCATACGCGCCGCACGCCTGGTTCTGGCTCACGTAGGAACCGACCCAGCGGCCGTCACGGCGCTGGCTGGCCGTGGCGCTGATGGTAAAACCTTTGTGGATGGTGGGATTTTCAAAAGGCATATTTCCTCCGAGGCAAGAAGCGTCAGGGATCTGACTGGCTCCACTGTGCACCTTGCGGCCGCCACTGTCTGTACGTTTGACCACACTCACGAAAAGGCCGGTCGCCGCGCCCGTGCCGCCAGGCGATCGGGTATGATTCCGCCATGTGTGGACGATTCGATCAAAATGACACGGCGCGCGTGCTGGCGTCGTCTTTCGGCTGGACCGACGCGGTGTTCGACAGCGAGGCCGAGCCGCACCTGAATGTCGCACCCGGCACGTACCGGCCCGTGCTGCATATCGACGATGGCGTGCACCGCGTCGACGACGTCTTCTGGGGCTACCGCCCCGCCTGGGCCGCACAGGCCACGCCGGCGCCCGGCAAGAAAAAAATCCCCATCGCCATCAATGCGCGCCTGGAAAAACTGGCCGGCGCCTACTGGAAGCCGTTGCTGCGCGCGGGACGCGGCATCGTCTGCGTCGATGGCTGGTATGAATGGACGGGCGAAAAAGGCGCGAAGCAGCCATGGCATATCCACCGCAAGGATCGCGCGCGCCTGTTCCTGCTGGTACTGGCCCAGTTCGGCCCGTACCGGCACAGCCGCGAGGAAGCGGGCTTCGTGCTGGTGACGGCAGACAGCCTGGGCGGCATGGTCGATATCCACGACCGGCGCCCCGTTGCCGTCAGCCGCGAAGACGCGCAGCGCTGGCTCGACCCCGCATTGCCCCCGGAACAAGCACTGCATGTGGCGCGCACCTGCATGCTCGATACCGAGTTATTTGAATGGCATGCCGTCGACAATCCCCTGGTGCCGTCCGCCAAGGCCAAGGCCGCGCCACCGGCCGCGGCGCAAAGCGCGTTCGACTGGGGCAGCGACGCATGAAGAAACTAAGGCAGCCGCGCCAGCCGGCGCCACAGCGCCTCCATGGGCCCTTGCCGGAAGTATCTGAGCCAGTATCGGCTGAGCACGACTTGCGCCGCCATCATCAGCACGGCCAGCCCCAGCATCTCGGCCGGACGCAGCGTGGCTCCCCAGCCCAGGCCCCAGCCCTGCAGCAGCCAGGTACCGATCACCGATTGCAACAAATAGTTGCTTAGTGCCATGCGCCCCACAGGCGCCAGCCACGCGGCCAGCCAGCGCAGCATGAACGGCCCGGCCAGCATCAGCGCCGCCACGTAGCCGGCCGCCAGCACGGGTCCGCCGGCAAACATGGCCGCCTCGAACAGGGGCGCATCGAACACTTGCTGATACGGGTCGGCAACTTGCAAGGCGATGGCGGCGGCGGCCAGCAAATTGAACGGCAGTCCCACGCCCAGCCCTACGCCCCGCACCCAGCGCCACACGCGCCGGTGGCGCTGCGGCCGCGTCAGCCAGCCACAGCGCACGGAGAGTATGCCCAGCAGGAACAGCACGATGATGTGCGGCAGCATGACGACGGCGTACAGCAGCGAGACGAGGAAATCGTTGGCGCGCAGCCTGGCCACGGCCCAGGCGCTGCCTTGCGTGTACACGGCAAAGCGGGCGGCAAAGCCTTGCAGGTCCTTTGCCGTATCCGCCACGCCGCCCTGCTGCCCGACGGGGATCAGCAAACACATGAACAGCAGGAAGCCGCCCGCCACCAGCCAGGCGCGGTTGCGCACGCGGCTCAGCCGCGCCCCCGCCAATGGCAGGATCAACATGCCGGCGACCGCATACGAGGTCAGCACGTCGCCGCTCCAGATGAGGAAACCATGCAGCAAGCCAGCCACCAGCAGCCAGCGCAGGCGGCGTGCATATGCCGCTTGCGCCTGCTCCCAGCCGCCCAGCTGGCGCTGCAGGGAACGTGTCTGCAGGGCAAAGCCGGCACCGAACAAAAAGGCGAAGACGGGATAGAACTTGAATTGCGCCAGTGCCGCCACGAGGAAGATCACAAGCTGGTCGAACACGGGCGGCTGCGCCGGCAAGGTGCCGTAACGCAAGGAAATGGTGCCCCAGGCAAAGCCCCATATATTCACCAGCAAAATGCCAAACACGGCGATGCCGCGCAGCACATCGAGCTGCAGCAGCCTGCCGGGCTTGGCGCGCACGGAGTCCAAGGCGGCGTTCAGGGGCGCGACAAGGTGGGGTAGTCCGTCACCTGCAGGGTGAAGCCGGCCGCATCCGATTGCAACCGTGCCTGCCCGCCGAACGGCAAGGTGACGCGGCGGCGGATATGGCCGAACTCCAGCCCCGTCAGCACGGGCACGGGCGAGCGCTGGCGCACATAGGCCAGCATGGCGTCGAAATCGTAGCCCTTGTCCATGGGACTCAATTTATAGGCGGAAAAGTCGCCGAGCACCACGGCCCGCTGGCGCTGCAGCACGCCCGCGTGCAGCAATTGCAGCAGCATGCGCTCGACCCGGTACGGGTGTTCGTTGACGTCTTCCAGGAACAGGATGCCGCCATCGATGTGAGGAAAATATGGCGTGCCCAGCAGATGCACGAGCATGGCCAGGTTGCCGCCCCATAATTTCCCCGTCACTTCGACGTGCGGATTGCCTTGTGCCACGCCCGTCACCGTGTGCGCGGGACCTTCCAGGCACGACCACAGCTGGTCCAGCGTGAACGGCTCCACCTCTTCACGCGTGAAATCGTCGCAGATCATGGGGCCGGCAAAGCTGGCGCGGCCCGCTTTCGCCATCAGACCCATGTGGAAGGCCGTGAAGTCGCTGTAGCCGACGAACAGCTTGCCGCTGTCCGCCATGCGTTCAAAATCGATCTCGGGCAGGAGGCGGCTGATGCCATAGCTGCCGCGCAAGGCGAGCACGACTTGCACGGTCGGGTCGCTTGCCGCCGCGTCAAGCTGCGCCAGACGGCCCGCGTCCGTGCCGCCGAAGCGCTGGAAGGTGTGCTCGGGGTCGTAGTAATTGTGGACGGTGGCGCCTTGCGCCCGCAGGCGGGCGATGCCGCGCGCCAAGGCCGCCTCGTCGGGCGCTGCACCGCCCGGCGCGACGATGGCGATGCCAATCTCAGGTGTCTTCAAAATATGCCCAAGCCTTCAAAAAATGGTGGGCGCGCCTAGGCTGGCTGGGAGCGCATCTGGGGCGCCATCTTACCTTGCAGATGCACATCGATCAAGGCGAGCAGGCGCTCGATCAGCTGGGGCGGCATGTCATGCCCCATGCCCTCGATGACTTCCAGCCGGGCACCGGGGATCAGCGCGGCCGTATCGATGCCGCAAGCGACGGGGATCAGGGGATCGGCCGCGCCATGGATCACCAGCGCCGGGCACGTGATGCTGGGCAGCAAGGCCGTGCGTTCGCCCGACGCGGCGATGGCGACCATTTGCCGCGCCACGCCTTCCGGGCAACTGCCCCGCTCCAGCGCCGCTTCGATGCGCTGGTACAGCAATCTTTCCGACACGGGATAGGCAGGACTGCCGATGACGCGCACGGTGGCGGCCATGTGCGCCATCAGTTCGGCGCGGCTGGCATTGCGTTTCGGACGTTGCAATAAGGCGTTGCGCGCCGCCCGCGTGGGACCGGGCAAACCGCGCCGGCCGCTGCTCGACATGATGGAGGTCAGGCTGAGCACCTGCTGCGGCGCGCGCGCCGCCATCACTTGCGCGATCATGCCGCCCATGGACACGCCGATCACGTGCGCCTGGGCGATGCGCAGGGCCGCCAGCAAGCCCAGCGCGTCCTCCGCCATGTCGTTCAGGGTGTAGGATGTTTTCAGGGGCCAGCCCAGCAGGTTTTTCACGTAGGCCAGCGGCAAATAGGGCTTGCCCGCCAGCGCCATCTTGCTCGACAGGCCGCTGTCGCGGTTGTCGAAGCGCACCACCCGAAAGCCCTGCTCGACGATGCCTTCGACAAAGTCGGCGGGCCAGGCGATCAGCTGCATGCCCAGGCCCATCACCAGCATCACGCACGGATCGTCGGGATCGCCGTGGCTTTCATAGGCTATGTTGAGGCCGTTCGCCATGATGGTTGCCATGATTGCCTCTCTTCCAGGAACCAGCACGCAGGCACGATCGCTGCGGCCTTGGAATCAGCATACCACTATTGTGCTTCAGACATGAGGCCGGCACGCGGCACCCACACTGAAGTGTTGCCGCACCGTTACGCCGGGCGGCAACACTGCCATGTCAGCGACGCTGCTTACTTGGCTTTTGGCAAGGAATCGGCCAGGTCCACCCAGCTTTGCGGCTGCGGCTTGCCGCGCTCGCGCACGCCGAAGAAGGAGACCACTTGCGTGCCGTCGTTATCGAAGAATTCCACGGATGTCACGCCGCCGCGCTTGACGACCCAGCCGCTGCGCAGGGCGGTGTCGCGGATGTGCAGGTTGAAGTCCGGGTCCAGCACGTTGAAGAAGCCGCCGGCGGCCATGGTTTTTTCGATCTTGCCGCTGTAGATCTGCGTCAAGCCGTCATTGCCCAGGAAGACCATGATGGCGACCTTGTTCTTCGCCGCGTTTTCCAGCAAGGTGCGCAGCGCTTGGGGCGTCACGCGCTCGACCACGCCGGCCGGCGCCAGGCGCAGCGCCTGTTCGCGCGACAGGTGGAATTCGCGCATGATTTGCGCAAACTGGTGCACGTCCGTCATGTCCTTCCAGGCCAGCTGGAATTCCTTGACGTCGATCTCGCTATCGGGTTTTTCCGCCGCTTTCGGCGCCACGGCCAGCACGTTCAGCTCCGCGCTTTGCTGCGGCATGCGGAAGGCGGCCACCAGCTTGTCGTAGACGGCCACGCCCGGCTCGTTGCGCAAATAAATCTTGTGCACGGCCGTGCCGTTGGCGTCGAAGAATTGCAGGCTGCGCGTGGGCTTGCCGTCACGACCGGGCTGGACCACGGCAAACGCATATTTCCAGTTGTCAAAATGGAAGCGCAGGTCGATCTGGCCGCCCAGGTAGCCGCCGGCGATATTGCGCTGGCGCGCTTCCGTTTCCGGATCCTGCTTCGCATCGGCCTGTTCCGACTTGTCGCCCGCCTGCTTGAACTTGCTGGCAGTGCCCGTCGTTTCGATGACGCCGTTTTCATTGCGCGTAATGGCTTGCACCACGCCCAGGTCCAGCGCGGCGCGCATGATTTCGCGCGGCTGGTTGCCGTCGGCCTGCAGGCGCGTGACGCCATTGCCGATATTGGTTGCCAGCAATTGCGCTTCCGAGACACCCAGCGCGCGCGCCGCGTCGCGGATCTGCAGCTTCGGCTGCTCCGCGCGCAAGGTGGACCAGCGTTCCGCCAAAGTGGCTGGGGCCGCATATGCGTTTGCAATCAGCAGGCTGCCTAGCAGGGATAGAACGAGTTTGGATAACTTCATAGAGAGACCATTCAATCAAACATGGATAAAAAGAGGGGCAGGCGCCCCTCCCCGGTACAAATCAATAATTGATGCTGAGGCTGGCGGCGACGTTGCGGCCCGGCTTGGCATAGCGCTCGATCTCGGCGCGGTTGGCGGCCGTGGTGCCGGCGGCCAGGCTGCGCGCGGCGGCGTAATCCCAGTACTTGCGGTCCGTCAAGTTGTACACGCCGACAATGATCTTGGCGTTCTTGTGCACGTTCCAGTACGTCGACAAGTCGAAGATGGTGTACGACGGCACCTTGTAGCGCGGCGCGGTCGTGCCCATCAACAGGTCGTTCGGCGCCTGTTTCTCGCCTGCATGCAGGGCCGTCAGTTCCATGCCGAACAGCTGGTTCGCATGGTCGTAGCCGAAGGTCAGCGCCGTCTTGGCCGGTCCCACCGAGGCCAGGCCGCCGCTCTCGCCCGTCTGGGTATTGAAGGAGCGGCCCTTGGCCACGCCCGTGGCCAGGTCGACGCGGTAACCCTGCATGGCGGGCGACCAGGCGCCCAGTTCCGCGCGCAAGCTCAGCTCGCCGCCCCAGGTGCGCGCGTCGCCGATGTTTTCAGGGCGGAACAGGCCTTGCACGATGGTGGGGAAGTTGACGGGATCATCTTCCTGCGCCACGTACTCGATCATATTCTTGTATTGCGTCTGGTAGACGGAAGCGTGCATGCTCAAGCCCTTGACGATGTCGCCCTTCAGGCCCAGCTCATAGGCCTGGCTGGTTTCCTTGCGCAGATTCGCATTGCCCAGCACGGCATAACCGGTGCCCGTGCCCGTGTAGCTGAAGGAATCGTAGGTGCCCGTGCGCTCGGCCGCCGTCGGCAGGCGCGTGCCGCGCGTCACGGTGGCGTAGGCGTTCAGTTGCGGCAGCACTTCCACGGACAGGCTCAGGCTCGGCGTGAAATAGGTATCGCTTTCCTTGCGCACTTCCTTGGCGGCATTGGGCACGGCGATGACATAGTTTTGCAGGTTTTTCGGCTCCAGCTTGCGATAGTCGGCGCGCAGGCCCGGCGTCAGCACGGCTTTCTTGCCGCCCACGTCAAAACTGTAGTCGTCGCGCACGTACACGGCCACCTTGGTGCTGTCCATGTCGGCCATGCGGTTCTTGCGCGTGATCTGGTGCACGCCCGTGGCGATGATGGTGCGGTCCTCCACCCATGGCCGGCGCGATTTGGCCTGCTCCAGCTGCACGCCGTACAGCAGCGCGTTGTCGGCGTTGAGCTGCTTGGTCGCTTCCGACGTCAGGCCGATGCTGTCATTCTTGAAGCTGGTGTCGATGGTGCGCTGCGACGGACTGCCGAAGGTGTAGCGGCCTTGCGTCTGGTCATCGATTTTCGCATTCTGCAGATACACTTTCGACGTCAGGCGGTCGAACAGGGCGAAGTCCTTCAGCGCCACGTCGTGGCCCAGGCTGACGCGCGTGCGTTTGGTGGTGGAATCCTGCTGCACGCCGGTCGGGTAATACGTGCTGACCTTGTTGCGCAGATCGCGCTTGTTCTTGCGCTCGAACATGTCGACCGTCAAGTCCAGCTTTTGTTCGCCCGGCAAGGCCCACACCAGCTTCGACAGCAAGGCGTTCGAATGCCAGTCATCCGGATTGACGGGGGCGCTGCCGCGGCTGTCCGTCTGCTCGCCATCGCGGTGCACGTACACGGCCAGGCCCTGCAGGCTGGCGCCGATCTTGGCGGCACCCGTCAAGGTATGCGCATTGCTGCGGTCGGCCGTGGCGCGGCCATATTTGTAGGCCACGTAATGGTCCACGCCTACCCCCAGGTAATCCTCGGGCGACTTGGTGATGAAAGCCACGCTGCCGCCCAGGCCAGGATTGGCGCCGCTGGCGGCCGTGGTGCCCGAGTCGATGCGCACTTCGCGGAAGGTGTCAGGATCAAAATAGTCACGGCCCGTGCCGAAGGCGTTCAAGGTGGTGCCATCCGGCTTCGGCGCCGCGTCCGGCAGCGAAATGCCGTCCACGTCCAGGCTGACCCGGTTGCCTTCCATGCCGCGGATGTTGTAGCCCGTGTTGCCCGAACCATCCCACACGCTGCCGGCGCCCGATGCCGCCATTGGCGTGCTGATCAATGGCTGATAGCGCACGATGCCGCCCATGTCCATCACGCCGCGGCGTTCCAGGTCTTCGCTCGTGATGACCGTCTTGGTGCCGGCGCGGCGCTCGTAGTCCTGCTTGGCATTGACGACGATTTCCGGGAAGACGGGCAGCCTGGCCGGTTCCTGGGCGGCCGTGCCCGCATTGATGGCGGCGTTTTGCGCGACGGCCGGCAGCATGGGGGCAGCAAACAAACCCAGCAAGGCGGCGCGCAGCACCAGGTTATGGCGGCGGGCAGGAACGGGGGATACGACGGGCGCAGCGGAGCGCTGCAGAAGCACTGTAGTCATGATGATCCGGTGGAAGAGTGAAGGCTGGCTCTTGAACCTGGATCGATGACGATGCGCAAGGGAAGTTTGCTGGCGAAAACAACACTGTAACACGAATCATTCTCATTTGAGAATGGCAAAGTGGTCTAGACAGATGTTATTTCGCAACAGTTATGAAAAATGCCAGCCGGATGGGCTGGCATGTGGCAAGGCGCAGTGGCAAGGCCTCGCTGCCCTGCCCGCCTTGACTGACGTCAGGCAGACGGCTGGGCCAACTTGCGCGCTTCCGCCTGCGCGCGGCGGCGCTCGGCGAAGAAGCGCCGCAGGAAGGCGCCGCACTCGTCGGCCAGCACGCCGCCCGCGATGGCCGTCTGGTGATTCAGGGCCGGCTGCTCGAACAGGTTCAGCACGGAGCCGCAGGCGCCCGTCTTCGGGTCGCCCGCGCCATACACCACGCGGGCCAGGCGCGCATGCAGCATGGCGCCCGAGCACATCACGCACGGCTCCAGGGTCACGTACAGCTCGCAGCCGGGCAGCCGGTAGTTGCCCAGCTTTTCGGCGGCCGCGCGCAAGGCCATGACTTCCGCGTGCGCAGTGGGGTCGTGGCGGCCGATGGGCTGGTTGTAGCCCACGGCGATCACTTCGCCATCCTTGACGACGACGGCGCCCACGGGCACTTCGCCCAGGTCCCACGCGTGCCGGGCCTGTTCCAGGGCCAGCTGCATGTAGCGCGCGTCGTCCGCATTCACGGCTGGCGCGGCGCTGTCAGGCATGTCAGTCATCGGTCACTTCTGCCCAGCAGTTCGGCGTTTCGTGCAGCACCAGTTTATGCAGGTGCAAGCCCGTGCCGAAGTGGTCGGTAAACGCCGCCTTGAGGATCTCGAAGGCGATGCGCGCCAGGTTTTCCACCGTGGGAATGCGGTCGATGATGACGGTCTTGTGGTCAGGCAGGCTGGCCAGGAAGTCGCGCACGGCCGTGTCTTTCTCGTAGACGAGGAAGGCGTGGTCCCAGACATCGACCAGGTGCTGCTTGGCCAGGGTCTTGACGTCGGAAAAGTCCATGATCATGCCATTGTCGGAATTGCCTTCCGCTTCGATGACCTTGCCGACCAGCGTGATTTCCACCGTGTAGCGGTGGCCGTGCAGGTTGCGGCACTGGCTTTTATGGTCGGGAATGCGGTGGCCCGCGTCGAATTCGAGCTTGCGTGTGATAGTCAGCATATTGTTGTATTAATACTACCTAATTAAGGAATTTGCAGGAGTTTATGGGTTTGCAGACTCAGCTTCCACTTCGGGTTGCTTTTGCACGTCTCGATGGCCAGCCGCATGTTGTGCGCGGCCAGGGGGCCATCCATCGCCTGGACGAAGAAGTTCTCGAAATCGAGCCCTTCGTAGGCGGCCAGGTCTTGCTGGAACTGGGGTATCACCACCTTGATTTCATTACCTTTGTGCACGACCAGCGTGGAACCCATCTTCGGGCTGACGCAGATCCAGTCCACGCCCGGCGGCACGGGCAAGGTGCCATTGGTTTCGATGGCGATGGTAAAACCCACCGCGTGCATGGCATCGATCAGGGCCGCATCGAGCTGCAGCAGCGGTTCGCCGCCCGTAAATACCACGTACTTGCTGGCAGGATAGCTGGTGGGCCACAGGCTGTCGATCAGCGCGGCCAGCTCGGCCGGCGTCTTGAACTTGCCGCCCAGTTCGCCATCGGTGCCGACGAAATCCGTGTCGCAGAACTGGCACACGGCCGTCGATCGGTCGCTTTCGCGCCCCGTCCACAGATTGCAGCCGGAAAAGCGGCAAAACACGGCCGGACGGCCCGCGTGCGCGCCTTCACCCTGCAGGGTGTAAAAAATCTCTTTAATGCTATAAGTCACTGTATTTCCTAAGAGCTGGCTGGCGCCGCCGCGCAAGGCGGGCGCATGGACGCGCACGGCGCAATACACGAGGCCGGGGCCGCAAAGCCGATTGACAACCCTCTATTATATGCCGCCACGACATTTTTCGTGCAAATGCCGCGCCCGGCACAGCGACAGGCCGCACGGCGCGGCGAAAAGGCGGCCAGGAAGCCAACAACGGCACGCCTATCTGCGTAGTTTTTGCGTTTAGACAATATAAATAACCCCAAGCTAATATATTTTCTGTAAGAGCATTGCCTGTTGGAAAACATTCGGGAAGCGAGGAGATGATGCAACACAGCACACGCCTGCCGGTCCGCCTGGTCATTCTTGCCTGCCTGGCGGCGGGCGCCGGCCTGTCCCTGCATGCGGGCCAGGCCGGCGAACCGCTGGCGCTGGAAACCACGCCCCTGAACCTCATGACAGCCTGCGCCATTTTCCTCGGCGTGCTGGCCGCCCTGCTGCTGTGGCGCCAGCATCGCCTGGCCGTGCGCCTGCACCTGCAGGAGCAGGGGCGCGCAGGCGCGGAGCAACGCCGCATGGCCGGTGAGCAGCAAAAGGCGCGCCTGCAGGAACGCCTGCGCATCGGGCGCGACATCCACGACGACCTGGGCCAGCATTTGCTGACCCTGAAGATCGACCTGTCCATGCTGCAGACCAGCGCGTCCGGCACGGCGCCGCTGCTGGCACAGAAGCTGGCCCTGATTTCGCACAATGTGGACCTGAGCATCGCTGCCTTGCGCTGCGTCATCCACGACCTGCATCCGCCAGCCCTCGGGCACGGCTTGCGGGCCGCCTTCGACACCCTGCTGGCCGAGTTTTCCCGCAGCACGGGCATCGCCTGCGAGTGCGCCTGCGACGCTGCGCTGGCCGATGGCGCCGCCGGCATGCACGATGTGCTGCTGTACCACGCGCTGCAGGAAGCGCTGGCCAATATCGCCCGCCATGCGCAGGCCAGCCGCGTGCAAGTGGCGCTGCGCCGGCATGCGGCCACGCTCGAATTGTGCATCAGCGACAACGGCGCCGGCATGCCGGCCAGCACGCGCCTGGGCTGCGGCCTGTCCGGCATGCACGAACGCCTGGCCAGCGCCGGCGGCCGCCTGCACATCGACAGCCGCACTGGCGGCGGCACCACCTTGCAGCTGACCTTGCCGCTGGCGCCAGCGCCGGACGATACTGCCAGCCAGCATTGACGAATATTGCTCAATATCAACACTTACCGCCCGCCACGCTGCATCATGGCCATCGAGCCAGCCCCTTTCACGCCCTACAAGGACGCTTTCATGCCGGACAGCCACGCACACGCCAGCGCCTCACCCTATGGAGAAGCCCAGGGCTTCGCCGTCAAAATGATGGAATTGCTGGTCGTGCCGACCTTCGTGCTCGACGTGCACGGCAAGTTGATGATCTGGAACCGTGCTTGCGAGCAACTGACCGGCGTGCCCGCCGCCGAAGTACTGGGCACGCGCCAGCCTGGACGCTGCTTTTACACCGACCAGCGCGCCACGTTGGCCGACCTGCTGCTGGCCGGCCATGCCGGCGACGCGCGCGCCCTGCTGGAACAGCAACCGTACCGCGGCAGCACGGGCGACAATCTGTGCGCCGAAAACTGGTGCGACATGCCGCGCACGGGACGCCGGCGCTACCTGGCCGTCGATGCCAGTCCCATTTTCGGCAATAGCGGCGAACTGGTCGCCGTCGTCGAGACCCTGCGCGACATGACCGATGAAAAGCGCGCGCAAGTGGCGCTGGAACGCCTGGCCACGCGCGACGGCCTGACGGGCCTGGCGAACCGGCGCTGCTTCGACGACACCATCCACGCCGAGTGGCAGCGCGCCCAGCGCCAGCAGCAGCCCTTGTCGCTGCTGATGGTCGATGTCGACAACTTCAAGGAGTACAACGACAACCACGGCCACCAGGGCGGCGACCTGTGCCTGCGCAAGGTGGCTGGCGCCGTCGCCAGCGAAATGCGCACGAATGACCTGGTGGCCCGCTATGGCGGCGAAGAGTTTGCCGTGATCCTGCCGAACCAGTCGCTCAAGGGCGCGGCCATCGTGGCCGAACGCATCCGCCGGCGCGTGGAACGCCTGCAATTGCCGCGCAAGCGCGCCGACGGCGCCTGCGTCACCGTCAGCATCGGCGCCGCCACGGCCCTGCCCGGCGCGGGCACGGAACTGGGGCAGCTGATCCACACGGCCGACTGCGCCCTGTACCGCGCCAAGCACCTGGGCCGCAACCGCATCAGCCTGCCGGAAACGACGCTCACCTGATTCCCTGCCTGCCGCCACGCGGCGCCATGCCGCCTGCAGCACACCCGCCACCGCCCCATGGTGCCCGCGGCGCCCTGCCCCTATGCACGGCGGCGCGAATATTCTATGCTGTGGCGTTGCACTTTCCACATTCCAAAAAAAGAAGGAGCCTTCGTGTCAAGAATCATGCCCTTATTACCCGCGTTCGCCCTGGCCCTGTCGGCCATGGCCTCGTCCAACCTGGCCGCCGCGCCGCAAAAAACGCCAGCCGCCAGCAGCGCGGCCGCTGCCCAGGCCGACCTGCTGCCGTTCAAGGCCACGGAAAAAACCCTGGCCAACGGCTTGAAGATCATCATCGTGCCGACGGGTTTCCCGAATATCGTCTCGCTGCAGATCCCCGTGCAGACGGGCTCGCGCAATGAAGTCGAGCCGGGCAAGTCCGGCTTCGCGCATTTCTTCGAACATATGATGTTCCGTGGCACCAAGGCCTATCCGCCGGAAAAATACCAGTCCATCATCACCAAGGCCGGCGCGCGCCAGAACGCCTACACGAGCGACGACCTGACCAACTACCACACGACGTTTGCCAAGGATGACCTGGAAACCGTGCTGAAGGTGGAAGCGGACCGCTTCCAGCACCTGGACTATGCGGAAGACGCGTTCAAGACGGAATCGCGGGCCGTGCTGGGTGAATACAACAAGAACAGCGCCAACCCCGTCTCGAAACTGTTCGAGGTGATGCGCGACAGCGCCTACACGACGCATACCTACAAGCACACGACGATGGGCTTCATCCAGGACATCGAAGACATGCCGAACCAGTATGCGTATTCGAAGATCTTCTTCGACCGCTGGTACCGTCCCGAGCGCACCACCATCATCATCGCCGGCGACGTGGAGCCGCAAAAAGCCATCGCCCTGGTGGAAAAATACTGGAGCGCCTGGCAGCGCGGCAAGCAGCAGGCGGCCGTGCCCGTGGAACCGACCTCGCGCGGCCCCGTCTACAAGCACGTGGCCTGGCCCACGCCGACCCTGCCATGGGTGGCCGTCGGCTTCCATGCGCCCGCATTCTCCGTGAAGGACAAGGACCAGGCCGCTCTGGCGACCTTGCTGTCGCTGTCGTTCGGCCGCACCTCGCCGCTGTACAAGCGCCTGGTGCAGGACGAGCAGAAGGTCGACCAATTGTTCGACATGACGCCGGACCGCGTCGACCCGACCCTGGCCGTGATCGGCGCGCGCGTGAAAAACATCGACGACGCCGTCTACGTGCGCGATGCGATCCTGCGCACCGTGGCCCGGCTGCGCGACACGCCCGTCAGCGAGAAAGACCTGGCTGACGCCAAGTCGGCGGAAAAATACGGCTTGATCCGCACCCTGGACAACACGGAGCAGATCGCCGGCACCCTGGCTTCCTTCGTGCACTTCGACCGCTCCTACGCCACCATCAACCAGTACTACCGCCTGATCGACACGCTCACGCCGGCCGACCTGCAGGCGGCCGCGCGCAAGTACCTGACGGACGAAGGCCTGGTCGTCACCACCCTGTCGAACGCGCCGATGGCAGCGGCCATCGCCACCACGCCGACACTGGCCAGCCTGCTGCCGGCCGCCTCGACCGCGAAGTTCGACATGCTGGTGCAAAAGTCGGCGCTGCCGCAAATCCGCTACAAGCTGCTGTTTACGGCCGGTTCCGCGCAAGACCCGCAAGGCAAGGAAGGCCTGGCCGCGCTGACGGCGTCCATGGTCGCGTCGGGTGGCTCGTCCGAGCGCAAGATCGACGAAGTCAACCAGGCCCTGTTCCCGCTGGCCGGCAGCTTTTCCCAGCAGACGGACAAGGAAATGACGACGTTTACGGGTTCCATCCACAAGGATAACTGGAGCCAGTTCAACGCCATCGCCCTGCCCCTGCTGCTGTCGCCCGGTTTCCGCGAAGACGACTTCCGCCGCCTGAAGGATGCGCAGAAGAACGCGCTGCTGCTGGACCTGAAGGACAATAACGAAGAGGAATTCGCCAAGGAGCGCCTGCAAACCAACGTCTACGCGGGCACGCCGTACGGCCACCCCGTGCTGGGCACGGTGGCCGGCATCGACGCCATCACCCTGGACGACGTGAAACAGTTCTGGAAAACGGCGTATGCGCAAGGCGCCGTCAAGGTGGGGATCTCCGGCGACGTGTCGGACGCCATGACGGCGTCGCTGACGCAGGCGCTGGGCAAGCTGCCAGCCGGACCCGGCCTGCCGGCCACGGCAAAACCCGTGGGCCGCAAGGCGAACGGGCTGGAAGTGGAAATCATCGAGAAAAACACGCGCGCCACGGCCATCTCGTTCGGCCTGCCGCTGGACGTGACGCGCACGCACCCGGACTTCCCCGCCCTGTGGCTGGCAAAGACGTGGCTGGGCGAGCACCGCGCCTCGAATTCCTACCTGTACCAGCGCATCCGCGAGATCCGCGGCATGAACTATGGCGATTACGCGTATATCGAAGCCTTCCCACGCGGCATGTACCAGTTCTTCCCGGACCCGAACCTGGGCCGCAAGGCGCAGCTGTTCGAGATCTGGATCCGCCCCGTGGCGCCGGACAATGCGCACTTCGCCCTGCGCGTGGCCCTGACGGAACTGGGCAAGCTGGTCGACAACGGCCTGACGCAGGAAGACTTCGCCACCACGCGCGACTACCTGATGAAGAATGTCTTCGTCATGACCTCGACGCAAAACCAGCAGCTGGGCTACGCGCTCGATTCGCAATGGTACGGCACGCCCGAGTTCACCAAGCTGATGCGTGACGGCCTGGCCAAGCTGACGGTACAAGACGTCAACCGCGCCATCGGCCAGCACTTGTCGGCGAAGAACCTGTCCGTGGTGATCGTCGCCAAGGACGGGGCCGGCTTGAAGGATAAGCTGGTCAGCGACGCGTTTTCTCCCATCAAGTACGACGGCAACAAGCCGCAAGCCTTGCTCGACGAAGACAAGGTCATCGGCGCGATGAAGCTGGGCATCCCCGCATCGGCGGTGACGGTCACGCCGGCGGCGCAGGCGTTCGCCAAATAAGCCCCATGCCGCACCAACCTCATCCGATGCAAACAGTCGGATGAGGTTTCCCGGCACACTCAACACGCTCTTCCACGCCTTCAGGCCGCAAATCCCGGCCTTGGTCGGAAAATAGCATCATGACAAGCTGGTTATCCGCATACTGTTTTTCACTCCAGCCGGGAGAAAAACACGACAAGGACAACCATGCAGCCGTTGCGCCCCCTCTCGCTTCCCCCCCTCATTTACGCCAGCTGCCTGCTCGCCGCCGCGCTGCCCGGCACCCTGTATGCCCAGGCGCACGCGCTTGCCGGCCACTGGCGTTTCCAGACGGCGACCGGCAGCACGACGAATAACGGCGTAACGGCCGACCTGATCGACACGGGCATGCTCGACATCCGCGCGGACGGCGGCCGCCTGACGGCAAGCATCGCCTGGCTCGACGAGCAAGGCCAGCTCACGTCGCCGCGCCAGGTGCAGGGCACGCCAGTCCCTGGCGGCGCCGTGTTCCGCCACGCCGGCCAGCGCGTCAGCACGGGCCGCAACGGCAAGGAGACCAGCACCGACGTGACGATACGCTGGACCCTGCAGGCGCACGGCGACGCGCTGAGCGGCACGCGCCTGGTCGAGACGGACGAGAACGAACCCAAGCCGGTCACCGGCACGCGCCTCCAGGCGCCGTATATGCCGCCTGCGCTGTCGCCCGCCGCAGCGCACAGCGAGGCCGCGCGCGGCCCTTCCACGCCGGCCGAGCGCGCCCGCGTCGTGCAGATGGCGCTGGATGCGCAGCAGGACCCGTTGGGCGTGTCGCGGCGCGACGGCGCCTGGCTCGCGGCATGGATAGCGGCCGTTCCCGACCTCACGCTGGCGGCCAGTCCGCTGGAAAGCTGGCTCGATCTCGCGCCCGCCGCCGCGATGCGCGAGGCGGCCGGCTTCCAGTACCTGGCCAGCGTGATGGCCTTGCAGATCCGGCAGCCGCACCTGGCCAGCGACCGGCCGGCCAGCGACTTGGCGGGGATGGAAGGCGTGCTGCGCGCCTACGAGACGCTGGTGCGCCAGGATGCGCGCTACCGCTCCGCCAAGCTGGACCTGGCACTGGCGGCACGCCAGCAAGGACGCCTGCCCGCCTTCCTGTCCGCCCTGTCCGGCAGGGATGTCTCGCTGGCCGGCACGCCGTCGCCGTCGCCCGACGCCACGGCACGGCGTATCGTGGCGCTGGGAACCGGCGAGCCGCGCGTCATGGACTGGCTCGATATCCTGAGCAACCGCTTCGGCGGCCGCATGGCCGGCAGCGACGCCTACACGCATGCCTCGCAGTGGGCGCACATGCAACTGCGGCAATGGGGCGTGCAGGCCGAACTGGAAGAAGCGGGCCAGATGCCGCTGGGCTTCAATCGCGGCCCCTGGGCGGCGCGCATGCTCACGCCCGTCGCGCAGCCCTTGCGCATGGCGACGCCGGCCTACACGGCAGGCACCCGCGGCGTGCAGCAGGGCCTGGCCATGGTGGGACCGGCCACCCTGGAAGAGGCGCAGGCGCGCGCCGGGCAGTTCAAGGATAAATGGGTATTGATCGGCGGCGACAGCGGCGGCACCGGCCGCGACGGAGAATTCCTACACCAACCGAAGGCCATCACCCGGCTGCTGCTGGCGGCAGGCGCCCTGGGCACCGTGCAATCCGGCGAAGAGCCCCTGTACTGCGCTTCCGCCGCGCCCACCACCTGGGAAACCCTGCCGGCCCTGCCGGACATCAAGCTGGCCGCGCCCCAGTATGCCGATATCCGCCAGCGCCTCGTCCGTGGCGAAGCCGTCACCCTCGAGTTTGACATCCGCAACTGGTTTTATCCCGGCCCCGTGACGTACCACAACGTCGTGGCACGAATTCCCGGCACGGACAAGCCGGAGGAAATCGTGCTGATCGGCGCTCACCTGGACAGCTACGATGGCGGCACGGGCGCCGCCGACAATGGCGCCGGCGTGGCCAGCATGATGGAAGCGATGCGCCTGCTGGCCAGGTCCGGCGCGCGGCCTCGCCGCACCATCATGATGGTGGCCTTCGGCGCGGAGGAACTGGGCAGGAAGGGAGCGTTCGCCTTTGCCGAACGGCATGCGGGCGAGTTGCAGAACATCGTCATGATGCTCAACCGCGATGGCCGGCCCGGTGCCATCAGCGGCATCACGGTTCCCTCGGCCTGGAAGAGCATTTTCCAGCGCGTGGAGCTAGACCTGGACGGCATCCATCCCGTGTTCGGCTACGCCGCGACGCTCGACGATGCGCCACGCGATGCGGGCAAGGCGATGCGCGCAGGCACCGGCAGCGATGACGCCGTGTTTGCGGTGAACGGCGTGCCCGCGCCGCGCTTCACCATGCTGGGCGATTTCGACTATGCGCGCGTGCACCACACCGTGCTCGACACCTATGACAGCGTGCTGCCGTTCCGCACGGCGCAGCAGTTTTCGGCCATCGCCATCGCCCTGACCGCGTATGAGGTGGCAAATGCGCCGGAAGCGATCAGCCGCAATGGCTACTACCGCCCCGCCAAGGCGGCGCCATAGCAGCGGGCGGCGGCCTCGCGGCGCCTGACAAGCCCCTGGCTGGCGCAACGATACTGTGCCTGCGCGGCGCCGCTGTACGCAGGCACCGCGCGCATCGCAGGCCGCGCTTGCCGGCGCGCCGCAGGCGTCGACAGGGGGGGCTTACTCGAAGGGATTGGCCACCGACGTCACCTCGGGCGGCGGCAGCTGGTCCGGCAACGCCTGTTTTTCCAGCTGCGCCACCACGTCGGCGAGCAGCGTGTGCAGCTGCTTTGCCAGCGCCAGGCCCGGCTTATCGAGAGTCAGGTCGATGTCGCCGCTGAGACTGACGCGGTCGATGCGGTTTTCAATGCTCAGATTGCCAATTTCCAGCACATCGCTTTCATTGGCGTAGGGAACGAATTTCTTTGCGCACATAAGGCTTCCTCTTCAGACGGATTATTTTTTGGACTTGCTATTTACCTTCGGCAAACTCAGCATGCGCAGCTTCTGCTGCCGCGTCAGCGACGGTAACAGATCGATGCCTATCCTGTCTTCCAGTTGCGCAATGCTCAGCACCTCGTACGCCTTGGTATCGGTGTTCTCGATGAAATAGGCGGCGCCGGCGCGCTGGCGCGGGCTGTACACGGCCTTGTACAAATGGCTGGGCACGATGACCCGTCCCACCTTGCGCAGGTTGCCGCCGATGAAGGCCGGCCCCGTGATCACGTACAGGTCGCCTTCCTTTTTGGCCATCTTGCGCACGGCGCCTTCGATGCCGGCCCACACATAGCGGTTGTTGCGCGCATCTTGCGGCACCATGTTGGCCAGGGTAAAGCTGTCGCGCTGGCTCTGGCGGTCCGGCATGTCGCCGTTCGGCGCCATGTGGCCACGGTCGAAGCCGCTGCGCGCATAGTCGGCCAGTTCCGCCCGCTGGGCGGCGGGCAGCTTGCGTTCGGCATGGAAGGAGTTTTCGCGCGACAGGTCCTGCGCCGCTTCCAGGTTGCTCGCCTTTAAATGCTCTGCCGACCACAGCGGCGTGCGGGTGATCCCCGAGTGCATCACGCCGAACACGTTGTAGCACAGTTCCCTGGTCGCCACGTCCAGCTTGGGATTGGTGATTTCCGGCTTGCGGCCATCGACATAATGGGAAGGACAGGCATCGGCATGCGCCAGGTTCGCGGCAAAGGCGGTGGCCAGCACGCCGCACGCCAGGGTCAGCCTGGCGATCGATCGTTGAATCATATTTCCCTAATTGAAATCTTTGCAGGCCAGCATTCTAGCGGAGGAAGCTGCCCCGCGACAAACCTGCCGTGCGCCGGTGCGCCAGGCTGCAAGCGGCCCGGCAACGCGCCGGCGCAAATAAAGGCCAGGGGCTCGCGCACAGCCATTCATATCTGCTAAGATTGCCTTGATTCGTTCGCATCGACCATTCAAGATTTGGAGAGCATATGATCAAAAAAACCCTGCTGCTGATCGTTGTCGTCGTCGCCGCCATCCTCGGCTATGCCACCACCAAGCCCGACACGTTCAGTGTCCAGCGCGAAATCACCATCAACGCGCCGCCCGAGAAAATCGCCCACCTGATCACGGACTTCCACTATTGGGCCGCCTGGTCGCCGTGGGAAAAACTCGATCCCGCCATGCGCCGCACGTTTACCGGCCCCACCAGCGGCGTGGGCGCGCAATATGCGTGGCAGGGCAACGACAAGGTCGGCGCCGGCAGCATGGAAATCACCGAGGCTGCCCAGCCCGAACGCACCGTCATCAAGCTCGATTTCCTGAAACCGTTCGAGAGCCACAACACCACCACCTTTACCATGGCGCCCGAAGGCGCCGGCACCAAGGTCAACTGGACCATGACGGGCCCCAGCCCTTATGTCAGCAAGGTCATGACCGTCTTCGTCAGCATGGACCGGATGATCGGCAAGGACTTCGAAAAGGGCTTGAACAGCCTGAAAGCGGCGGCCGAGCGCTAGACTGGCGCCACCGTCACGGCAACAGGGCCCGCGCGGCCCTGTTTTGCATTGCGCCGTCCGCCCGGGCCGCCAGCGTCAGAACTGCTCGATCCAGGCCGCCAGGTGGTCGGGCGTGAGGGCCGGTTCGGCCTGCGCCAGCTTGCCCTGCAAGCCCTGCTCGCCCTTGCTCAGCTGCAGGGACCAGCCGCGCCGCGCCAGCCACAGCAAGCTGGCCAGCCAGAACGCGTGGATGGACGAAACGGGCGTCGTGGTCGGCGTTTCCAAAAATTCCGTCAGCAGGCGTCCGTCGAGGAACAGCGCCGTGCCGCCCTGGTTTTGCAGCGCCGCGCCAAACGCGGGCAGCAGCATGTCGACCGCCTGCTCCACGCCGCGCCCCGGATGCTCGCGTTCCAGCGTCTCGAGCTGCAGGCGCACGGCGGCGCCAAAGGCCGTGCTGCGGAACGCTTCCGAGCTGACCAGGTCGGCATAATCCATCAGCAGCCAGTCCGGTTCGGGCGGCGTGACGCCGGCCGTCAGCGCCGCCGACAGGTACGCTTCCACGGGCAATTGCTGTTCCGGCCCCGCCAGGCTGGCGCACAGGGCGTACAGGGCGCCGATGCGGTTGGCGATGGCTTGCCGCTGGCGCACCATCAGCTTTTCGCGCAGCAATTGCGCATGCTCATTGCGCAGCCGCGCCAGTTCCAGCGCCTGTTTCAATTCCATGCGCAGGGCCGCGATATCCCATGGCTTCTGGATGTAGCGGTGAATCTGTCCCTGGTTGACGGCTTCCACCGTGTGCTCCAGTTCGGAATACGCTGTGGTCAGAATGCGCACGATGTGCGGATGGCGATCCCATGCGTACGACAGCAATTCATTGCCATACGCGCCAGGCATGCGCTGGTCGGACACCAGCACGGCGATGCGGTCCGCGTGTTCGTCGAGAATGCGCTTGCCCTCCTCGACCGAGGTGGCCGTCAGCACGTCGGCCAGCGGCGCGATGGCGCGCTGGAAGTATTTGAGGGCGTTGGCCTCGTCATCGACATAGAGTATCGTCGGCAAGCCTTGCGCCGACTCACGCTGAGCCGGTAAACGCAGATTGGCGTCAATCATGCTCGTTCCTTATATGTACTGGAAAATTCAGGGTTACCGTGGTGGAACTGCCAAATTCGGTGGCGATGTCGAGGTTGCCGCCGAACGATTGCATCATGCGGTGGCAAAATACCATGCCCCAGCCCTTGCCTTCCTCGCTGCCGGCACTGACGGGGTCGATCAACAGCTGCTCGACAATTTCGGGGGCGATGCCGGCGCCATTGTCGCGCACCTGGATGCGGCCGGCACCGATGCGGATGCGGATCGCCGGCCGCGCCTGCCCTTCGACCGAGCGCAAGGCATTGCTCAGCACGGACGAGAGGATCAGCGCCACGCAATTGGGCGACTCGGCGATGGCGAAATCCTCGCCATCGCCGAGCGTGATGGCGGCGCGCTGCTCCGCGCTCAAGGGATAGCTGTCGAGCAGGGTGGCCAGCAGCTGGCGCGCGGAGCCGGCGCCGCGGCCGCCCTGCATGCCGGGCCCGGCACTGGCCAGGCGCACCGTATCGACGAAGCTGGCCAGTACGGACAGGCAATAGCGGGCATTGTCGTGCATCAGGGCGGCCGCTTCGCCAATCTCGGCCTGCGGCGTGCCCGCCGCCTGCGCGCGCCGTTCGATGCCGCGCGCGAAGTTGGCAATGGCCGCCAGCGGCGTATTCAATTCATGCGCCAGGAAAGCCAGCGACTCTTCCATCGCCACCAGGCCCTGGCGCCGCGCGGCCCGTTCGCGGCCCGTCTGCACGGCCAGCTGCAGCGCCGTCTGCATGGCGGCCATGTCGAGCGGCTTTTCCAGCAGGCGGAACAGGGTGCCGCCATTGATCAGTTCGAGCAGCACGTCCTTGTCCGCATACGCGGTGACCAGCATGCAGACGATGTGCGGGTAGCGCTGCGCCACTTCCTGCAGCAGCTCGCTGCCCAGGCGGTCCGGCATGCGGTAATCGGTGACGAGCACGTCGATATGGGCGCCGTCCTCGTCCAGCAAGGCCAGCGCCGCATCGACGCTCAGCGCCGTCAGCACGCGGTAGTGCGTGCTGTAGGCCCGCTCGAAATACTTGCAGGCGAGCGCCTCGTCGTCCACGTAGAGCACGCTGGCGCGGCTATCGTTCTCCATGCTAGCGGCCCTCCCAGTCGGAGCGCTGCAAGTCGAAGTTCATGCTGGCCCACTCGCCCAGCACGCTTTCGGCGCTGAGGGTGCCGCCGTGGCGCTCGATCACGCCATAGCTGATGCTCAGGCCCAGGCCCAGGCCCTGCCCCACCTCGCGCGTGGTGAAGAACGGTTCGAAGACGCGCGCCAGGTTTTCCGGCGCGATGCCGGGGCCGTTGTCGCGCACGCTGATGCGCAGGCGGTCCTCATCCCAGTGGGCCGTGATGCGGATCTCGAACGGTTGCGCATTGCCCTTGCGCATGGACAGCACGGCATTGCCCAGCAAATTGATCAGCACGCCCACGATGGCCGCCTCGTCGCCGCGCACCAGGGTGTCGATCGGCAAGTCGTGGCTGATGCTGACATTCTTCGTTTCATGCCCGACCAGGCGGATGGCCGCGTCGAGCGCGCTGCGGAACTGGAAGTGGCCCGTTTCCAGCTGGTTGCCGCTCTTGCGGTAGGCAAAGGTCTTCAGGTCCGAGACGATGTGCTGCACGCGCAGCATGCCCTGCTTGGCGTCGGCCAGGCATTCGCTGACCAGCGAACTCTGCTTGGCGGCCGGGTCTTCGATGGCCACCTCGATGGCCATCATGCAGAAATTCACGGGATTGTTCACTTCATGCAGCATGCCGGCCGCCAGGGTGCCGAGCGCGGCCATCTTTTCCTGCTGCAGCATCTGTCCCTTGATATCGGCCAGGCTTTTATTCGTTTCTTCCAGCTGCGTATTTTTCAGCGCCACTTCCGCCTTCAGCTGGAACAGCATGAAACGGGCACGCTCGTTGAAATAGGTAAACACGGCGCTGATGCTGGCCGACATGATGAGGAACAGGCAGTTGACGACAAACGTGCCCGGCAAGTCGAAGCCGCCCGCATGCCAGACACAGGCGCCGATATACAGCAGGCAGGAAATGGCGCCGAAGACCATGTTTTGCCACAGGCCGAACGCCAGCACGATGCCCGAGGAATAAATGGCCAGGGTCATGCCCACGTAATAGATCGAGGTGGCCCCTTCCGTGACGGCGATCATCCAGGCGATCATGATCTGCGGCAGGATCAGCCAGACGAAGGTCAGGCCCTGGATGCGGTCCTGCGCCCAGCGCGTGCGCATGGCCAGCACGACGATAAAGATCAGCACGGAGACCAGCACGCGCGCGCTGGTAAACGCCGACTGCATGTCCGGGTACAGGGCCGAATCGAGGCCCATGCCCAGCAGGATCAGGACGATGCCCGTGTAGGCTCCGCCGCGGCTGAATTCCAGGCGGAAATCACGCAAAACGGCCGAGTAGCCGGCCTGCAGGCCCGGGTTATCCATCAAGGGATGCTCACTTCCGCAAATACATTCACGCCGGTGGCGTCGACATAGATATGGTGTCCGGTCGCATGCTCGGGCAGCAAGGCTGACAAGGTGGCTTCATTGCGATAGATCAAATGCCATTCCAGCAAATGCTCCATGCCGAACTTGCCCGGATTGTCGGCATGCACATTCGTCACCAGCAGGCGCCCGCCCGGCCCCACGCGCGAGGCGAAGTGCAGCAGCAGGCGCGCGCACACCTTGTCGGACAGGTAGTCGAACAGGCCGGCGCAATACACGGCGTCAAAACTGCCGGGCAAGCCCGTCGCGCCCGAGCCATGCCGGCGCTTGAGCAGGTTGTGCACGGAGTCGTGCACATAATCGATCTCCACGGCGCGCCCCGTGCGCTGCATGATGGTGGTCAGGCGCGCGCGCGTCCAGTCCAGGGTTTCGCTGCTGAAGTCGACCAGCTCGAACGCCAGCCACTGCGCGTCCGCGCAGGTTTCCAGGAAGCGCTGCACTTCGATGGCCGGGCCGCAGCCCACGTTGAGCACTTTGTACACGCGCCCCGCCGCGCGCGCCGCGGCCGCCTTCTGCGCCAGAAATTCCGTCAGGATATCGATGCGGTTGCGGTGCGCCGTGGCGACGGCCGCCTGCAGGAACGCCGCATTGACGATCTGAAAGTAGGTGCTGGGGCCCTGGCGCGGATCGTCGAGCAGCTGGTTGACCATCTGGTAGTCGCCCGCATAGCCCAGCGGCTTGGTAAATGTGCGGAAGACGAAGGGCGCGCGCAGGATCAGGGGGTGCAGCGCCGCCTGCGCGAACGCGCGGTGGGCCGGCGCCCGCTCTTCCTCGACGAGGGAGGCTTCCACTTCCAGCTGGCGCAAGTACAGCTGGGTTTGCTCCATCAGGGGCAAGGCCAGCTCATCGAAAATGTCGGCGCGCAGGCGGCCGTTTTCTTTCGGCAGCGAGTCGGACATGTCGACCTGCTCGACCCAGCGCGCCACTTCCGACAGGAAGGCGCGCATTTCATTGACGACGATCTGGTAGTCGCGGCGGATGCGGAAGCGCTCGCCCCAGCCCGCCACAAAGGCGCTGGACTCTTTCGCCACGGCGCCCTTGACCACCACCACGTCGCTCAATTCGCGCCACTCGTCGATCAGGGTGACGGAAACGATGGCCGTCAGCCCCGTGTTGACGCTGCTGATGACGACAGCCTTGCCGACGTAGGCGTTTTTCGCCCCCATGCGCACCGTCAGCTCGTTGAGCACCTCGCTGACCTGCACAATCGAGTAGGGATTGTAGATTTCCATCACCAGCGAATTACGCTGCAAGTTGAAAATCGTGCCGCGCACCGCCTCACCCTGGGTGTTGCGGAAACTGACGACTGGATCGATTTGCGATTGTGAATACACGATTGAGCATTATCAAGTGCCCGGTTTCCGGCGCGCCAATTGCTTGGGGGCGCCAGTCGCCAGACTGGGTTAAGGCAAGGCAAACCGGTCGTTTGCCGCCGGCCCGCCATCGATATGGGGCGCTGCGGCGTCGTGTGACGCCACGCTTGCCGGACCGCCTCAAAGCGCGTCTGTTCGCTCTCTCATCGAGTGTACTATGGATGTAGCAGAACGGGCAATTGTTCCCTCTGGAACGACTTGCTGTGGCGCTGGCGCGCAACGCTGCCCGGCGGCTGGCAGGAAAATGCCTTCAGCCGGCCACGAACAGCGCCAGCGCATGGCGCAGCAACTGCGGCGTTTGCCCCGTCCAGCGCTTGAACGAGCGGCGAAAGTTGGTGGCATCATGAAAGCCGAGATACGCGGCGACCGCGTCATTGTCATAGCCGCGGGCCTGGAACAGGTAGATCGCCTTGTGCGCGCGCACCTGGTCCAGCTCGGCCTGGAAATGCGTGCCATGGCGCGCCAGGTGGCGCTTCAGGGTGGCGGGACTGACGCCGAAGTCCTGCGCCGTGCGCTCCAGGGTGGGCGCGCAGCGGATGTTGGCCAGCAGATAGTCGTACAGCGCGCCAAGCAGGCTGGCGGCAGGCACTGGCGCCGCTGCCGCCGCCCGCAGGGCCAGCGCGGCCGCCGTGGCATTGCCGCGTGGCCAGGGTTTATCCAGCCAGCTGGAGTCGATCAGCATGGCATCGACCTGGCAGTCGAAGCGCAAGGCGTGGCCCAGGTGGACTTCATGCTGCTCCACGTGGCGGGGCCGCGCGCGGTTGAAACAGAAGCGCCACGGCAAGGCGACGCCGGCCAGCCAGCGGCACATGGCAGCCAGCGCCGTCATGTGCATCTCGACCAGGAAGGGCAACTGGCTGGGCGCGCCGAACGCATCGACCCAGTACAGCACGTGCATGTCGCCCGCCTCGCGCAAACGGGGCTGCAGCAGCGGACACAGCAAGGTATGGAAGTCGCACAGGATGGCCAGCGCCTGGCGCAAATTCTGCGCCTGCAGCAAGGCATGGCTGACGGCGCCGTAATGGCCGGGCAGCATTTGCTGGCCCAGCATGAAGCTGGTGTCGGCGCTGTCCAGGCCGCGCGCCACATTGGCCAGCAATTGCAGGTATTGCGCGGCGCTGACCTGGCTTTCCTCGGACGGCAGTGCGCCATCGTCGAGACCCGTGCCCTTGAGCAGCGGTGCCGTCGCCAGTTCGCGGCTGCGCGCATAGTCGAGCACCAGCGCCGGCTGGTGCCGCGCCGCGATGCCGGGGTCGCCTTGCTGGTTCAGCTGCATCAGGCGGGCGCGGCGGCGCGGGGAGCCGGCCCGGCGCCGCGGCCGGGCGCTTCCACCGCCCGGCTCAGTTCGGCCAGCACCACTTCCGGCACGCCATCGGTCAGCGCACAGGCATGGCGCAGGCTCAGGCGGATGGCGCGGTTATCGTTCGTGTGATGCCGCATCTGCCCCACCATGGCGCACAGGTGGCGCGCATTCGCCGCCGCGTCTTCGCGCGACACGCCCGGCATCAGCACGGCAAAGCGGTCGCCCGCATAGCGGCACAGCAAGTCGTCATTGCGCAAGTTCAGCAGCAGCATATGGCCCACGGCCTGCAGCACGCGGTCGCCTTCGCGGTGGCCGTGCTCGCGGTTGATCAAATGAAAGCTGTCGATGTCGAGCAAGACCAGCGCGCAATCGAGGCCGGGGCGGCGTTCCTGCTCCAGGCGCATCTGCGTGCGCAGATAGCTGGCGTCGGCCAGCTGCGTGATGCGGTCGAACGCGCGGTGGTCGCGGAACAGGCGCTCGCGCTTTTGCAGGTGCTCGTTCAGGCGGAATTGTTCCTGGCGCCAATAGTACATGCCGATGGTCAGCACCAGCATGCCGAAGGGGATCAGCGCTTCGAGCCAGTTGTCCCACACTTCGCGCTTGTCGATGGCAAAGAATTCGTCCAGGCAATCAGCCCAGGACCCCAGCATGATGGCGCACAGGCCGCCGGCGATCAAGCTCGTCACCAGCCCGCGGGGCCGGCTGCTCAAGGTAAACAGGAACCACACGCCAGCCATGATGGCCGTGCCGCCTTCGCAGACGATGTCCATCCACTTCCAGATGGCAAACGGTTTCGGCTGTCCGAGGGTGGCATACAGGACAAAGAACAGGGGCAAGGCCAGCGCGGCGGCGATCAGGCTGTTACGGTGCAATGGCAGCATGTGGGGAAACCTTTAAAAGTGGTGCTGCCGCCACGATAGCGCCCGCCCATGACGCCACGATGACACGCCGCGCAGCCGTGCGACAGGTGCAAACGGCTCATCAACGCCTGCGCCGCTGATGCAAATACGGCAAGCCATTGTCGCTGCGCCCTGCGGCGGCAGGTCATTTCAGCTCACCATGGTTCATTTCCGCCTGGAAAGCGCTTGCCAGCCGTTGTTTTCAGGGTGACAAGCCCGCCCCTGTCACGCAACCGTCATATTTGCTGCCTAGAATCCGCCCGGTTCCTTCCCCCTAACCGAGCCCTTCATGAAAACCATGCACACTTCGACTCCCTCCCCGCTGCGCCTGACGGCCCTGGCCCTCGGCATCATGGCCGTCTTCGGCGGCGCCAGCCAGGCCCAGGCACAGGCGCCGGCCCAGGACGATGGCCAGGCCGCCACCGTGGTCGTCAGCGGCCAGCGCGCCAGCCTGCGCAACGCCATCGCGGCACAGGAAAAGGCCGACAACATCATCAGCGTCATCAGCAGCGACGATATCGGCGGCCTGCCCGACAAAAATGCGGCCGAGGCGCTGGCCCGCTTGCCGGGCGTGTCCGTGCAGCGCGACCAGGGCGAAGGCCGCTACATCACCGTGCGCGGCCTGGGCCCGGACTTGAACGCCGTCACCATCAATGGCGCGCTGGTGCCGTCGCCGGAAGCGGGCCGCCGCGCCGTGGCCCTCGACATCCTGCCTGCCGGCCTGATCCGTACCCTGGAAGTCTCGAAAACCTTGCTCCCGGAAATGGACGCCAACTCGCTGGGCGCCACCGTCGAAGTCAAGTCCCTGTCCGCCTTCGACTTGCCGGGCACGCTGCTGTCGGCCAACGTGGGCGCCAGCCATGATGAAAAGACGGGCAAGACCAGCCCCAGCGGCGGCGCCCTGTGGGCCCAGCGCTTCCTTGACGGCAAGCTGGGCGTGGCGGCCGGCCTGAGCGCGGAGAAGCGCTCGTTCGGCTCCGATGACGTGGAAACGGGCGGTTCCTGGAGCAAGGGCAAATTGTCAAGCCTGGAATTGCGCGACTACCTGCCCGTGCGCAAGCGCGGCGCCCTGGCCGTCAACCTCGATTACCGTCCGGAGGCGGGCAACAGCTGGTTCCTGCGCTCCTTCCTCAGCGAATTTTCCGACAATGAAGTGCGCGACCGCCTGACCATCAGCAACATTGCCGGCGGCAGCCTGGCCGAAGGAGAAACGGCCAGCGCGCGCGCCGAGCGCCGCATCCGCCAGCGCAAGTACACGCAGCAGGTGCGCTCGCTGGTGCTGGGCACGCAGCAGAAATCGGGCGACTGGACGCTGGACGTGAAAGGCGGCATGAGCCGCGCCACGGAAGACACCCCGGAATCCCTGAACGACGGCCGTTTCCGCGGCATCAGCAACTTTACGGGCATCAGCTTCACGGATACGCAGGAGCCGAAATTGAGCGGCCCGGCCGCGCTGTACGATCCTGCCAGCTACGCCCTGAACGCCATCACCCTGCAACAGCGCTACTCGAAGGACAACGAGCACCACGCGCGCATCGACCTGGCGCGCAAGTTCGACATCGCCACCCTGAAATTCGGCGCCAAGGTCAGCCGCCGCGAAAAGAGCAATGACACGGAGCAATGGGCCTACAACAGCAGCAAGGCCACGAGCGGCAATTACTGGGGTGCCGGTTCCACCTCGATGAGCGCCTTCGTACAGGGCCACAACCTCGACTACGACCTGGGCAACATCGGCGTGGCGCTGGACCCGGCCCTCATCCGCGCCCGCGTGGCGGGACTCGACCGCGCCAAGGCGCGCCTGGCCACGGAATCCGTCATCAACGACTACCGCATGCATGAAGACATCAACGCCATGTATGTGCAGAACAGCTATGACTTCGACGCCTGGCACATCCTGGGCGGCGTGCGCGCCGAGCGCACCAGCTTTGAAGCGGCCGGTTCGCAAGTGGACAGCGCCGGCGTGGCCACGCCACTGACGCGCGAACGCGCGTACACCAAGTGGCTGCCCAACCTGCAGACGCGCTACGACCTCGACCACAAGACCAGCGTGCGGGCGGCCTGGACGCAAGCCGTGGTGCGCGCCAACTTCAGCCAGCTGGCGCCCGGCATCAGCCTGGCCAGCAACACGGAAGCCGTGATCGGCAACCCGGATTTGAAGCCGCTGAAGGCGAACAACCTGGACCTGGGCATCGAAAGAGTGCTGGGCAACGACGGCGTGATGTCGGCGTATGGCTTCTACAAGGACATCAAGAATTTCACCTATACCACCAACCTGGCGGGCACGGGCCAGTGGACGGGCTACACGACGGCGACATCGTATGCGAATGGCGACACGGCGAAAGTGAAAGGCATCGAGCTGGCCTACATGCAGCCGCTGCGCATGCTGCCGGCGCCATTCAACAAGTTCCTCGTCGGCGTGAACGGCACCCTGAGCACCTCGAGCGCGCAGATCGGCCGCTTCGACAAGGCGGCAAACAGGCAGGTCAGCCGCGATATCCGCCTGCCGGGCCAGTCGAACCAGGTGATGAACTTGATGCTGGGCTATGAAACGGGGCCCGTCAGCGCCCGCCTGGCCCTCAACTACAAGTCGCCGTACCTGCTGGAAATGGGCGGCGACATCCTCGACGCTGGCCAGGACCATATCGTCGACAGCCAGAAGCAGCTCGATTTCTCGCTGTCCTACCAGATCAGCAAGCAGTTCCAGGTGACGTTCGAGGCGGCTAACCTGAACAACGAAAAATACTATGTTTACCAAGGCACGAAGCAATACAACGTGCAGAACGAACAATACGGCCGCACATTGAAAGTGAGCCTGAAAGCCAACGCCTTCTGATGATGATCGTAAATACCATGAAAAAAACCGTACTCTGCAGCGCTTTGCTGGCCGCCTTTTGCCTAGCGGGCGCGGCGCAAGCCGCTCCCGCCAACGCTTTGCCTTCCTTCACACAGGAGGCGGAAGAACTGGCCCGCCTGCCCGGCGGCGGCTGGCTGACCCTGGACAAGCACGGCTTGCGCCTGTTCAACGCCGCAGGCCAGGAGCAGGACCGCATCACCGTGCGCGCCAAGCAGCTCGACACGCGCATCGATGCCGGCAAGGTGCTGGCCGTCTTCCTGGAAGCGGACACGCAGCGCCCGCTGCCCGTGTCCGTCGACGTGCAGGCCGGCAAGCTGCTGAAACTGGCGCCGTTCCCTGTGCCGGGCTTTTCCGTGGAAGCGTCGTGTTTGTACCGCGACGCCCAGCAGCTCGATCATTTATTTTTGATCGGCAAGGATGGCCAAGCGGAGCAGTGGGTGATGCAGGGCGGGCAGCGCCAGCTGGTGCGCAGGCTGGCCTTGCCGCCGCACGCCAAGCATTGCCGGGCGGACGACGGCGCCCGGCGCCTGCTGGTAAGCGAATCGAACATGGGCGTGTGGGCGTATGACGCCGAGTCCGAAGGCATGGGCAAGCGCGAAGTGGTCGCCCTGCGCAAGCCGTATGGCCAGCTGGAAGGCGGCGCCGGCGCCCTGGCCGTGCTGCCAGGCGGCGTGGCCGTGCTCGACGGCAAGGCGGAAAAGCTGCACCTGTTCGCCCGTCAGGACGGACGGTGGTCGGCCCAGCCAGCGCAAACGGTGGCCTTGAACGTGCGCAAGGGCGAAAGCCAGCTGGCGCTCGATGCGCATGCCTTGTTGTTGCGCGACAAGAATGGCTGGCAGGCGCGTCCCTTGAAATGGACGGGCAAGGCGCAAACGCAGCCCGCCGTCGCCATCATCGCGCCGCAGGCGCAGACGGAACCGATGGCGCGCCAGGGCGACGCCGCCGATGATCCGGCCATCTGGCTGGCCAGCGATCCGGCCCACGCGCGCATCCTCGGCACCAACAAGAAACAGGGCTTATTGGTTTACGACCTGCAGGGCAAGCAAACCCAGCTGCTGGAAGTGGGCCGCCTGAACAACGTCGACGCGCGGCAGAACATCGCCCTGGGCGACAGGAAGGTTGACCTGGCCGTGGCCACGCAGCGCGATGACAACAGCATGATGCTGTTTACCATCAATGCCGAAGGCGTGGTGGCGGAAGCGGGCCGTTTCCCTACCGGCTTGAAAAGCATCTACGGCATGTGTTTGTACCAGCCGGCCAGCGGCGGCGTGGAAGCCTTCATCAATGACAAGGACGGCACCTTCCAGCAGTACCGGATCGGAATGGATGGCGACAGGTTCACCGCCAGCCTGCTGCGCAGCTTCAAGGTCGCCACGCAACCGGAAGGCTGCGTGGCCGACGACGCCAACGCCCGCCTGTTCCTGGGCGAGGAAACGCGCGGCGTGTGGACCACCTCCGCCGATGCCGCCAGGCCGGACGCGCTGGCCATGGTCTTGCCCGTCGGCCCGCACCTGAGCGCCGACGTGGAAGGCATGGCCATCTACCGCCAGCCTGGCGCCAAGGCAAACACCGGCTACCTGGTCGTCTCCAGCCAGGGCGACAGCAGCTACGTGGTGCTCGATGCCGCTGCGCCATACCAGGTGCGCGGACGCTTCAGGGTGGGATTCAATTTACAGGCCGGCATCGACGGCACGTCGGAAACGGACGGCATCGACGTCACCTCCGCCAACCTGGGCGGCGCGTATGCGCAAGGCATGCTGGTGATCCAGGACGGCTACAAGCGCCTGCCCGATGGCCCGCAGAACTTTAAGTATGTAGCGTGGGCAGATGTGGCGAAGGCCTTGACGCTGGAGTAAAGTCGCCGCAACGGGGCCGGTCCTGCCGGTTCCTGCCGGTTCCTGCCCCGCGCAGCGCAAGCGCCCTGCCCGCTGCGCGGCAGATCAATAAGATATAAGAAATGGCAAGCGCTTGCCAGACAAGTCCACCATGCCCGACACGGCCAGGCGCCGCGCGGACAATTCCATGATGTCGACGGCCGATATGTCGCCGTACTCCATCATGTAGATGCCGGAATCCCCGGCATCGGCATGGCGCTCAAGGGGACCGGTGACGGCCGCGCCTTGCGGTATCTTCAGACCGTGCAGGAAAAAGGCGGGAGGATGGAGTGCCCACGACCATTCCCCGTCTTCCGGTTCCGTCAAGCGCATGAACACCTCGTCGTCGCCATGGATATCGATATCGATCTCCACCATGCCATTGTCCAGCGCATCGAGCCGGATGCGCGATTTCCTCGCATCCACCGCAAAATTGGTGTCACCGATACTGAAAATACGCATGCGCTACCGCTCCTCATTGACCTGTGCCTGTGGGGGCAAGCCTGCCCCGGCCGCGAGTGTAGCAAACCCCGCCCCCCTGCGTCGCGCGGGAGAGCCGGGTTCACGCAACGGTCAGTACGGCCAGGCGGGCGTGCCGCTTTCCAGGTCCACCCACTTGCCGGTGGCAAGCTGGTTGTGCTTGCCGGCCGGCAGCGCATAGAAGCTGCGCGGCGCCAGCGGCAGACCCAGGTCGGCGACGGAGCTGAGCGCGTCGCTGCTTGGCGCCAGGCCATACATCCAGAACAGCTGGCGCATGTCGCGGCCGATGATCTTGGAACTGAGCACGTACAGCAAGTCGTGATTGCTGATGCTGTTCGTGGCGTAGCGTCCCATGCCGTAGCGCGCCGCCGTGGCGGTGCTGAAGTCCTTGGCCACCAGGCGGTCGCCCTTGGTCAACAGGCTGAAGTAGTCCAGGGTCGCCGGCATGCTGGGTGACGCCAGTGCGCCGCGGTAGCGGGTGAACTGGAAAGCCAGCTGGAAGTGCACGGCGCGCATGACGTCCTGTCCGCTGTCCGTCCACACGCGCTTTTGCATGTTGGCAACTAACGCATCGCCCGTCAATCCCGTGGCGCGGTTGGCCACGACGGCCGCGTACAGGCCTGCATGGTCGAGCGGATGGCCGCTGCTGATCTCCAGCCCGTGCAAGTCATACACCCGCAATGCCGTGGCGCTGGCAAGGATGTTGTTGTCGCACTCCACGCCGCAGCCATGCGTGCCGTCGGGCATGATGCGCATGACGCGCTGCACCGTGTTATGGCCCATTTCATGCGCATAACCCCAGCCCAGGTCGATGCCTGCCGCGCCATCGATGGGATTGCCTGAACACAGGAAGCCGCAGGTGGCGATCCAGCCGACGAAGTGCTGCACCAGCGGCTGCTTGTGCACGCTGCCATCGCAAGTCCAGGCAAAATTGCTGCACAGCGCGCTGACGGTGGCCGTCATGCCGGCGTCGTTGTAGCCGTTGGTGATGTGGTTGCTCATGAACAGGCCGTCGCGGATGGACTTGTTCGCATACACGTCAGGGGCCGTATTGCCGATCACCTTTTGCGCAAACTTGATGATTTGCTGGATTTCGCCGCCCGACACCTTGGTCGTCTGCCAGCCGAACGTGCCAGCCGTCAAGGCGGCCGATGCCTGGGCCAGTTCGCTGTTGCTCATGCTGCGCGTGTAGTCGAAGTGCGCGTAGCTGACCACGCCCTTGATGCGCAGCTTGACCACCGTGTCGGCCGTCGCGCCGCTATAGCTGAGCATCAGCGGCCCGCCATTCGGCGTGACGAACGGCACGGTGCCTTTGCCCAATGGCACGCTGAACGAATGGGGCTGCAGGGGACGCGCATAGGTATTGGCCGCGTCCGTCAATGGATTGCCCCAGCTGCGCAGGTAGCTGGTCTGGATGCCCAGGCTGGCCGCGCCGGCCGCGTCGAGCACTTCGACCTGCACGCCCTTGGCAGGCAAGGCGCCGCGGCCAATCAGGGTGATGCCGCTCGTCTGCGGCAATGTTACCTCGATGTCTTCCCAGTCGCTGCTCGGCACGAGGGTTTGCGCGACGGCAGGCATGTAGTCGCCCTGCCCGGCCGTGGCCGCCGTGGTGGCGCCCCGTCCGAACCACAAAAAGGCGTCGCTGGCATAGGTGCGCAAGAACGGCACAGGAAGGGCGCGGCTGATGTTGCCGTAGGTAATCGCGCCGCGCTGCGTGTCCGCCCACAGCACCAGCAGGCGGTGCAGCAGATAAGTGCTGTCGCCCGCAAAAATGTTGACGCCGGCGCCATTGATGGCGGCCAGTTCGCCCAGCATGGTCTTGAATGGCGTGACGGCGGAACTGTCGGTGGCCAGGTTCACGTTCAGCGTGCCCTGCTGCAGCAAGCCCAGCGATGCCACCAGCGCGCCCAGCTTGTCGGCCGCGCTCAGCGACTGCGCCACCGTGCGGCTGGACGACACGGACACGCCGCTGGCGGCCGCGTAATAATTGCCCGGATAGCCGCCCAGGGTCATGCCCATGGCTGCCAGCACCTGGATGCCGCCCGCCGATTGTGTCCAGTTCGGGTGCATATAGATCACGGCCTTGCCGGCGGCCAGGTATTTCTGCACCAGCGCGCTCAAGCCCGCGCTTGCCGGCACGCTGCCGCCAAAGACGATCAGGTCGGCATTCACCCAGCACGTGTTGCTGCTGTCGGCGACGGCGCAATCGACGGCCGCCGGCGTCTTGCCCGTGCGGCTAATGAAGTTCTTCACGTAGGACGCGGTGTAGCCCGCGCTGGCGTACTTGATCGTCGCCGGCAAGGTGCCCGTGCCCGACCCCGTCATCAGCCACGTGAAGGCGCGCAGGAACTGGGGATAGTGCTGCTGTTCCTTGCTCGTGCCCGCCATCCACTGCAGCACGTCGGCGCCGTATGCCATGCCGCGGCCGGCGCCATTGTTGCTCAGTGCCGCGATACCGGCGCCGCTGTCCGACACGATGTACGGCGTCGCCGTCGTCGACGCGAGGACGCCGATGATGGCGCTGCTGCTGGTCCCCACGTTCAGCGCCAGGTTGAGGCCTTCATTGCCATTGCCGTAAATGGATCTCAGCGCGTTCATGTGGCCGCTGTTCTTGCCGCTGGCTTCGGCAATGGCTTGCTCCAGCAGGCTGCTGGCATCGGCGCCTTGCAAACCGGCGGGATTGCCGCTGGCCAGGGCAGCGCTGATGCGCAGTGTGGCGGGATTGCCATTGGCGTCGCCGTCGGCGCCGGAGCCAGCGCCGTTATCGCTGCCGCTGCCGGTGCCATTACCACTGCCGGTGCCGCCATCGCCAGCCGTTCCGCCATTGCCCGCGCCGCCAGTGCCGGTATCGACGGCGCCGCCAGTGCTGCCGCCGCTGCCGATTTGAATATTGCCGTTACTCGTGCTGCTGCCGCTCGTTCCACCGCCACCGCAAGCGGCAAGCGCGGACACCATGGCCAAGACCATGACTGGCCTGAGGATTTGTTTCATTGAGTTTCCCTGATGTGATGCTGTAACCGAAGGCGGGCAAGCCGGTACTGCGGCACGTCCCGATCAACGCCTGCGTGTGCCAGCCGGCATCAGCGGTTCGTGCCTTGCGGCATGACCACTGTAATTGGCCAAACAATTACATTCGTTTCCCGGAAGTTAACTTGCCCCCATTCCGTCAGCATGGATTTATTGGTTTTATACTTTTCGAAACAAGACGTGATGAATCAATGATGATGCTGCGAAACCTGCTAAAACAACATAATCCCACCCTTGCAGGCGATGCCATAAAATCACATGCCCTACCGTATTTTCATATATTCAATAATCGCCAGGATAATATTATGAGCGGCTCCCGGCACTGGCTGGTCCGCCATCGCCGGCAAGCGCCGAATAACAGTCCGCAGCGCAGTGATGCCAATTACCATCGCCGCAGATACCGATATTGATATCGGCCGCATCCGGCCAATGGGGCCGAGCCTATCCTTGCCGCTGGCGCGGGCTGCCACATGGTGTCGCCATGCAACGCCCTGCCAGCCAGGTGGCCCGGCATCTGCGACGCCTGGCATTATCAAAAACAATAATCGAATAATGAATTCACAATAAAATACGGTTTATATGAATAACTTTATGAATTGATTCATTTTTATTTTCTCATACTATTCTTCTGCCAAGCAAATAAAAATATGCCACGAAAATAAGGAACAAAGCCGGCGCATAAGCCGGATTGCAAACAAAACCGGTTAATCAATGCAGTCCAGGCATTATCAAGGCAATGCGATAAATAGCAAATAATCAGTGAAATTGACAAAATACTTCCGCCAACTTCGCCAGCCATGCGCCCTGCCAGTTTTCGATGCTGCGGATAAGCTTTACGGCCAGAAATTCTTGCCATTGCCATTAACATCATTATTCTGGCATTCCCGCCATCACGCCGCCGCCACCCATGGCGTGTGGCTCAGCGGCAACGCGCAGCCAGCACCGCGCGGCACTGCGGGACAGGGAATCAGGAATGGCATCCATTGCATCGCTTGGGCTTGCCGGTTTACAGGCGGGAGACGATGGCAGGCAGACGGGCGTCGGCCGGGCGAGCGCGATGGCCGCATGCCAGCGGGGAAGCACGCCTTCCTTGCAAGGCCATCCCGCCCTGACAGGGCGGCGACGATATCCCCGGCAATTTCTGGCGACTGCCAGGCTCCGGCGTATTAAAATGTCGCCCCATGACCTCCCCTGCCTCCACCACTCCCCTCCCCGACAGCATCCTGCTTCCTTCCCTGGCCGTGTTGGGAGGGCAGATTTCCGTCAACCTGGGGGCGGCGATCGCGAAAAACCTGTTTCCTGTGATCGGCGTGGAAGGCATCACGGCATACCGGGTCGGCTTTTCGGCCCTGATCCTGCTGGCCATCTTCCGCCCCTGGCGTTTCCGCCTGACGCGCAAGGATGTGCTCAACCTGCTGGTCTACGGTTCCGTGCTGGGATTGATGAACTTGCTGATTTACCGCGCGTTTGCGCTGATACCGATCGGTATCGCAGTGGCGATCGAGGTGACGGGACCGCTGGCCGTGGCCATGCTGTCGTCGCGCCGGCCGCGCGACCTGCTGGCCGTGGCCTGCGCCATGGTTGGCTTGTATTTGCTGCTGCCCCTGCAAGGCAGCCCGGGCAGCCTGGACCCGGTTGGCGTCGCCTATGCGCTGGGGGCGGCGCTGTGCTGGGCGCTGTACATCATCTTCGGCAAGCGCGCCTCCACCTTGCAGGGCGGCCAAGCCGTGGCCTGGGGCATGACGGTGGCGGCACTGGTGACGGTGCCCATCGGCGTCGCGTATTCCGGCACGGCCCTGCTGATGCCGTCGGTCGCCCTGCTGGGCCTGGCGATCGCCATGCTGTCCAGCGCCCTGCCGTACTCACTGGAAATCTTTGCCCTGCGCCGCCTGCCGCAAGGCGTATTCGGCATGTTCAGCAGCGCGGCGCCCGCCGTCAGCGCGCTGGCCGCCATGCTCGTGCTGGGAGAAATGCTCAGCCTGACACAGTGGCTGGCCATCGGCTGCATCGTGTTTGCTTCGGCCATGGCAGCGCTGGGAGCGCAAGGCGGCAGGCGCTAAGGCGCGCAGCTTGTCGGCCTGTCAGTCGCCTGGTCAGATACGGGCAAGGCCGGCGATGCCTTTCGGCCTGCTGCCACGCACCTGTCCCCGCCTGCCGAACGCTTGCCCGTGTCGATGGGCAGCTTATGACAGGCTGATGGCTGGCTAATGGCAGGTTTTGATAGCGGCCTGTAAAATACGCCATCCCCTGCCATGTTGCGCCTGTCCGACTGCCTGCACGCCCCACCGATGACATTACCGTTCCATTTACCGTTCCAGTCTTTACCGTCCCATGCGCGCCGCGCTGGCGCTCTCGCCGCCGCGGCACTGCTGCTCGCGCAAAGCGCCGCCAGCCATGCCGCCACGCCACCTGCCCTGAAAGGCAACGCCGAAGCGGGCAAGGCCGCGTTTCGCAAGTGCGCGTCCTGCCACCAGGTAGGGCCTTCGGCGCGCGGCGGCTTCGGCCCCAAGCTGTCAGGCGTGATCGGCCGCAAAGCCGGCGCCACCACCGATTACCGATACTCAACAGCAATGAAAAACGCGAATATCGTGTGGACGGAGCAAAACCTGGCCGCCTTCCTGAAAGCGCCCAGCGACTTCATCCCCGGCAATAACATGCGTTTCTGGGGTATCGGCAACACGCAGCAGGTAGCCGATTTGCTGGCCTATCTGCGCACGCAATAACGCTGCGAAAAAAACGGCAACGCAAATCAGAAAACAAATGTAAAAACCTGGCGCAAGCCAAGCGTGTAGATATGCAGCACACGGCAGGCTCACGATTGGCAACGCCACCCTATGGCAGTATCGCAAGGCACAATACGGCACGAATACGGCACGAATAAAGCACGAATACGCGGCACGAATACGCGGCACGCAAGTCACGGCCCAGCTTTGCGCTGTCCGGCCCGCCCGCAGCTGCCAACTCCCCTTGCCCACTCAGTTCCCCAGCTCAGTCCCCCAGCGCCTGCAACACACCCTTGCGCTTCTTGTGCGCCGCCTCGTACGCACGCAGCCGTTGCAGCTGGGCGGCGGACAAGCCGGCCAGCCGGTCGCGGATCTGCGCCACCGTCAGGTACTGGTAGCCGTCGAACGGCAGCCCCTGTTCAGGAGGCGCGCGCCTGGGCTTGCCCGCCCGCTGCCCAAGCTGCCCCGCCTGCGTTTCACCCGCCTGCGCCCTTTGCTTGTTCACGATGCGGGCCGCGACCTGTTCTTCACGGCCCGGGTAGCGTCCGTCCTGCTTGAACTCTTTTTCCAGTTTCTTGAATTCGCGTTCACGCTTGGGCTTGGCACCAACAGGCATGGGTTTCCCCTAGGGCTTGGCGGGCAGCTTGCGCACGCACAGGTAGATCGAATAGATGGCGGCCAGCCCCACCAGAATGTACACCGTGCGCGACGCCGTCGTCATGACGCCCAGGATGCGCGCCACCACGTCGATGTCGAACAGGCCCACCAGGCCCCAGTTCAAGCCGCCCACGATCAGCAGCGCCATGGCAACCCAGTCCAGCGCATTGAGGCGCATGGCCGTCAGTTCCGTGCGCACTGTTCCCTCCGTTCCCGATTGTATATTCGCCATCTCGGCCTCCTTGGTAGTACATCATTGATCGCACCGCCGGCAGCAGCCGGCAGGCCAGGATTGGAGTGTAGGCACGAGCGGCGAAATGACTAGTCGGACAATCCCGCCGTGATGAGTAGGAAAACTCCTGATTGTCTACCGTGATGCAAACCGACGTCGGATGGGCTGGTGTTGCTTAATAATCAGCAAAAAATTCCAATATGGAAATATTTATAGATTACTTAGTACCGCGCTGCTACACTCATTTCACCCCAGCAACTTCAGGGGCAACAGCGCCGCGATTCGCCTGGCTAAAGGCTGGCGGCCACCATGGGACAACCGCTGAGGGGACATGAATATTTCGAATATACGCATCGGTGTACGCCTGACAACAGGCTTTCTGCTCACGTCGCTATTGCTGGCCGTCGTGGTGATCATCAGCACCTGGCAACTGTCGACGGCAAGCGGGGAAATCGATGCCAGCGTGTACCAGCGCTATGCGCGCATCGAGCAATTGCATGCCTTGCGCACGCAGGCCCCGGCCACCGACGAGGCCGGCCTGCGCGGCATCGACCGGCAGATCGCGGAGCAATCCCGGCAGATGCGCGCGGCGGCCGATGCGGCCATCGGCCAGGCCCGGAGCACGAACACCCTGGTCATCGCGCTGGGCGTGGTCGGCGGCATGCTCAGCCTGGTCACGGCGTGGTTCATCAGCAGCGGCATCGTGCGCCCCCTGCGGCATGCCGTCAAGGTGGCGCGCAAGGTGGCTGGTGGCGACCTGAGCGGCAATATCCGCGTCGAATCCCGCGATGAGGTGGGCCAGTTGCTGCAGGCACTCAAGGAAATGAATGCCAGCCTGATTAACATCGTCGGCGAAGTGCGGGGCGGCACGCAGGATATCGCGGGCGCCTCGGCAGACATTGCCGCGGGCAATCTGGACTTGTCGCAGCGCACGCAGGCGCAAGCAAGCGCGCTGGAACGGACGGCTGCCTCCATGGAAGAGCTGACTGGCACCGTCAAGCAAAACGCCGACAATGCGCGGCAAGCCAACCAGCTGGCGCAATCGGCCGCCGAAGTGGCGGGCAAAGGGGGCACGGTGGTGGCGCAGGTGGTCGAGACCATGTCGTCGATCAATGCCTCATCGAAAAAGATCGTCGACATCATCGGCGTCATCGACGCCATCGCCTTCCAGACGAATATCCTGGCCCTGAACGCGGCCGTGGAAGCGGCACGCGCCGGTGAACAGGGGCGCGGCTTTGCCGTCGTCGCCAGCGAGGTGCGCAGCCTGGCGCAGCGTTCGGCGGGCGCGGCAAAGGAAATCAAGCAGTTGATCGGCGACTCCGTCGAGCGTGTCGACGCGGGCGCGCGCCTGGTCGACACGGCCGGCGCCACCATGCGCGACATCGTCGCCAGCGTGCACCGCGTGACGGACATCATGGGCGAAATCAGCATGGCCAGCGGCGAGCAATTGTCCGGCATCGAGCAAGTCAATGCGGCCATCGTGCAGATGGAACACGTGACGCAGGAAAACGCTGCGCTGGTGGAGCAGGCGTCGACGGCCGCGGCGGGCATGCAGCAGCGTGCCACCGAGCTGTCGGGCACCGTAAGCATCTTCAAGCTGGGCCATGAAGCGGGCCAGGCAGGGAACCAAGCTGCCGGCCAGTCAGTTGGCAACTCGTCGGCAAGCGCCCACGCGCCCGCCGCCATCAGCCTTGTCGCGGCGCGGGAACCCGCCGCCGGCGCCAGGGCGCCAGCGCGCCGGCCATCCGTTAGAGCGCGCCTGAAAGCCTGAGTTCCCGTGCCTGATGCCGTCCTAGCGCCCCGCTTGCTGTAGCTGCTTGTACAGGATGGTGGTGGCGTCGAGCCGGTCGCCCGCCGGCGCCAGCGCATATGCGGGAATGCTGCCTGCCACCACATAGCCCAGTGACAGATACAGCCCTTCCGCGTGGTCGCTGCTGCGCGTGTCCAGGGTCAGGAGGCTGCGCGGCAGTTCGCGCGCCCGCGCTTCGACGGCCTGCATCAGCTGGCGGGCGATGCCGCGCCGGCGCAGCGCAGGGGCGACCAGCAGCTTGCGCACCTCGGCCCGGTGAACCTGGTTGGGATTGGTATCCCAGTCCAGCTGCACGGCGCCCGCCACCTTGCCTTCCACCTCGGCCACCAGCAGCAGGCGCACGCCGCGCGTGACGGCGGGCAAGACATTCTCCGTCCAGAAGGCCTGGCTGGCCGCCGCGTCGAACGGCAGGATGAAACCGATGCTGGCGCCGTCGTGCACGCACGCTTGCAGCAAGGCGCCCAGTTCCGGCAGGCGCTGACGAATATCGGTGGAGGTAAACAGACGCAGTGATGCTTGCATGGCGGCCTCAGACGATGAACAGGAAATAGCGGGCGCCGCTGCCGGGCGGCGTAACGAAGGCGCTGGCGCCGTGCAACTGGTAGCGCAGGCAGTCGCCAGGCAGCAAGTCGTGCGATTGGCCATCGACCGTCACGCGCAGCGCGCCTTCTTGCAGCAGCAGATGGTGTTCCATGCCGGGCCGGGGCGAGGCGGCATAGGCGATCGTCGCGTCAGCGTCCAGCTCGCATTCGAGCGCTTCGCCGGCCAGCGCGCGCGACGGGGGCGAGACGCCGCGGCGGCGAAAGCCCGCGTCCGGATCGCTCCACACGCTTTGCTGGGCGCGCCGCAGCACGGGCGGAAAGCCGTCTTCCACCATGCGCAGCAAGCGCGACATGGCCAGCCCGTAGGCGGCGCACAGCTTGCCCAGCACGGCCGTGGTCGGGCTGACTTCGCCGTTTTCCAGGCGCGACAAGGTGGCACGGCTGACTTCGCTCGCCTTCGCCAGCTGGTCCAGCGACCAGCCCTGTTCCACGCGCAATTGTTTCAAGCGCTGCGCCAGGCGCTGTTCTGTATTGCTTTCATCATTATTTTCCATATATGGGAATTTATCCCAAAATAGGAAATATGGCAAGCGGCGGTGCTTATCCATGCGCGACAGTTGCTCAACGCACAGACCAGCGGCGCGCGCCGCTGCAACATACCCTATCTGACCAAGGAGAAGCCATGTCCGCCACTCCCCCGAATGCCACGCCCCCCGCCATTCCCGTCCCGACGCCGCGCCAGGGCCAGGCGCCCAAACCGCTGGGCAGGGTCGAATTTCATTTGCAGTTCATCCGATCGTACGCCGATCCCACGTTTGACGCCGTGCGCGGCGCGCTGGTGCAGGTGGAGGAAGTGGCGTGGAAGAATTACCAGGACGGCCGCAAGGCGCCCGTCACGCAGAAAGCGGGACCGGGTTTTGCGGATCCCGACTACGACTTGTCGGTGGAATGGAAAGCCACGCGCGACCGCCTCCTGGCCGCCGAGGCGCGCCAGAAGGATACCGCCACGCCATCGCGCGTGCTGCTGATCTGCGGCGCGGCGCGCAATGACGGTTCTTGCCCCGGCGAAATCTCGAAAAGCTGGCGCATGACGCAATGGGCCAGGGAAGTGCTGCAGGCCGACAATATCGAAGCGGACGTGCTGGACCTGAGCCTGCTCACTTCCGCGTATGACTTGCACATTCACCCCTGCAAGGGCTGTGTCTCGACGGCCATGCCCTTGTGCCACTGGCCATGCAGCTGCTACCCCAACCATGGCGAACGGCAGACGAATGACTGGATGGCGGACATTTACGAACGCTGGACGGCCGCGCATGCCGTCATCATCGTCACGCCCGTGTACTGGTACCAGACGCCCAGCGTGCTCAAGCTGATGATAGACCGGCTGGTGTGCGCCGATGGCGGCAACCCGGACCCCACGTCCACGCACGGCAAGAAGGCCGTGGAAGCGAAGGCGCTGGAGTTGAATGGCTGGGATTATCCGAAACACCTGGCCGGGCGCGCGTATGGCCTCGTCGTGCATGGCGACGTGGCCGGCATCGAAGGCGTGCGGCGGGGGCTGTCGGACTGGCTGGACTGGATGGGCCTGGTCGACGCGGGCGCCAAGTCGCGCCTGGACCGCTACATCGGCTATTACGACAGCTATGCGCAAAGCCATGAAACCCTGGACCGCGACACGGCCATGCAGGAAGAAGTGCGCAACGTGGCGCGCGCCGTGGCCGAAGCCGTCAAGCGCCAGCGCGCCGGCACGCTGGCGCCACCGGATGCGGGGCTACCGCCGCCTAGACCGAAGTGACAAGCAACGTGACAAGCGACGTGACAAGCGAAGTGACAACATCTCCTACCCCGCGATGCGCGTGGCGTGGCGGCACAGTTCCAGGAAGCCCGTCAAGCGGGGCGAGAGGATCTTTTTAGACTGGCGGATCAGGTAAAAGTTGCGCTCCAGGGGCGGCAGCATGGTCTCCAGTTCCACCAGTTGCCCGCTGGCCAGCAGATCGGCCACCACGACCCGCGACAGGCAGGCGATGCCCAGCCCCGCCGCCGCGCCATACTTGATGGCTTCCGAATTGCTGAATTCGCCAGCGGCGCGCAGGTAGTGCAAGTACGGCACCAGGGCCTGCTCCACCGCTTCGCGCGTGCCCGAGCCCGCCTCGCGCAGCAGCCAGCCCGCCTGGTTCAGCTCCGCAAAGCTGAGCAGGTGGCGCAGCTGCGCCAGCGGATGCGTGGGCGCCGCCACGATCAGCATCTGGTCCGTCAGCCACGGCTCCACCAGCAAGCCCGCTTCGTGGCACGGGCCTTCGATCAGGCCGATATCGACACGGAACTCCGCCACGGCGGCGGCGATGTCGGCCGTGTTGGCGATGGTCACTTGCGGAATGCTGCGCCCGTACTGCTGCGCCGCCTGCGCCAGGATCTGCGGCAGCAGGTAGATGCCGATGGTGGTGCTGGCGCCGATCTGCAGGCTGACGGGCACGGACGGGTCGGCGCCCGCGAACTGGCGCTCGATGCTGGCGGCGGCGTCGCGCATTTGCCGCGCCTGCGGCAGCAGCAGGCGGCCATTATCATTGAGCACGAGTCGCTTGCCCACCCGGTCGAACAGCTGCGCGCCCAGCAAGGTTTCCAGTTCATTCAGCGCCGCGCTGGTGGCCGACTGCGACAGCGCGATCTGTTCCGCGGCCGCGCTGGTGCTGCCCGTGTCCGCCACGGCGAGGAAAATCTGCAGTTGCCGCAAGGTCAAAGCCATGGCGCCCCCCCAATTACCTATTTTTCAGGTTAAACATACAAAAACAATCCATTTTACCATTTAATTGCCGAGCTGTACAGTCATGCCATACGAACCAAGAACCATGGAGCACGGCATGTCATCCCTATCGACCACGAATACCAACAGTGTCAGCGACCGCTACGGCCGTTTGCTGCCCGGCCTGCTGCTGAGCGGCGTGATCGCCTATGGCGCCATCCAGCTGGGCAAGCTGGCATGGATGCAAAACCACGGCATGAGCGCCCTGACCCTGGCCATCATCCTCGGCATCGTCCTCGGCAACAGCGTGTATGCGCGCCTGGCGCCTGCCTGTGGCGCGGGCGTGGCGTTTTCCAAGCAAACATTATTGCGCCTGGGCATCATTTTGTACGGCTTCCGCCTGACCTTCCAGGACATCGGCCAGGTGGGCCTGGCCGGCATCGCCATCGACGCGCTGGTGCTGACGTCGACATTTGGCCTGGCCATGTTCCTCGGCACCAGGGTCTTCAAGCTGGAACGCAACAGCGCCATCCTGATCGGCGCCGGCAGCTCGATCTGCGGCGCGGCTGCCGTCATGGCGACGGAACCCGTCGTCAAGGGGCGCAGCGAAGACGTCACCGTGGCCGTGTCGACCGTCGTGGTGTTCGGCACCATCGCCATCTTCCTGTACCCCCTGCTGTACCAGTTGAACCTGGGCTGGCATGTGCTGGCGGCAACACCTTCCGCGTTCGGCGTGTACATCGGCTCGACCGTGCATGAAGTGGCGCAGGTGGTGGCGGCCGGCAAGTCGATCGGGCAAGAGACGGCGAATGCTGCCGTGATCGCCAAGATGGTGCGCGTGATGATGCTGGCGCCATTCCTCGTCATCCTGTCGGCCGTGCTGGCGCGCGGCAAGGCCAGGGCGGGCGGCGGCGACGGCAAGGCGGCCAAGCTGGCCATCCCCTGGTTCGCCTTCATCTTCATCGCCGTCGTCGCCTTCAATTCGCTGGGCTGGCTGTCGGGCGGCGTGGTGGCCACCATCACCGATATCGACACGGCCCTGCTGGCCATGGCCATGGCGGCCCTGGGCTTGACGACGCATATGTCGGCCATCCGCCGCGCCGGCATCAAGCCCCTGCTGCTGGCCGGCCTGCTGTTCTGCTGGCTGATCGCCGGCGGCGCCGCCATCAATCACGTGGTGACGGGCCTGTTTGCATGAATTGAGGCGAGGCGGGGTTTGCGCCAGGCGGGGCCGCCGGCAAGGGAGCCGAAAACTTCGTACAATACGCGTGTGTTGACTCTCGAACCGGCCCCGGCCCCACCCAGGAATATCCATGCATCTCTCGAACTGGCTGCTTTTCTGCAGCGTTGCCCTGCTCGTCACGTTTTCCCCCGGCCCGGCCGTCCTGCTGGCCATCTCGAATGCCATCGCCGTCGGCCCGCGCCGGGCGATGATCAGCAGCATGGGCAATGGTTTTGGCCTGTTCATCATTTCCGGCGTGGCCATGGCCGGCATGGGCGTCGTGCTGGCCACCTCGGCCACGGCCTTCATGCTGCTGAAACTGGCTGGCGCCCTGTACCTGGTGTACCTGGGCATCAAGCAGTGGCGCAGCAAGGCCAGCATCGTGGCCGCGGCGCCCCTGGTGCAAGGCGCGGCGAATCCCAATTCGTTCTGGAAACTGTTCCGCCAGGGCTTGACGGTGGCGCTGACGAACCCGAAAGCCATCCTGTTCTTCTCGGCCCTGTTCCCGCAATTCATCACGCCGGGCGAACCCGTGGCCATCCAGTTCACCGTGCTGACGACCTCGTTTGTCGCCTGCGCCATGCTGGCCCATTTGTTCTACGCCAACCTGGCGCGCCTGCTGAAAACCCAGCTTGCCACGCCGGGGCGCGCCAGGCTGTTCAACCGCATCTGCGGCGGCGCCTTCGTGCTGCTGGGCCTGAGCCTGCTGCGCCTGCGCGCCAAGACGGCGTAACTAGCCTTGCTCCGATAAAAACGCCTCGATGCTGGCCGCCAGTGCCAGCGGCGTTTCATTCATCGGGTAGTGTCCCGCATTGGCCAGCACTTCCAGCCTGGCCTGCGGGTACCACGCCAGATACGTGCGGCGCATCAGAGCCGCATTGAAGCGGGGATCGTGCTCCCCCACCAGCGCCAGCACGGGCAGTTGCGGCGCCGCCCGCCGCACTTCCCCGCTGAAATCCGTTTCGCTCCACGCGAGAAAATAGCGGGCGAACGCGGCCGGGTCCGAACTATCCCATGAGTATTGCGCCTTCCAGTCCAGCCAGCTGGCGGGCAAGCGGCCACCCGTGCTGCGGTCGATGATGGCGCGCCGCGCCGCCAGGCTATCGCGAGCGGCAAGAAACGCCGCGCGGCCCGCCGCATCGAAGGCCACGCCGCAGCCGGGCACGGGCGCCACGGCCACCAGCTTGCGCAGGCGCCGCGGCGCCAGCAAGGCCAGTTTTTCCAGCACCATGCCGCCCATCGAGTGGCCGACCGCGCTGAAGGTGGCAAATCCCAGCGCATCGGCCAGCGCCAGCGCATCGCCGGCGATCTCGTCCATCGAATACGCGCCCGCCGCGCCGCGCATGCCGCCATAGCCGCGGCTGTCCATGAAGATATATGTGAAAGCGGCGCCGTCGAGGCCCCCTTCCATGGGCGCAAACGCATGCGCGTCGCCGAACCAGCCGTGCAGGACGATGACGGCGTGGGGACCCGCACCCACGCGGTGATAAGTATTGTGCATGCACCCTCCTGAAAAGAGAGGATGGTAAGCGTCCGCCGAGCGGCCCGCTCGCGACAACAGGCCAAATACTGTAGAGTACGGGCCATGGATGATTTTTATACGGAAGTGCCGCGCCCCTTGATCGCCACGGCGCGCGACTATGGCCCAGGCGACATCTTCCCCCGCCACAGCCATGCGCGGGGGCAATTCGCCTATGCAGCCCAGGGCACCATCAGCGTGCACACGCCGCAGGGCAGCTGGCTGGTGCCGCCGCAGCGCGCCTGCTGGGTCCCGGCGGGGCTCGCCCACGGCATGCGCATGCATGGCGCCGTGACCATGCACAATGTATTCATTGACGACAAGGCAGCCGCCGCGGCGGGCTTGCCATCCCACTGCCAGGTACTGGACGCGTCGCCCCTGCTGCGCCAGTTGCTGCAGGAAGCCGTCAAGGTCGATGGCGCGTATGCGCAGGCGTCGCGCGCGGGCCGGCTGATGGCCTTGCTGCTCGATGAAATCGCCGCCATGGCGCCCTTGCCCCTGAGCGCGCCCCTGCCGCAGGACGCCAGGCTGGCGCGGCTGTGCACGCAGCTGTTGCGGCAGCCCAGCCTCGACAGCAGCCTCGATGCGATGGCGGCGCAGGCGGGCATGAGCCGGCGCACGTTCACCCGGCATTTCCGCGAGCAGACGGGACTGGGCTTTGCCCAGTGGCGCCAGCAAGCCTGCCTGCTGGCCGCCGTCATGCGGCTGGCCGAGGGCCAGGCCGTCACGCGCATCGCGCTGGACCTGGGCTATGCCAGCCCCAGCGCCTTCACGGCCGCGTTTCGCCGCGTGCTGGGCCAGGCGCCCAGCGACTATCTGGGCTAGGCGATGATGGCGGCGATGCGCTGCGACAGCTCCTGCGCCAGTTTCTGCACATGGTAGCCATCGACGAAGCCGTGATGGGCCTGCGCGGAAAACGGGATGCGCATGCGGCCATCGTCCTGTGCGGGGCCGAATTTTCCCCAGGTAAAGGTGGGGATATCGGCGTCGCGGTGACGGTAGACGGGATGCTCGATGGCGGCCAGCTCCAGCCATGGCAGACAGGTGATGAAGATGTTGTTGCGCTGCTCGCGCTCGCTCTCGCCTTCGCCCGTGTTGATCAGCGCGGAGCTGGCTTCGGCGCTGCGCTTCGCTGCCAGGCTGCGCGCGATGAACAGGTCCAGCTGGTCCGTCATGGTGAAGCGCGTGTAGTTGAGGTTTTCGTCGCCATTGATGACGGTGTACGAGGCAGGAAAATCGTCGATCCTGATCACCTCGCCCTGGTAGATGCGGTACATGAACTGATCGATTTCCTTCACCGTGTTCAGCACGCAGAACAGGAAGAAGTGGAACACGGGAATTTCCCGTTCCTTACACCAGGACCGGAAATCCGGCACGTCGAGCTGGAAATTGATGTTGACGAGGGGATTGTCAAACTTGCGGAACAAGTCATAGCGGTCGCGCCGCTTTTCAAAATTTTTCATGCGGCGAGTGTAGACGATGGGGTGCGCGCGGGCAAGCGGGCATGCCGGCCATCACCTGGCGCGCGCCGGCGCATGGGATTGCAGCAGTGCGGCAATGTGCATGCCCGCATCGTCCTTGCGCTTGCGCGCGCAGCCGCGCCGTCAGCCCCGCCCGGCCGGGGATGTCCGGGTCCGCGCCATGGCGCAGCAGCAGCGCCACCATTTCCACATAATCACCCTGCACGGCCAGGCTCAATGGCGTTTCGCCTATCCGGTCTTCTTGATGAATCTTGACGGGTGTGCCGGCAGCGAGCAGCAATGCGACGGCGCGGTAATGTTCGCCCGCGACGGCGTCATGCAGGGGCGTCTAGCTCAGCTCATCGAACAGCTGCGACGCAAAACCGGCGTCTAGCAGGCGCCGCATTTCCTTCAGGTCGCCGTCCTGCGCGGCGCGGTGCAACTGCTCCCGCACAAACCAATCGTCTGCTGCCATGTGCCGGCCATTGCCTTGCCTCATGTGGGCAAGCCCCGCTGCACCTTCCACGCCAGCGGCAAGGTCAGCAGCAACAGCGCCGCCAGCGCCAGCAGGGCCGTGGGCACGCCGGCCTGGTCGCCCAGCGCGCCGAACAGCACGGGCGACAGCGCCCCGCCGCCGATGCTGCCAGTATAAAACAGGGCGAACGCATGCTCGCGCTTGCCGGGTTCGGCCAGTTCCGGCACCACGCCGTACAGCACGGACGAGGTGCCATTCAGCGCCAGGCCCAGCAAGGGCAGCATGGCCATGATGCCGGCCAGCGGCAGCCACAGGGCCGCCACGACCAGCAGCGAAGTCATCGATTCCGTCAGCCACACGGTCTTCATCATGCCGATGCGCGCCCCCAGGTAGCCGCACAGCAGCTTGCCGAAGGCGCCGCCCACAAACAGCAGGGACAGGGCCACGCCGATGCCGGCCGTGCCAGCGCCCTTGCTTTTCAATAAAAATGGCAAAAAGGTCAGAAACCCCATGCGCACGGCGCTGTCCAGGGTGCCCGTGGCCAGCAAGGCACGGAAGCTGGCAGGCGACCCGCCGCCCGCCATGGGCTTGATGACTTTCTTCTGGCTGGCCCGGATATCGCCCGGCTTGGGCAGCAGCCACCACAGCAGGCCGGCCGCCGCCAGGCCCAGCAGTCCCAGCAAGGAGACGCTCGCTTGCCAGCTGCACACCAGCAACAGCAAGCCCACGAGCGCGGGAATCAGGGTCTTGCCGATATCGCCGGCGAAATTGTAGTGCGACAGCGCTTCCTTCACGCCGCCGCCGGCCTCGTGCGTGTCCGTGACGATGGACGAGGCCAGCGGATGCTGGGTGCTGGCGCCCAGGCCGCCCAGCAGCAAGGCGAGCAGCAGCACGGCCAGGCCGCCCGCCTGCCCCGCGACGAGATAGGCGATGCCGGCCAGCGCCGTGCCGCCCACCAGCATGCGCTCGCGCCCCCAGCGTTTCGCCAGGCGGCTGGCCAGCAGCTGGAAACCGGCCATCATGCCCGAATACGATCCCCGCAGCAGCCCCACCATCGCATAGCTGATGGCAAACTGCGCCTGCCAGATGGGCAGAAGTACGTAGATCACGTCCGTCAAGCCGTCATGCACGGCATGCGCGCTGCAGGCGGCGAACAGCGAACGGCGGCGCAGGGATTTATCGGAAGGAGAAGATACGGCGGCAACAGCGGCGGCGGATGGTTCGGTCATGACTTCGGCAGAAAAACGATGTGGACAGCGCAAGCTTACTACAGGGGCTGGCGGTGCAGCAGCACCTTGCCATACGTGCTCCAGCTGCGCGTGCCAGCCACCTCAGGATCGATGGCAAAACGGCAACCCTGCACATAGGTTACAGCCGCCTCGACCAGTTCCGCTGGCAGGCCCGGCGCTTCGGCCACGATGCGCGCAGGGACGCCTTCGCTGCCGATCAACATGCGCAGCACGACGCCGCTGTCATTGCTGGCCGACTTGTCGAGATTGTTATAGCCCTGGACGCGGCGGGAAGGCTGGCAGCTGCCGGGCACCAGCAAGGGACGCAAGAGCTCGGTATCGTCCAGGTGCCATGCATATTGAACACTAAAAGTTTCCTTGCCCCCCCTGTCAGCCGGGAACACGCACTGGCGCACATTGCTCAGCGCCGCATCGTCCAACATTTTCCACCCCGAACTGCGTGCCACGGACGCCGTTGCCACCTTGCCATCCTGCCCTACGGAAAAGCGCATGGTCGTCTTGCCATCGAGCTCATACCGGCGCGCTTCCTGCGGATACACTTGCGGCGGACAGGTCGCGCCCGGCATCGCCTGGCCAAGCCCGGGCAGGATGGCCAGCACCGCTGCCACACGGCGGAATGGGAAGCTTGCTTCATGCATCGGCATCGTTACTCCAGCAATTGCTATTGAATAATTTTTCAATTTTAGCAAATTGTCATGCATGCCAGCAAGCCGCTGGCCAAGCGACGGCAGGCGCGCCACCGTGCAACGATGGCGCGCCTGCCTGTGCGAACCTTGCCTGCCCGCTTATTTGGCCATCGCATCCTTGTCCATCGCATCCTTCTTCATTTCATCCTTTTTCATAGCATCTTTCTTCATGCCGTCTTTTGCCATGCCATCCTTGGCCATGTGGTCCTTCTTCATATGCTTCTTCGCCATCGGTTTTTTCATGCCATCCTTGTCCATCGCATCCTTGTGCATGGCATCGGCCGAGGCGTCCTTGGCCATCGGGTCTTTCTTCATGGCGTCCTGGGCGAAGGCGGCGCCCGACAGGAGGATGGCGGAAGCGAGGATGGCGGTGATGGTGGTTTTCATGATATGTCCTTGTCTCAGTGTTGGATGGGCGAGATTGCCCGGTGGTAAAGCTGTTGCCGTGCTACGGGTGCTGCTTGCTAATAAATAACAGGAAGGCCGGGAGGTGGTCAGGGCCAGGCGCATTGCCGCAGGCAGTACGCCTGGTACGGCAAGGCAAGGCAACATGGCCGCCTTTGGCGTCTTCCTAGGAACCGCCGAACCAGTTGTAGCCCTGGTCCTCCCAATACCCTCCCGGATAGGTGTTCGTGACGAACATGGCCTGGATATGCTTGGGATTCTTGTAGCCCAGCTTGGTCGGCATGCGCAGTTTCATCGGGTAGCCGTACTTGGGCGGCAATTCCCGGCCGTCGTAGCTCAGGGCCATGATGGTTTGCGGATGCAGGGCCGTGGCCATGTCGATGCTGGTAAAGTAATCGTCGGCGCACTTGAAGCCGATGTATTTCGCCGTCGTGTCGGCGCCGATACGCTTCAGGAAGTGGGCGAACGGCACGCCGCCCCACTTGCCGATGGCGCTCCAGCCTTCCACGCAGATGTGGCGCGTGACTTGCGTTTCCTGCGGCAAGGCGCGCAGCTGCGGCAAGCTCCACGGCCTTTTGTCGGCGACCAGGCCGCTCAATTCCAGCCGCCAGGCGTCGCCATCGACCTCTTCCACCTCGTCCTCGCCGTAATACGCGTTGAATGGAAACGGCCGGGTAATCATGGAATCGGGATACGTCGGCGCCAGTTTGTTCGGATCGAAGAGCCAGCCCTGTACCCGGTCGTTCATGCGCGACACGGCAGCCAGGGCCGTATCGATGCTGGCAGCGTCGCTGACATTGCAGCCCGTCAGCAAGGACAAGCCGCCCAGGGTCAGGCCGCGCTGCAGGAACAGGCGCCGCGACGGCTGCTCTATCCTGCGCAGGGCGTCCGCCAGCATGGCCTGGCCCTGTTCCTGCACGATGATGGTTTTTTTCATGCTCATCTCCTTTAGCGTCCCCGCAGCATGGCCAGCAAGGTGCGCGGCACCAGCGCCACCATTACCAGATGCACGCCGACAAAGCCCGCCAGCAGCGCCATGGCGATGAAATGCACGCGGCGCGCGCCCTCGTAGCCGCCCATCAGCTCGCGCAGCAGGGGAAACTGCACGGATTTCCACAACACCAGCCCGGACAGCACCAGCACGATGCAGTCGAGCATGACGAACAAGTAGGCGGCGCGCTGCACCATGTTGTAGTGGCGCGGGTCCGCATGCGCCAGCCTGCCTTTCAAGGCAGCGATGAAGTCGGCCAGCAGCAGGCGCGGCGAAAGCGGAAAGAACTGGCGCCGCAGGCGTCCCGAGGCAATATTGATCAGCAGATACAGCAGGCCATTGGCCGCCAGCAGCCACATGGCGGCGAAGTGCCATTGCAGGGCGCCGCCCAGCCAGCCGCCCAGGGTCAGCGCGCGCGGCAGTTCGAATGGAAAGAATGGCGCCGCGTTATAGATGCGCCAGCCGCTGGTGGCCAGCACGACGACGGCCACGGCATTGAGCCAGTGCGTGATACGCAGCCAGGCGGGGTGGATGGTGGTGTGGGCAGGCATCACAGGACTCCCTGGGCGCATTGCGCCGTGCTGACGGCTTGCAGGATGGCGCTGCTGTCGGGCCGCTGCACGAAGGCCACCACTTGCAGGCGCTCGGGGCGCCAGCTGGCGGGCAGCGTGACTTCACGGCGCAGCCGGGCACGGCCCTGCGCCAGCGCCACGGGCCCCAGCCACAGCCGCACGGCCGCGTCGTGGTGCAGGGTGGCGCCGCGGTTTTCGCCGCGCAACACGGTCGAGACGATGCCGCTTTCGCTGATGGCCAGGTACAGCTCGCCGCTGGTGCGCGCATCGGGCGCCGCCGCCTGCGCTTCCAGCAGCAGCTTGCCGTCCGGCCCCGGCGTGGCGCTCAAGCTGATGTTGACGGGCGCGCCCGTCGCATTGATGCGGCGGATGGCCGTCGGCAGCTGCGCATCCCAGTTGCGCAATTCCGTGCCGCCGACGAAAAACTGTGGCGTGTAGGCCACGTGGCGCGGCTGGTGGCGCAGCAGGCCGGCCTGGCGCGCATCGAACTGCGGCTGCGCCAGCGGGTCTTTCCAGCCGATCTGGTCCCAGTACGTGACGTGCAGGGCCAGGGGCACGATCAGGCTGGACGCCCCTGCTTCCTGGCGCAGGGCGTTCAGGCGCTGGTCCGCGGGCGGGCAGCTGGAGCAGCCTTCGCTGCTGTACAGCTCCACCAGCGCCGCCGTCTGCGGCCCGCTTTTCACGGCGCAGGCCTGGCCGCCAGCCATTTGCGCCATGGCCGGCCCTGCCACGACCGTGCCCAGCACGGGTAAAAGGAATGTTGCAAGGCGGTGCTTGATGTCCATGGTCTTTCACCGGTATATTGAATTAAGAAGCGTGCTTGCCAGTCAATTCGACGCCGCATGCGGATTGGTTACAGCCGCCAGCAAATAATTTGAGATTTATTTTTTTCAACGCCTGTCACCAAAGGCCTGCATGCAACGAATACCCGTAAGCGAACACCTGCATGGCACGGAATTGCGGCTGCATGGCTTGATGCTGCGCGGGCTCGACGGCGATGCGTTGGCTTACCGCAGCTTCCTGCAGGCTACCAGCGGCCACTTGCGCGCCTTCCTGCGGCGGCGCCTGCAGCGCTGGCCGGACGAGGTGGAAGACCTGGTACAGGAGTGTCTGCTGGCCATCCACAACCAGCGCCTGACATATGACACGGGCGTGCCGCTGACGTCGTGGATCCACGCGATCGCGCGCTATAAACTGATCGACTGGCTGCGCCGGCATGCGCGCCGCGAGGCGCAGCACTTGCCGTATGACGAAGAAGACGGTACGCAGGAACTGTTTTCCAGCGCCGATGCCGAGGCGGCCGAGGCCAGCCGCGACCTGGCGCAATTGCTGCAGACCCTGCCGGCGCAGCAGCGCGACGCCATCGTGCATACCAAGCTCGATGGCTGGTCCGTGCGCGACACGGCAGCCGCCATGCATATTTCGGAAGCCAGCGTCAAAGTGGCCGTGCATCGCGGCTTGAAGGCACTGGCGGCCAACATAAGGACAAGCAATGAAGGGATCGCACCATGAAAACCGATGACTTGATCGCCATGCTGGCCAGCGGCCCGGACGTGGCCGCCGCGCCGCCGCCGGGCGCGTACTGGCGCGCCAGCGCCACCCTGGGCGCAGGCATGCTGGCCAGCGTGGCGCTGATGGCCATGCTGCTGGGCGTGCGCCCCAACCTGGAACAGCTGGCCCTGCTGCCGGACTTCTGGATCAAGGTCGGTTTCGTCATTGTTCTCTCCCTGGCGGCCTGGCATGTCAGCCGCCGCCTGTGCGTGCCGGGTGCGCCGACGCGCGCCCTGCCCCTGCTCATCGCCGTGCCCTTGTTCCTGATGTGGGCGCTGGGCGCCATCATCTTGCAGGAAGCGCCCGCCGAACAACGGGCCGAGCTGTTCTGGGGCGCCACCTGGCGCAGCTGCCCGCTGCTGATCGCCATGCTGTCGCTGCCCATCCTGGCCGCCGTGCTGCGCCTGATGCGCCAGCTGGCGCCCACGCGCCTGCGCCTGGCGGGTGCCGCTGCCGGGTTTGCCGCCGGCGGCATGGCCGCCCTCGTCTACTGCCTGCACTGCCCGGAAATGGCCGCCAGCTTCGTCGGCTTCTGGTATGTGCTGGGCATGCTCGTGCCCACCGCCATCGGCGCCGCCATCGGCCCCAAGGCGCTGGCCTGGTAAGCGCACTGTCGCCGCAAGCGGCCAGCCGGTCAAGCGGCTTTTTTGCGTCTATCGACTTCATATCCGCAAAATCACGCATTCTCACGCACTTCTGCGCTTGCCCGCGTGCCCCTGCACACGCGCCGGCATAGTGCAAGCGGCTATCGCCAGCGGCCACCGAGCTGTCTTTTCTTGTCCACAAAATATTTATTCTTACTAGCGTGCAAGATACGCGTAGATTCGATCTCGTGCGCCAGCCACTGACGATCCGACGGCCGTTCATTCCGCCACCAAAAAATAAATCGTGGGAAATTGAATCTGATCGTGCTGGCGCCCCGTACAAGTCCTGCAGCCCCGTAATTCCAGCAAGTCCTGTCACTGCGTATAACAATTCAGGGAGAATCGACATGTCTTTGTACCATTCGAGAACCGCACTGGGCACCGCCCTCCTGGGCAACCTGCTCGCCGTATCCATCACCTTGGCCTTCGCGCCAGCCGCCTTCGCTTCGAGCCACCGCGAAGCACCGTTCATCACGCAAAACCCGAAAGTCGACGCCACTGACTTTTACATGTTCCGCAGCTATGAAGCGGGCCGCGGCGCCTACACCACCCTGGTGGCCGACTACGTGCCGCTGCAGGATGCCTACGGCGGCCCGAACTATTTCGCCATGGATCCCAACGCCCTGTACGAAATCCATATCGACAATAACGGCGACGGCAAGGAAGACATCACCTTCCAGTTCCGCTTCACCAACACCATCAAGGATGGCCAGTTCACCGTGGGCGGCAAGAAAGTCTCGATTCCCCTGGTGATCAACGGCGGCGCCATCGACACCGTCAACCCTGCCGGCCTGAATGTGCGCGAAACGTATAGCGTGACCGTGGTGCGGGGCGACCGCCGCAGCGGCACGCGCAGCAGCGTCACCAATGCCACGGGCGGCGGCACGACGTTCGACAAGCCCGTCGACAATATCGGCAACAAGGCCATCCCCAACTATGCCGCGTATGCGGCCCAGCACGTGTACTCGGTGAATATCCCCGGCTGCGCCACGCCGGCGCGCATGTTCGTCGGCCAGCGCAAGGACCCGTTCGTGGTGAACCTGGGCGAAACGTTCGACTTGATCAACATCAAGGCGCCCGCCACGGAATTCGCCGCGAATGCGGAGTCGGCCGCCAAGGACGACCTGGCCAAGAAAAACGTCACGGCCATCGAAATGGAAGTGCCGACCGCCTGCCTGACGGCGGGCAGCGACCCCGTCATCGGCGGCTGGACCACGGCCAGCCTGCGCCAGGGCCGCTTGCTCAATCCGGCGCCGGGCACTACCACCACGGCGTCGAAAGAAGGCGGCGCCTGGGTGCAGGTGTCGCGCCTGGGCATGCCGCTGGTGAATGAACTGGTGATCGGCCTGAAGGACAAGGACCGCTTCAACGCCAGCAGGCCGTCGGCCGACGCGCAATTTGCCGATTACGTCACCAACCCGACGGCGCCGGCGCTGGTGGAAGTGCTGTATGGCTCGGCTGGCGCCAAGGCGCCCACCAACTTCCCCCGCAATGACCTGGTGGCCACCTTCCTGACGGGCATCAAGGGCGTGAACCAGCCGGCGACCGTCGTCGCCTCTGAAATGCTGCGCCTGAATACCTCGATCGCCGCCACAGCCGTCGGCGGGCAAAACCGCCTCGGCGTGATCGGCGGCGATAACGCGGGCTTCCCGAACGGCCGCCGCCCCGGCGACGACGTCGTCGACGTGGTGCTGCGCGTGGCCATGGGCAAGCTGTGCACCCTGAACATCGGCTGCGCCCCGGCCGATGCGCCGGCCGGCGGCCTGCACTTCACGGATGGCGCCTACCTCGATGAGACCTTCTTCACGGCAGGCTTCCCTTACCTGAAAAATCCCGTGGCCGGTTCGCCACAAATGTAAGCCAGACAGGAGAACGCGATGAAAAAGTTCCATGCAATCGGCGCCCTGGCGCTCGCTGCCCTGCTGGGCGGCTGCGGTGGCGGTGGCGGCAGCAGCACGGACAGCGGCAAAGTCGACGGCACGCCGCCGCCCGTAGCCCTGTTCGATGCGTTTTATGTGGCTGTCAGCAACGTCATCCTGACCACCAGTGAAGACAAGGAAGGCGTCAGCATCGATGCCATCATGGCAACGTCTCCGGAAACCACGGAGCCGGTGCCGCTGTAAGTCGTTGGCGGGCGCCGGCAAGCTCATGCTCCGGCGCCCGTGCCTGCCCCCCATCCTGCGGACACGATGAAAATAGCCCTTTCCCTGCTGTGCGCCGGCCTGCCCCTGCTGGCATGGGCCGCGCCCTACACGCCGACCGATGGCAGCGCCGTCATCGAGCAGTTGCCGCGCCGCGCCGACGCCACGCAGCTCGCATTGCGCGGCTTGCGCCAGCAATTGAATGCCACCCCACAAGACCTGCCCCTGGCCAGCGGCCTGGCGCAGCGCTATATTTCCCTGGCCCGCAGCGAAACGGATCCGCGCTACCTGGGCTACGCGCAAGCGGCGCTGGCGCCGTGGTGGCGGCAGGCCGCGCCGCCCGTGCCCGTGCGCCTGCTGCGCGCCACCATTTTGCAAAGCACCCACCAGTTCGGTCCCGCGCTGCAGGATCTCGACGCCGTCATCGCCCAGGAACCGGGCAATGGCCAGGCCTGGCTGACGCGCGCCACCGTGCTCACCGTGCAGGGCGACTACGCGAAGGCGACGGCCAGCTGCGCGCGCCTGTCCGCCCTGACCACCCAGCTGGTCACCGTCACCTGCATTGCCAACGTGGCCAGCGTGACGGGCCGCGCGGCCAGCAGCGAGCGCCTGCTGGACCTGACCTTGCAGCGCAGCGCCGGCGTGGCGCCCGAGCTGGAAAGCTGGGCCTTGACCCTGCTGGCGGAAATGGCCACGCGGCGCGGCGAGACGGCCCTGGCCGAGGCCCGCTACAAGACGGCGCTGGCGCGGCAGCCGCGCGACAGCTATCTGCTGGGCGCCTACGGGGATTTCCTGCTCGACCAGCAGCGCCCGCGGGAAGTCGTCCAGTTGCTCAAGGACCAGCAGCGCATCGACGCCCTGCTGCTGCGCTACGCGCTGGCCCTGCAGACGCTGCCCGGCCAGCAGGCGCCATTCCAGGCCGCGAAGGCGGAACTGGCGGCCCGCTTCAACGCCGCCATGCAGCGCGGCGACACCGTGCACCAGCGCGAGCAGGCCCGTTTCGCCCTGTTCCTGCAGCAGGACGTGCCGGCCGCCGTGCAGCTGGCGCAAAAGAACTGGGCCATCCAGAAGGAAGTGCCGGACATGCGCATCCTGCTCGAAGCGGCCCTGGCTGCGCGCAACTACGGCGCGGCCCAGCCCGTGCTGGCGTGGATCGGCGCCAACGGCGTGGAAGACGTGGCCCTGCACCGACTCGTCAGGCAGCTGGGGCCGCTGGACGGCCAGAAACTCAGCGCCGCCAGGAAAGCGGGGGCATCGTGACACGGCGCCTGTCCTTGCTGTTCCTGCTGCTATGCGCCTGGCTGGCCCCCGCGCAGGCGCACAAACCCAGCGACAGCTATCTGAGCCTGGCCGTGCACGGCCAGCAGATCGAGGGCCAGTGGGACATCGCCCTGCGCGACCTTGATTTCGCCATCGGCCTCGATGGCAATGGCGACGGTGCCCTGACGTGGGATGAAATCCGCGCGCGCCACGATGCCATCGCCGCCTACGCGCTGCAGCGCCTGCAGGTGGCCAGCGACCAGGGCGCCTGCCCCCTGCGCGCCACGCAGCAGCTGATCGACAGCCACACGGACGGCGCCTACAACGTGCTGCGCTTCCAGGCCACCTGCCCCGGCACCGCGCCAGCGACCCTGTCCATCGGCTACACCCTGTTCGCCGACCTCGATCCGCAGCACAAGGGCTTGTTGAAACTGGCCGGCGATGGCGCCACGCAAACGGCCATCTTCGACCCGGACCGCCCGCGCCAGACCCTCTCGCTGGCCGCGCCCGACCGCCTGGCGCAGTTCGGCGCCTACGTCAGGCACGGCATCTGGCATATCTGGATCGGCTACGACCATATCCTGTTCCTGCTGTCGCTGCTGCTGCCGGCCGTGCTGCTGCCTGGCTTGCGCGAGCAGCAGCAAGGCTTGAAGGCGGCCTTCTACGACGTGCTGAAAGTCGTCACGGCCTTTACCCTGGCCCATTCCATCACCCTGACCCTGGCCAGCCTGTCGCTCGTCTCGCTGCCGTCGCGCTGGGTCGAGTCGGCCATCGCCGCCTCCGTGGTCCTGGCCGCGCTGAACAACCTGCTGCCCCTGTTCCGCGGCAAGCGTCCCGTGGCCGCCTTCGCCTTCGGCCTGATCCACGGCTTCGGCTTTGCCAGCGTGCTGCGCGACCTGGGCTTGCCGCAGGGGGCATTGCTGGCCAGCCTGTTCGGCTTCAACGTGGGCGTGGAAATCGGCCAGCTGGCCATCGTCGCCGCCTTTTTGCCCCTCGCCTGGCTGTTGCGCAAGACCTGGTTCTACCGGCAAGTGCTGACCGTGGGCTCGCTGGCCATCGCCCTGGTGGCCGCCGTGTGGCTGGTGGAGCGCTTGGCCGATATCAAGCTCATTTCCGCCTAGCGGCGACCGGATCGTTGCTGGCCCGACTGCGCCGTGGCCCCTGGCATGGAAAGCGTGCAGGCCAGGCTAGGCGCTGGAAACGCATCGGCACATCGAAGTCCCGTACAGCGCCCACCACGGCTCGCTGCTGCTCTGGCGCCCGCCCTGGCTGCTGCGCCGCCACGGCGGCAACAACCAGCGCGTGTTCAAGCTGCGTCACGCGGGCGGCCTGTGGTCGAGGAAAACGCGCTGGCGTGCGAGCGCGCCAGGCGTCGACCGCTATAACGTGCGCAGCAGCCGCGACGTGCGCGCGCATAATGGCTTGACCACCGTCTTTTTCGATGCGGCCAGCGGCGACACCATCCGCAGCTGGATCAGCGCCCTGCACATGGCGTCGATGTGGGGCTGGCCCTTAAGCTTTTCATCTGCGCCATGGGCGCGATGGGCGCGATGGTGGCGGGCCTGAGCGTATCGGGCGTGCTCGTCTGGCGCCGCAAGCGCCGGGGCAAGGCAAAGCCCAGGCCAAAGATGGCGGCGATTCATTAGTGCAGCTAATAGGAGCATGCGGTTTATGGCGGCTTATCAACTAACTGGCTTGCCGCTAGACTGATTCATATCTGGCTGCTACCGCGACCATACCTTCAAGGAGTCCCAAATGAACCATGTCACCCTGAACAATGGCATCCGCATGCCCATCGCCGGCTACGGCGTCTTCCAGATCCCCGACCCGGCCGAATGCGAGCGCAGCGTGATCGACGCCATCGCTGCCGGCTACCGCCTGATCGATACGGCCGCCTCGTACATGAACGAAGCGGCAGTCGGCAAGGGCATCCGCCAAGGCGGGGCGCCGCGCGAAGACCTGTTCGTCACCAGCAAGCTGTGGGTACAGCACACGGGCTACGAGCGCACGGCGCAGGCGATCGACGACTCGCTGCGGCGCCTGCAGCTGGACTACCTGGACCTGTACCTGATCCACCAGCCATTCGGCGACGTCCATGGTTCCTGGCGCGCCATGCAGGACGCCTGCCGCGGCGGCAAGCTGCGCGCCATCGGCGTGAGCAATTTCCATACGGACCGCCTGATGGACATCATCGCCTTCAACGAGATCGCGCCGGCCGTCAACCAGATCGAAGTCAACCCCTTCCACCAGCAAGCCGACAGCGTGGCCTTCATGCTCGAACATGGCGTGCAGCCGCAGGCATGGGCGCCGTTCGCCGAAGGCCGCAACAATCTGTTCCAGAATGAAGTGCTGCTGGGCATCGCCGGCAAACACGGCAAGTCCGTCGGCCAGGTGGTGCTGCGCTGGCTGACGCACCGGGGCATCGCCGTGCTGGCCAAGACCGTGCGCCGCGAGCGCATGGCGGAAAACCTGGCCATCGTTGATTTCGACCTCGACGACGCCGACATGGCCGCCATCGCCACCCTGGAAACGGGTGTCAGCAGCTTCTTTTCGCACCGCGATCCCGCCATCGTCCAGTGGATGGCCGAACGCAAGCTCGATATCTGAGGGAAGCGCCATATGCCAACGAGACAAGCGACGGCCACGGGCCGCCGCGGCTTCCTGCTGGCCGCGGGCAGCCTGGCCGCCACGCCCATGCTGGGCCAGGCACAGCTGGCTGCGCAGACGACACCGCCCGGCCGCCGCAAGCTGGGCACGCTGGAAGTATCCAGCCTGGGCCTGGGCGTGCAAAACATGAGCCGCACTTACCAGACGACGATTCCCAGCCGTGCCGAAATGCACCGCATCATCCGCGCGGCCTACGAGCGGGGCATCACCTTGTATGACGCGGCCGAAGCCTACGGCCCGCACGAAGTGGAACGCATTCTCGGCGAAGGCGTGGCGCCCTTCCGCGACCAGGTGGTCATCGCCACCAAGTTCGGCTGGAATATCGACCAGCAGACGGGCGAGCGCCGCCCCGGCCTGAACAGTCGCCCCGCGCACATCAAGCTGGTCGTCGAGGGCATGCTCAAGCGCCTGCGCACGGACCGCATCGACTTGCTGTACCAGCACCGGGTCGACCCTCAAGTACCGATCGAGGACGTGGCCGGCGCCGTGCAGGACCTCATGCGGGAAGGCAAGGTGCTGCACTGGGGCATGTCCGAGATGGGCTTGACCACCCTGCGCCGCGCCCATGCCGCCCTGCCCGTTTCTGCCGTGCAAAGCGAATACTCGATGCTGTGGCGGGGCCCGGAAGATGGCGTGCTGCCCCTGTGCCAGGAGCTGGGCATCGGTTTCGTGCCGTGGAGCCCGCTGGGCGTGGGCTTCCTGACGGGCGCCATCGATGCGAAGACCCGCTTTGCCGAGGGCGACATCCGCCAGCTCGAATCGCGCTTCGCGCCGCCGAACTTGCCGCACAACCTGGCGCTGCTGGCCCTGCTGCAAGTGTGGGCCGCGCGCAAGCAGGCCACGCCGGCGCAAATCGCCCTGGCCTGGCTGCTGGCGCAGCAGCCGTGGATCGTGCCCATTCCCGGCACCACGCAGATGGCGCACATGCTGGACAACATCGGCGCGGCGCGGGTGCGTTTGACGCCGGCGGAAGTGGCCGAGCTGAACCAGGCCGTGGCCGCCATCAAGGTGCAAGGGGCCAGGCTGCCCGATGCCGTGCTGGCGTATTCCGGGGTCGAGGCGGCCAGTCGGTAGGGCGCGGGGTCGCCTGCGACGGGAAATGCAAAAAAACAAGGCCTTGACCCCACGGCCCTGGATCCGGGGGCGCCCCCGGCATTTGCGCCCGCGGTAAAGCAACAATCTTGATACCGTACGCCGTTCAGGGGAAGCCGATACATCCCGCCGGCACGGCAGCGGCCAGCCACACGCCATTGTCCGCCACATGAAACACGTGGCCTTGCGCCTGCATGGCGGCCGCGTCCACCGTCAGCACGACGGGCTTGCCATGGCGCGCGCCGACGGCCATGGCCGTTTCACGGTTGGCCGACAAATGCACATGGTTGCGCGACCCGGGCAGCAAGCCTGCCGCGCGTATCGCGTCGACGAAGCGGCTGGCCGTGCCGTGGTACAGCATGGCCGGCGGCGTGGCGGGCGGCAGACCGATATCGACGGCGGCCAGCGAATGGCCCTGGTTGGCGCGGATGCGCGTGCCGTCGGCACTGATGGCATAGCGCGTCTTGCTGTCGCGTGCCACCACGTCCTCCAGTTGTTCACGGGAAAGGTGGCGGCCATGCCGGGCCGATTGCGCCAGCAACTGGCCGATGTCGGCCCAGCCATGGGGATCGAGCACGAGACCGATTTTCTCGGGAGCATGACGCAGGATGAGGGAGAGGAATTTGCTGGTTTGTACTAAATTATCTGTCATTCAATCTTGTTATGTTAATTATCCACTGGCGCCCACGACGGGCGCCATGGCTGCAGTCTACCCTTGTCAGAACGCATAGGACAAGGTCAGGCGAACGGAACGGGGTTCGACGGGATGAAAATGCCGGTCATTCACGCCCTCGGCCGCCTCGCCGGGCAGGCGCGAGGCATAGTAATAATCGATGTCGCTGGCGCGCTTGTCGAACAGGTTGAAGACGTCCAGCGACAGCCTGGTCTTGCGGTTGAGCCGGTACGCCAGGCGCGCGTACGCCAAAGTCGTCGAGGCGGAACGCACGCTGTTGTCCTCGATCAAGGGACGGGGGCCGAAGTAGCGCAGCTGGAAGGCGCCAGACCACGGGCCCTGGTCCGTCACCGTCACGCCAAATGACGCCACCTTGTCGATCGAACCGGGAATGAAATTGCCGGCCGGATCGTTTTCCGTGTAGCGCGAGCGCGAGGCGGCCAGGTCCAGGTCGAACAGCAGCCACGGCGCGGCAATATAGTGGTTGTTCCACTCGATGCCGTGGCGGCGGCTGGCCCGGCTCGGCTCCGTCTCGCCCGCATCGCCCACGAACAGCAGTTCCGAGGCGATATCGAGCCGCCACAGGGCCAGCGAGCTTTGCAGGCCCGGCAGCCATTCCGTGCGCGCGCCCAGTTCCATGCCCTTCGTCGGCACCAGCGGCGTGACGGGCGTCGACGCCTCGCCGTCAGGCAGGCGCGTCTGCGTCGTGCCCCGCGCATCGTTGCTATGAAAACCCTTGCCATAGTTGACGAAAAACTCCGTCTTGCGCCATGGACCAAGTATCAAAGACAGCTTCGGCGACACCACGTGGTCGTTCGCCGTGCCGCTGTTGCCGTCTATGCTGCTGGCCACCTTGAAACGGTAGGCGTCATAGCGCAAGCCCGCCACCGAGCGCAGCCACGGCAGCCACTGCACGGTATTTTCGCCATACAGGCCGATGCTGCTCTCGCGCACGCGGTCTTCGCGCACCGTGCTTTGCCGGATGCGCTCCACCGTGTTGTACAGGCCGACGGGCGACAGCCGGTCGTAGCGCGCCTGCACGCCCAGCTTGTTGCGCATGGCCAGGCCTGCCACCTCGCTGTTCCAGCTTTCAGCGGCGTTTACGCCCGCCACCGTGCGCCGTTCGCTCTGCTGGAACTGGTCGCCCGCTGCCGGATCAGCGAGGAAATACGTGAAATCGCTATTGAGTTCCAGCTGCGAGCGGATCACATAGGCGTCGACTTCAAACAGGCGCTGCTCCGTGCGCTTGCGCATGGCATACGACAGGCTGTAGCGCGACGTGTCGCCGCCGTCGCTGGGCGCCAGGCTGCCGAAGCGGCCGATCTGGCCGGATGCCACGGCCCGCAGCGGCACCTGGTCCGTGGCATTCCAGCTATTCCTGTAGGCCATGCCCGTCACGCTGAAGCCGTCGTCCTGCGTGCCCTGGCTGTAGCGCAGCACGCCGCTGTATTTGCGCACGCTTTCCGGCACGTCCCAGGGACCGTTGTTGCGGTTCACTTCCAGGCCGTACAGCAAGGTGCCCGGCCCGGCGCCGAATGCGTCGGCGACGACGCCGCGCACGTAGCCGTGCTGGCCGATGGATACGCTGGCCTGGCCCTGCGGCAATTTGTCGGCCAGGCGGATGCGGGCACTGCCCGCCGAGGCGAAATCGCCTTCGCTGGCGAAATACGGCCCCTTCTTGTAGTCGATGCGCTGCACCAGTTCGGGAATGAGGAAATTGAGGTCGGAATAGCCTTGCCCGTGCGCATGCGTGCGCATGTTGACGGGCATGCCATCGACGTAGGTGGCGAAATCCGTACCGTGATCGAGGTTGAAGCCGCGCAGGAAATACTGGTTGGCCTTGCCGTCGCCGCTGTGCTGGGTGACGATCAGCCCCGGCACGAATTCCAGCAATTCCCCCGTGCGCAGGGCGGGCCGGTTGACAATCAATTCGGTAGTGATGACGCCCTGGCTGGCCGCATCCGAGGTGCCGACGGCGTTGTCGTAGTGGCCCGTCACGCGCACCGTGCGCGTGGCATCTGCGACTGGCGTGGCCTCCGCCGCCCCTTGCGCCCCCGCCTGGCGCCCCATGCCCAGCAATGCCAACGCACAAGCTGCCACCAGTTTGCTTTTTCTCAATCGCATCGCGTCTCCAGTTTTTATGATGTCAGTACGGGCCGTTCGTACTGGTCTAGCCTACCCGATATATACGTACCCGGACGACTTTCCGGATTCAGCCTTTTTTGAAGAAACCCAAGGACGCCACCGTGGACCCGACCGACAGCGCAGGCAAGACCACGAAAACCGTCACCGCCGCCGCGCGCAAGCGCGACGTGCTGCCCTACATCCTGCTGTTCATCCTGCTGGCGGGCTTGCTGGCCGTACTGGCGGGCGCCGTGCTGCCTCCCCATTACGACGCCGTGCCGGCGCTGCTGTGGAGCCTGGGCTTTTGCGTCAGCGGCATGCTGCTGGGCTTCTTGTTCGGCATCCCCCGCACCCTGCCTTCGGGCACCGTGAACATGGCGCCCGATGACAGGCGCAACGGCAAGAGCCGCGCCACCGACGAGCCGGCAGCGACGGCCGCCGGCGCCGGCGCCGACGCGAATCCCGCTACCGCCAGCAATACCCTGTTCCTGGGCACGCCCACGCCCATGGAGATCAATTCCAACCTGGTGGAAGTGTCGGACTGGCTGACGAAAATCATCGTCGGCGTGGGCCTGATCGAGTTGAAAAGCCTGCCCGGCAGCGCCCGCAGCATGGCCGCCTTCATCGCCCCCAGCCTGGCCATCGACACGGCCACGGCCATGGCGGTGGTCGGCGGCATCATGCTGTTCTTTTCCGTGCATGGCTTTTTGATCGGCTACCTGCTCACGCGCATTTATCTCTCCATCATGATCAAACGCGCCGACAGCCTCGTCAAGAACGAGTCCGTGCGCCTGGAAAGCGGCAAGGAAATCGAAGTCACGGAACTGAGCCGCTTGCAGCAAAAGTCGCTGGACGACATGCAGGAAGCCGTCACCCAGCTGCTGCTGGCGCACCAGCAGGACGGCGCACCCGCCGTCGCGGCCCTGGCCGGCATGCCGACGGCGCAAAAGCCCGCCAGCCTGGTGCTGTGGCTGGACGACCACCCGCGCAACAACACCTTGCTGGTGGAACAGCTGGAACGGGAAAACATCAAGGTGGACCAGGCCGTTTCGATGCGGCAGGCCCTGGCCATGCTGCAGCAGAAGCGCTATGCGCTGCTGATCACGGACATGGCGCGGGCGGAGAACGGGCGGAGGATCAAGGACGCGGGCGTGCGCACGGTGCGCGACGTGCGCCAGGCGCATGCCGATCTGCCCATCATCGTGTATTGCAGCAAGGACACGCTGGCCAGCTACGGCACGGAAGCGGAAGCGGCCGGCGCCCGCTTCATCACCACCTCGGGCACCAGCCTGCTGGCGGCCGTCAACAAGCTATTGCACGAGCAACAGGGCGCTGGCAGCTAGTCGTCCGCGCGGCAAGGGTAGCTGCCCACATGGCGCAGCGCGCTGCGCTGCGGATGCGCGAGCTGGTTGGGCGAAAAGACGCACACGCCCGTGTCGGCCAGCAGGCCCTGCGCATCCGCGCACGCCTGCGCCAGCCAGCTGCCGCCATACGACGCGCCATCGAGCAGCTGCGCCAGCGGTGCCGGCGCTGGCAGCATGGCGCTTTCAAAACAGGCAGGCTCATACTGCGTCAAGCCCGTTTCCAGGAAAAAAGGCGGCGGCAGCGCGTCGCCATCGTCCGTGTAGGCGGGCGCCAGGTAGGCCTGCAGTTCTTCCCAGCTGGCAAAGCGGCCGCTGCAGACAAATACGTGGACGACCGGCAAGGTGAAGGCCAATTACAGCTTCTCCATCTTTTGCCGCACGGCGGGCGCCATCGACGCCGTCGGCGCCAGTTCCAGATAGGTCTTGTACGCCGCCCTGGCCTTGGCCGGCTCGCCTGCCCGGGCATATGCGTCGCCCAGATTCAGGTAGGCGATGGCGCGCGAGGGGTCCATCCTGACCGTGTTTTCAAACCAGCGGGCCGCTTCGCGGTATTTTTCCTGCTTGTAGAAGACAAAGCCCAGGTTGTTCGCCGCCAGCGCGAAGTCGGGGCGCAGTTTCAGCGCTTCCGTGAATTGCGCTTCCGCCGCCGCATACTGTTTCTCCTTGTACAGCTGCAAGCCGCGGTCGTTGGCCCGCTGCGCCAGCTGGCGCGCCGAGGTCGGCACGGCGCCCGGCGTGACGATCTTCTGTTCGCCGCCCTGCAAATCCTTCACCGTCACGCTCGCTTCCACCGGCTTGGCATCGAGCTTGCTGTTCAAGGCAATGGCTTCCGTCGACAATTGCGTCGTCGTCGGGCTGAGGAATTCCGTCTCGCCCGGCAACTCGAAGACGAAATCGCCCCCTTCCGAGCCGGGCAGGCTGCCAAACGCGGGCGTCTGGTTTGACACGCTGGAAACGGCCGGCGCCACATAGGCCGCCAGTTCCGTCGCCGTAATAAGGCCGTCTCCGTTGAGGTCAGCCTTGCCGGCCAGGCCTTGCAGCAGGGTCCAGGTGAAGACGGAATGGCCGTTCGGCCCGCCATCGGCCACCAGCTGGTCGCCGCCGCCGGCCGTCAGCATCTGCCGGCCGATGCGCTTGGCGTTGTCGCGCAGGAAGTTGGTGGAACCGGCGCCGCGCGTCAGGCCCAGGCCGCTGTAGCAGGCATCCATGACGAAGAACGCATGCTTGGCGGTGAGACTCTCCGCGATATTCTGGATTTCCGTCATCGGAATCGCGTCCGTGGCAAATTGCGCCGGGTCGGAATCGGCCGGCACGATGTAGCCCAGGTCGCGCCCGGAACTGAGCTTGCGCGTGGCGCCGTGGCCGGCGAAAAAGACGAAGATGCGGTCATTCTTTTGCACCCCGCCGTGGGCCAGCTTGTCGTGGAAGGCGGCCAGGATGTTGTTGCGCGTCGCCTCGCCATTTTTCAGGGTCACGACACGTTCCGGCGCGAAGGCGAATTTCTCGATCAGGGTTTCGCGGATGCCTTGCGCATCGCGCACCGCGTACTGCAGTTTCGGCCATTTGGCATAATCGTCGATGCCGATCACCACGGCCCAGGAATTCGCATAGCCAGTGCTCACGGGCACTTTGTCCGGCGTGGGCGCCGTGCTTTTCGCCACCTGGAAACTCGTGCCATCCCAGCCGGCGAACTGGTAGCCTTCCGCGATCAGCTTGTCCAGCACGGCCGGCAAGGCTTTCACCGTGCGCTCATGGATGTCGTGGAACAGGACGATGCCGCGCCCCGCCTTGTCGACGGAGGCCAGCACCCGGTTCGTGATGGAGCTGGGCACGGGGTCGGCCCAGTCCAGCGAATCGATATTCCACATCACGGATTTCAAATGCGCATCGGCCAGCGCGGCCATGCCTTCGCTGTTGCGCGCGCCATAAGGAAAGCGGAACAGCGCAGCCCGCTCGGGACTGATGGCCTTTAATAAGGTATCCGTGCCGAGGATTTCGCCTTTCAGCTTGTCGCCCGTCTGCTTCGACAATTGTGCGTGGCTGAAACTGTGGTTGCCCACGGCATAGCCTTCCTTCATCAGCTTGCGGCTCACTTCCGCGCCCGCGTTCAGCTTGGCGTGGCCTTCCGCGTCCAGGCTGCCCAGGTTGCGGCCCACGTTGAAAAACACGGCCGGCACGCCGTACTGTTTCAAAATGGCGCTGATTTCTTCCGTGTAGCGGCGGTGCGGGCCGTCGTCAAACGTCAGCACGATGGTTTTTTTCGGCAAGCCCAGGCCAAAGATTTCCGCTTCCTCTTTTTTGGGCACGGGCTTGGCTTCCGGCACGGTGCCGGCCGGAGGTAGCGCATACGGCACGACGATGCCGTTTTCCTTCAAGATCTGTTCGCGGCTGTAGAGCTTTTTCAGCTGCGCCACGTAGTCGTCCCACCGTTCACGCTTGAGTTCGATGGCGCGCTGGCCCAGGTTGCCGAAAATCTGCCGGATTTCCTTCTCGTAATTGCGCTCGATCTCGCCCAGCGCGTCGAGGTCTTCCGAAATGCGCTTGTGCAGCTTGATGGCTGGCAGGGAGGTATCCTTGGCCACGTCCGCCAGCATGCTTTGCAGCAGCTCGCGGAAGGCCAGGCGGTCCGCGTCGTACAGGCCGGGATCGGATTCGACATAGGTGAGCAGGCTGTCGAGCGCTTCGAAGCGGCCCGGATTGGCGGGCGCCGTCAGCTGGTCCAGCGCCGCGTCCAGCCTGGCGATGCGTTCCTGGTTTTCATGGAACAGGGCCTGCCCCACCTTGCGCGCCTCGTCGCGCGCGCCTTCGGGCAAACTTTGCTCGTCGGCCAGCAGCACGATGATCTTGCGGAAGTTGGCCAGCAGGTCGCGGAACTGGCTGGCCACGGCGGCCGTGTCCGCTTCGGTCTGCGGCGCGGCGGCCGCATTGCCCGAGACGGGCGCGCCAGGCGTGGCCGTGGCGGCGGGACGGGTCAACGTGTAAATGCCGGCCCCAGCGGCGAGTGCCACGACGACGGTGGCGGCGATCTTGATCGGCTTGGAAGTCACAGGCTTGTCATTCCCTTCACATACTATGCATAAAATTCAGATGGCGCGGATGCGCACGATGCATAATTGTAGAGCACGCTTGGCAAAATGCTCATCCGCACGCTGAATTTCGGCAATAATATGGCCGTAAATATGGCAATCAGGCTCCGCTGAACATAAAAACAGGAAAGATGATGCACAAGAAACTCTGCGCCGCTGCGCTGATGCTGGGAATGGCCCTGATGCTGCTGCAACTGCGCGCGCATGCGGGCGACGGGGTGGTGAAACTGGTGGGGCGCGTGTGCCTGCCGCACTAAGCCGCGCCCCGCAGTGAAGCACGCCCACTCGGTGAAAAACATTCTCTTCTTGCTGCGCTACACCTTGGCCGGTTCCCAGTAATTGGCCAGGCCCAGTTTTTTCAAGCCGGCCGCCACGAAGCGCGGCTCCAGCAATTCTTCCGCCGTCAGGGGCTGGCGGATCAATTTTTGTTCCTGCGCAAACGCCAGCACCCGGCGGTAATGGCGGTACACGGCGTCGTCGTAGAGGGGCGACCAGCGCTCCTTCCACTGCAAGCCCGGATCGTCGTAGCTGCGCCGCACCACGCTGTCGGGCGTGCCGTTGCGCGTGCCATCCTTGATCACGGCTTCGCGGTTGCCGTCCAGCGCCGCCCAGTGCTGGGCCCGCAGCCAGGCCGTGGCCACCAGTTCGGCGATGTCGGGATGGGCTTGCGTAAAGTCGCGCCGCGCCCACAGTTCCGCCCGCATTTTTCTCTCTGGCAAGCCCTTGCTGGACCAGATGATGCGGCCGATGCCCTTGTCTTCCAGCGGATAGCCATTGATCATGAACAAGGCATCGACGGCGCCCGTGGCCAGGGCCGCCGTGCCAGGCTTGAGGTCCATGTTAATCAGGCGGAAATCCGTGGGCGACATGCGCTGGTCGGCGATCAGCTGGCGCAAGCCCAGTTCCCACGGCCGGCCCCGGTGCACGCTGATGCGCTTGCCCTTCAGCTCGGCCAATGAGGTGGCGCGCGAAGCGGTGGGCACCAGCAGGAACTGGTCCGTGCCCCGCCCTGCCGGCACGATCACCTGCGTGCGCACGCCGCCCGCGTTGAGTATGACGGACGGCAAGTCGCCATACGCGGCCATGTCGATGCGCCCGCTGGCGAACGCTTCGTTCATGGTCGCGCCCGTATCGCCCGTGACGGGCAGCCATTCCAGCCGCACGCCACGCTGCTTCAGTTCGCGCGCCAGCCAGCCTTCCTGCTGTACCCGGTAAGCGATGCCGCCCAGCTCCGCCCTGCCGTTTTCCGCAAAGCCCGTCGAGGCGATGCGCAGGGCCGCCAGCGGCGCCCCCGCCGTCTTCGCCGCCGCTGCCGCCTGTCCCGCCAGGGGCAGCAAGGCCAGCCCGCCCATCACCGTGCGTCGCCGCATCGCATTCTCCTCATCATCAAGCATGGCCACTGTCGACGTGCTTCCCGCTCAAGCCGCCCGGCGCGTCTGCGCCAGCGCCGCTTCCAGGGGACGGGGATCGATCCAGGCGCGCACGTCGACCTTGCTGGGCAGGAAATTCCAGCGGAACAGGAAGTCGCTGAAATCCTGCAAGCCGGCCACCGACGTTGCCGCCAGGTCCGTATCCAGGCGCAAATGCGCATCCTTGCCATACGCCACTTGCACCCAATGTTCGCTGGCATTCGATTCGCGCGCCAGGAAGCGCCGCGTCTCGTCCGCATGGCCGCGCGCCCACGCTTCGGCCCGTAGCACCTGCTCCACCAGGGTCACGGCGGAAGGGAAATGGTGGTCGAGCAAGTGCGCATCGACACTCAAAGTGCGCGGCGTGCCATTGTTGGCGCGGATCAAGGGCTCCGGATGGCTGCCAGTGTCGATCACCGTGTGCAAGCCGAATTGCTGCGCCAGCTGGGCGGCGGAAGCGCCTTTCAGGAAGACGGCATCCACTTCGCCCCGCAGCAAGCCCAGCAGTTCCGGGCTTTGCCCGCCGCGCCGCGTGCCGCTGAACAGGTTCACCGCCGCGCCCTTCTCCGGCGGCGTCTCGCTCTGGCCCGTCTTAATCACGTAATCGACCAGTTCCACGTCGGACACGGCCAGGCCTTCCAGGCTGAGGGCATTTTCCAGCCCCCGCAAGGCTTGCGCGCGCGCAAAGTCAATCTGCGCCCTGGCCCACAAAGGCAAGCCGAAGCGCCGGCCCTTCAAGTCGCGCACCGTCTCGATGCCGCTGCCGGGCAGGGTCAGTATCAGCTGCGTCTCTTCCGACCACGACAGGCCGATGACGCGCGTCTCGCGTCCCGCCGCGCGTGCCCACAGGGCGGGAATATTGCCGCCGTGGCGCACGGAATTTTGCAGGGTATGGTCGAAATGCGATTCGCGCACGGCTTCCTGCTCCGACTCGCGCAAGGAGCGCAAGCTGGTGCCGTCGGCGCGCAGGGCGGCTTCCAGCCAGCCCTGCTGCAGGGCGATGCCCAGGCCGGTGGGCACGGGGCAGCGCGTGTACCACAGAGTGTCGAGTGCTTGATTTTCATTGCTCATCTTGTTTCTCCAGATAGGTCGATAGGGTAGGAACTACAGCGCCATCCTGCGCGCCCATTCATTGCCATCCCACAAGCTGCTGGGATGCACATCGTGCGCCGCCCGCGCATGCGATTCGTCGAGGTCGCTGAAATCCGCATGCAAGCCATCGCGGATGGCGACAAAGCCGGCCGAGCCCCGCTGGCGGGGATGGGCCAGCGGCACATCCTGCACCCGCCGCACCTTGCCGGGACGCGCATCGAGCACGACGATGCGGTCGGCCAGGTAGACGGCTTCGTCGATGTCATGCGTGACCATCACCATGGTGATGCCCTCGTCCTGCCACAGGCGGCGCAATTCCTGCTGCAGGCGCAAGCGGGTCAGCGCGTCGAGCGCGCCCAGCGGTTCATCCAGCAGCAGCACGTCGGGCCGCCCGACCAGGGCGCGGGCAATCGCCGCCCGCTGCGACATGCCGCCCGACAATTGATGCGGATACGCGTCCGCATAGCCATCGAGGCCCACGCGCGTGATTTCCGCCGCCACGCGGACGTCGCGCTCGGCCAGCGGCACCTTGGTATTGCTGAAGGCCACGGCCACGTTCTGCTGCACCGTCAGCCACGGGAACAGGCGATGGTCCTGGAACACGAGACCGCGGCGCAGATCCGTGCCACGGATGGGCGCGCCATCGTGCAGCAGCAAGCCCGTGTAATCCGTGTCAAGGCCCGCCAGCAGGCGCAGCAAGGTGGACTTGCCGCAGCCGGACGCGCCCACGATGGCGACGAACTCACCGGGCGCAATCGTCAGCGAAATATCGTCGAGCACGGGCAGCGGCGCGCCTTTCAGCGCAAACGACTTGCTCACGTGCTGCACCTGCAGCCCGCCGCTCAGCTGCCGCGGTTGCGGCGACAAGGCCGAAGGAGAAACGAGATCATTCATGGCGCACTCTCTGAGGTTGGGGCAAGGGAAGACACGGCTGGCGCCGTGGCACGGCGCAGCCAGCGGCTGCCGTGGAAGGACAGCCAGGCGGCCAGCCACGGCGCCAGCCAGATGAGAAAGACATTGCGCAAGCCCGTCAGGTCTGCCAGGCGGCCCGCCGCCAGCGCCCCGGCCGTGCCGCCCACCATGCCGAACAGGGTCAGGTGGGCGGAAACGCGGGCCTTGTCGACGGGCGCGCGGGCGATATTGTCCGTATTGACGAGGTTATTCACGCCCAGTCCCAGGCCCAGCAGCACGGACGCGCCCAGGTAGGCGATGCTGGAGGGCCACAACCCCAGGATCAGCAAGGCCCCCATGATGGCCAGGTGCGCGCCACCGTACAGCTGTTCGCGGTAGCGGCTGGCCAGCACGAAGCGCCCAAGTAACAGCAGCACGAGCACGCAGCTCAGGCCCTGCACGGCCATCAGCCAGACGGCATGGTGCGCGGGCCAGTGCAGCACGCGGATGGCCAGCAGGATGGAAAACACGCCCACGCTGGACGCCGTGAAGCTGGCAAGGATTTCGAACAGATACGTGCTGCGCACGATGGGCAGGCGCAGCAGGTCGCGCAGGCTGGCCGCGCCCGGCAGCGACGCCTGTCCCGCCGGCTTGCGCGGCGCCGTATTGCTGGGCAAAGTATTGTTGGGCAATACGTGCCAGCCCAGCACGGCCAGGATGGCGAACATCAGGGCGGAAACCAGGAAACCCGCCTTCAGCCCCATCTGCGCGATCAGGTAATTGCCGCACAGGGGCCCGAGAAACTGCATGCCGAGGATCAGGGTGCCCTTGTACCAGCCCGCCTTGCCCTGCCCCAGTTCCGGCAGGCGCACGAGGAACACGGTGCTCATGGCCACGATGCGCAGCGAGATGCACAGGCCCACCAGGAACATCAGCAGGGCCACCCACTGCCAGCCTGGCAGCCACGGCAGCACGCAAAAGGCCAGCGCCAGGCTCAGGCTGACACCGGCGTACAGGTGCTTCGGGTTGCCGCGCGACAGAATATAGCCAGCTGGAATGGTGCCCAGCGCCATGGCCAGGGTCTCCGCGCTGCTGATCGCGGCCAGCTGGAAATTGCTCACGTGCAAATGCAGCCCCAGCAAGGTGGCCAGCACCTTGTTCATGCCGATGGTCACGCCCGACAGCAGGGTCAATCCGATAAAACGCAGCAAGAAGGCGCGCAGCTCCCCGTCACGGGCGCTAACGGCCGCCTCCGCCGTCAATGGCAAGGATTCACTCACTGCTGCGCCCCTTCACCAGCAGGCGCGCGAGCCGCGCAAACGCCATGTTCATGGCCTGCGCCAGCAGGGCGATCACCAGCACGGCCAGCAGCACGACATCCATGCGGCCCGATACTTCGCCGTTGAGCAGCAAGGAACCCATGCCGGGGCCGGCCGCGAACAGCAGTTCGCCGCCCAGGCACGCCAGCCAGGCAAAGGCCAGCGCATGCGTGACACCCGTGACGATGGCCGGCATGGCGCCCGGCAGCAATATCTGGCGCAGGGTCTGCCAGCGCGTCAGGGTCAGCACCTGCCCCACTTCGCGCAATCTGCCTTCCACCTGGCGCATGCCCGCATACGTGTTGAGCACGGTGGGATAAAAGGCGGCGATGGCGATCACCAGCAGCTTGGCGCCGTCGCCATTGCCCACCCACAAGCCCAGCAAGGGGATCAGGCCCAGCAAGGGAACCTGGCGGATGCTGTGGAACAGGGGGCCGATCAGGCGGTCCGCCAGCGGCGACTGCGCCATCAGCGCGCCCGTGACGATGCCGGCGCTGCCGCCCAGCAGCAGGCCGGCCACAGTCCGGCCCAGGCTGGCGCGCAGATGCACCCACAGCTCGCCCGTGACGAGCAGGTCGCGCAGGCTGTGCGCCAGGTCGCCCAGGGAGACAAAGATGTAGGCGGCGGCCGCGCCCTGGCCGGACGCCCATTGCCAGGCGCCCAGCAAGGCCAGCGGCAACAGCGCGCCCTTGAGGAGCAATAGCAGACGCGGCTTCATGCGGACGCTCCCTTGCCGCTGCCGCTGTCACTACGCTTCCAGCGCATCAGCCGTGCTTCCAGCGCATGGCAAGCCCGGTCCAGCCCGAAGCCGATCACGCCCGTCAGCACCACGCCCACCATCACCACGTCGAGGCGGAACATTTGCCGGCCCATTTCCATCATCTGCCCCAGGCCGCTGTCGGCGGCCAGCAATTCCGCGCCCACCAGCACCATCCACGAACGCGACAGGGCGATGCGCATGCCTGTCAGCGCGGCCGGCACGATGGCCGGCAAAACGATCAGGCGGATGCGCTGCCAGCGCGAAAAGCAATACACTTGCGCGACTTCGAAATAGCGCTGCGACAGGTTGCGGATGGCGTCGTGCACGGCCAGCGCGACGATGAAGAAGCTGGCCTTGGCGACGATAAACACCTTGAAACTCTCGCCTATGCCGAACAGCAAGATAAACAGGGGGATCAGGGCGACAGTGGGCAGCTGGCGCAAGACATTGAAGGTGGGGTCGACATAGGTGCGCAAGCCGGGGGACAGGCCCAGCACGACGCCAAAGGCCAGGCCACAGCTGGCGCCCAGGCCGAATCCCGCCAGCAGGCGGAACAGGCTGATGCCCAGGTGCTGGCCGAGTTCGCCGCTTTCGGCCAGGTCGCGGGCCGTCAGCAGCACTTGCCACGGCGACATCAAAATGTGCGCAGGCATCCATTCGAAGGTGGTGGCGGCCGTCCATAGCAGCAGCAAGGCGAGCGGCGACGCCCACACGGACCAGGGCGAGCGCACGAAGCGCCGCAGCAAGGGGACAGAGGCGGCACGCGCTGGCGCGGGAGCGCGCGGCAAGGCAATGGCGCGGGCGATGGAAGTCATGGCGTCCAGTAGGTTTGCAGTTTCAATTGCGCCAGCGCCTGGTTGACGAACTGGGGCGCGAACAGGCTGTCGACCTGCAGGGGCCGCCCGATCAGGCCCGCGCTCTTCGCATACGCCGCCTCGCCCACGTAATGCTGGCGCAGGCCGGCCGTAAACAAGGGCGACCAGCGCGCCTGCCACGGCGTGTGGTCGCCCGCCAGTTCGCGCCGCACGACGCTTTCCACCTGGCCGGCAGCCGCTTCGGTGCGCACATAGTCGGCTTCGCCGCCGGCGCCAGCGGCCCGGTGGTGCTCGCGCACATAGGCCGTCACCACCAGCTGGGCCAGCTGCGGATAGCGCTGCAGGAAACCGCTGTCGGCCCACAGCTCGGCCCGCATCTTCCAGTCCTGCGGCGGCGCCTTGCTCGACCAAATGATCTTGCCCACCTTTTTATCTTCCAGCAGGAAGGCGTCGCTGAGCGTGAAGAAGGCATCCGCGCCGCCCGTCGCCACGGCTGCCGCGCCCGCCTGTGGATTGAGGTTGAGAATCTTCACATCGCGCAAGGTCATGCCATTCGCTTCCAGCAGGCGCGCGAACGGGTATTCCCACGGCCGGCCCCGGTGCAGGGCGATCTTCTTGCCCTTCAATTCCTTGATGGATTTCACCGTGGAACCGTTCGGCACCACCAGGTAAGTATTGTTGGCGCTGCCGCCGGGCAGGATCAGCCGCGTCTGCAAGCCCGAGGCATTGGCGATAATCGAGGGCAAGTCGCCATACTGGGCCAGGTCGATCGACCGGTTGGCAAACGCCTCGTTGACTTGCGTCGCCACGGAATTGGTGGTGACGGGCACCCATTCCAGCTTCACGCCCAGCTTGCCCAGCTCGGCCGCCAGCCAGCCCGCTGACGCGACTTGGGCGGCCGAGCCGGCAAACACGGTCTTGCCCGATGGCGCCGTGCGGGCCACGACGGCGATGCGCACGGCGGCCGGCAGCGGCTCGGCGGCGGCCGCGAAGGCTGGCGCCAGCAGGCTGGCGGCCACGATGGCGGCAGACAGCTTGCGCCAGCTCAAACCTAATAATTTCAATGACATTGCGGACCTGTTCTTGATTAAAGATCATTCAGACAGCGACGCTTGAGAACAGCGTCGCGCGCGGCAGCGCCTGTGGCCGGGAAGCTGCCGTGCCTGGGCACAAGCGAGCATCACAGGCCGCAAGGCGCGACGCGCAGCAGCTTTGCTCAGGTGTTGACCAAGTCGGTGGCGGGCAGCAGGGACAGCGCGCGCGCCGTATCGATCAGCTTGCTCATCTTCCATTGCTGCAGCAGCACGCCGGGGCCGAAATCGCGGGAACCGCCGATGGCTTCGGCCGCGATCTGGATCTGTGCGCCCTCTTCCAGCAGCAGGATGAACTCGGCCAGCTTCAGCAAACCCTGCTTGCCCCATACGGTGGCGCCGCCATTCGCTTCCAGGATGGCCGTGGCATGCGTGTTGCGGGCGATTTCGCCGAGGATGAAATCGACTTCCGGCTGGCGGCGGTCGATATAGATGGGAATTTCGCGCACCAGCTGGTAGCGCTGCACGGGCACGTAGCGGATCGGCAGGGTGCGGTGCGTCTGCGCCCACGCGCCCAGCGATGGCGAGTGCACGTGCGAAATCGAGGTCACTTCCGGCCGTTCGCGGAACAGCTTCAGGTAGCGCGCGCCGCCGTTGTTCGCGTCGCCCGCAAGCACCGTGCCGTCCAGCGCCAGCACGGCCGCCTTCAGGGGCTGGCCGCGGCGGAACGGGCCGGGATCGTTGACCACCACGACCTTGTCGCCGCCCGGCGTGCGCTCGACGAAGCCCACCGTGCCGTTGGCCGTCAGGCTGCCCGTCTCGCGCAAGCCGTCGAAGGCCGTCTGCGCATCGCGCCGCACCTGCTCCACGAAGGCCAGTTCGGCCGCCGTCAACTCCTGCACCTGTACTTGTTGTGCTTCTGCTTGTGCCACGTCCGTCATGTCATGCTCCATTCTGTGGGGTTGGAATACGGGTCTGTCCTGCCTCTACTTTTGCAAGACGCATGCCAGCGCCAGGGCCGGGGAAATGCGGGAATGCTGCTGCCTGCGCAGCAGCGGCTGCTGGCATGGCAGCAGCATGGCGGATGCGCGCTGTCGGCCAGCCAGCAGGCACAATCCGGGCGCCGATCCGGCGGCTCAGACACCGGCAGCAGGCATGTTTCGTGCAGCGTTCGGTCTTCCTCACCTCACCAAGGAATCCCATGACTACCGAAACTGTCCCCGCCGTCGATACCGTCTGGTTCACGCGCTGCCCCGTTCCCACGGCCACGGGCCTGGCGTATAAGCTGGGCTGGCTGGACGCGGAATTCGCCCGCGACGGCATCGCGTTAAAGACCCTGCAGGAAGTGGGCGGCGAACTGGCGCGCCACCATTACGACCACGGCCTGTCCACGCTCGTGCGCGAAGGCGGCAACCTGCTGGCCCTGCCCGCCCGCGCGCAAGGGGCGCCCACGCGCCTGATCGGCCTGACCTGGATCGACGAGTGGCAAGCCATCCTCGTGCGCCCCGGTTCCGGCATCGCCACGCCCGCGCAGCTGCAGGGCAAGCGCCTGGCGCTGCCCGCGTTCCGCGCCGAGGACTTGCGCGACAACCGGCGCGGGCGCAGCATTGCGCGCGGCATGAGCCTGGCCGGCTACAAGGGCGTGCTGGCCTCGGCCGGCCTCACGCTGGACGATGTGCAACTGGTGGAAGTGGGAGCCGAGGCGCCAGCGCAAGCCAATCTGGGCGCGGGCCTGTGGCAGGGCATCGCGCCGCTGCTGCGCGGCGAAGTCGATGCCGTCTACGTGAAAGGCGCGGCGGCGGCCGAAGCGGCCCGCGCGGCGGGGCTGGAAGTGGGCATCGCCATCGACGCCCTGCCCGACCGGCGCTTCCGCGTGAATAACGGCACGCCGCGGCCGATCACCGTGCATGAATCCATGCTGGAACAGCATTTCGAGCTGGTCGTGCGCTTTTTGACGCAGACCCTGCGCGCCGCGCACTGGGCGCGCAGCCACAAGGAGGACGTGCTGGCCATCCTGCAGGGCGAAACGCGGGCCGGTGCCGACGCCGTGGCCGCAGCCTACCGCGACGGTTTTCATTTGACGCTGGCGCCCGACCTGTCCGAGGAAAAAGTGGCACTGTTCCGCCAGCAGAAAAACTTCCAGCTGCAGCACGGCTTCCTGGACCGCGACGTGGATATCGATGCGTGGATCGACCGCCGGCCACTGGAAGAGGCGCAGCGGCGCCTCGACGCGCTGCTGCACGTGGCTGCATAAGGTTGCGGCATGAGCGACAAGGCCGGCGATTGCGCCGGCCTTTTTTACGTCAGCCACGCATGATCAGAACTGGATGGCATACGACGCCCCCACCGTGCGGCCCTGGCCGATGATGACAGTGTCGCCATTCACGGAACCGGGCACGAAGCTGGTCAGCGTATGGTTGCGGTACACCTTGTCGGCCAGGTTGTTCGCATACGCCGTGATGCGCTGCTTGCCGCCCGGGAGCACGTAGGACAGGCGCGCATTGGCCAGCGCGAAGCCGCCCTGGTTCAGCAAGTCGCGCGCGGCGCTTTGCGGGTCGACATAGTAGTACTGCTTCGACGTGTAGCGCACGTCGCCGCTGAAGACCAGCTGCGCGCCATTGCCCAGCGGGTAACGGTAGTCGGCCGCCAGCAGGGCCGTCACGTGGGGCGAACGCACGAATTCGTTGCCGGAGCGGTCGCCGCCATTATTCTGGATGGCGAAGTCGTCGAACTCCGTGCGCAGCAGGCCCAGGTTGGCGTTGATATGCAGGTTGTCCGTGGGCTGCGCCTCGATCTCGAATTCCGCGCCGTTCACATGCGCCTTGCGCACGTTCTGCAGGTAGCTGACGTTTTGCGTCGGGTCGCCGTTGTACACGCCCGTGATATTCACCTGCACGTTCTTGTAGTCATAATGAAAAACGTTGGCGTTGAAATTGAGGCGCCCGTCCAGCCATTCGGACTTGATGCCCGCCTCGACGGAGTTCAGGGTTTCCGGCTGCACCGTGTTCAGCGCCCGCACGTCCGTGGCGCTGGTGTTGTAGCCGCCCGACTTGATGCCGTGCGCGTATTTCAGATAGCCGCGCAAGGTGCGGCTGAAACGGTATTCGGGCGTCACGTCGTACGTCAGCGCATTCCACGTGGTCGAGGGATTCGACGTGAAGTTATTGTTGGCCACGGAGGCGGCCGTGTAATTGCCGCCTTGCACCGTGTTCCACCAGTTGGACGGGTCGCCGAACGTCACCGTGTTCGATGCGGCCTGCACGCGCCGCAGGTTCAGGTCCTTGGTCTCCGTCGTCCAGCGCAGGCCGAAGGTGGAGAGGAACTGCTCGCTGAAATTGACGGTCGTGCTGCCGAAGATGGCCGCGCTGCGCGCCTTGTGCTGGTAGACGCTGCGGTTGTAGCCGACGGGCTGCGTGCTGCCCGCCAGCGCCGGCACCGTGCCGTTGGGCAGGCGCGCGCCAGCCGAATCGGAATCGATCTTTTCATTGAAATAAAACAGGCCCGCCACCCAGCTCAGGGTGCCGTTCTGCGGCGACGTCAATCGCAGCTCCTGCGACACTTGCCGGCTGCTGGCCTTGGAGCGGCTGCGTCCCACCTCCAGCGGCGTGTTGTCGCTGTCGCCCGTCGCTTCGTTGCGGAAGTTTTCGTAGCCCGTGATCGAGGTCAGGGTCAGCTCGCCCAGCGCATACTCCAGGTTCAGCTGCGCGCCGCCCTGCTGCACCTCGCTGTCGGCCGGCGCATTCGTGCTCACGTCGTCGGGATTCGTGCTGGGAATGTAGCCGTTGCGGTACACGCCATCGGCGCCATAGCTGGCCACCGTGGTGGTGGCGCCCTTGGTCGTGTAGTCGCGGTAATGCAGGTTCAGGTTGGCCGTCAGGTCGCGGCCGATCAGGGCCTTGAGCTGGCCGCGGATGGCGCTGTCCTTGAGCTTCCCGTCGCGCTCGCCCGTAAACAGGTTGTGGAAGCGGCCTTTATCCTGCTGCTCCGTGTGGAAGGAGAGGCGCCCCGCCAGCACCTCGTCGACCAGCGCGCCGCCGATGGCGCCCTCGGCCAGCTTGGTGTCGTAGCTGCCGTAGTCAAGCTTGGCATAGCCGCTGGACTTGAACGACGGCTTGCGGGAAATGACGTTGATGGCGCCGCCCGTCGTGTTCTTGCCCCACAAGGTGCCTTGCGGGCCGCGCAGCACTTCCACCCGGTCCAGGTCGAACAGGGGAAAGCCCGTGGCGCTGGAATTACTGAGGTAGACGTCGTCGAGGTAGAAGCCGACGGGATTCGGGAAATCGATCTGCTGCTGGCCCGCGCCCACGCCGCGTATCCACCAGCGCGGGCGGCCATGCTGCTGCGTGCCGGCCGAGGCGTTCGGCACGTAGTTGAGGATTTCGCTGGCCGAGCGGCCGATGCCCGTGTCGAGCAGTTCCTTGCCGCCCAGGACCGTGATCGCGCTGGGCACCTTCTGCGCCGATTCCTCGCGCTTTTGCGCCGTCACCGTCACCGATTGCAGCGAGGCGCCCTCGCCGGCGCCATTCGCGTCGGCGGTGGCGGCGACATCGGCGGCAGGCGTTTCCGCCTGCGCCATGCCTGACACGAGCACGATGCCGCCGATGGCGAAGGCCGAGCGCAGCGCGCGGCGCAGCGGGGTCGGAGGAAAGGGAAAGGAAGAAACGGCGGCGGGGGCAGTGGAACGGCGCATGGGGGATTATCCTTGAGTAAAATCAAAACGCGAGATGGTGATGACCTGCATTGCAAGGGACATGCCTGCTGCCGCAGCGCAGCAAAATACCACGTAAGCCATTGATTTAAAAAGAAGACTATCATGATGATAGGGCTGTTGATTTGGCAGCAGCGGCGTCGCCGCTTGCTGCCTGCGCGACAGCAGTCCGTGGCGCTGCTGTCGCGGCAACAGGTGGTGGAAACTACGCGGCGCGCAGCAAGGCGGTGCCATGCCCGCGCACGAGGGGCAGCACTTCCTCGCCCACCCGGTACGCTTCTTCCAGGTGCGGCGTGCTGGCCAGGATGAAGGCGTCGGCGCCCAGCTGCACCAGTTCGTCGAGGCGCTCGGCCACCTGCTGGTAGCTGCCGACGATGCCCTGCGTCTGCCCGCCGCGCAGCAGGTTGAAGCCCGACCAGATATTTGGCGCCGTGATCAGGTCCTTGTAGCTGCTCAGGGTCGTCGGGCGGTTGCCCCGCTGGCGCGCCGCGCCCACGGAGTCGCCGCCGTCCGCGCCGAGGAACTGGCGCAGGGTGGCCGCATCGACTGCCTCGAAACCCTTGCGCACCTCGTCCCACGCCTCTTCCTCCGTGGCGCGGGCCACGATATCGACGCGCACGGCGCACTTGATCTTGCGTCCCAGCAGTGCCGTCTTTTCATGCACGCGGGCGAATTTCTCGCGCAGCTGCTCGAACGGCTCCAGCCACGTCAGGTAATAATCGGCGTGCTTCGAGGCCGAACCGAGGGCCGCGTCGGAGGAGCCGGAAAAGTAAATCTCGGGGAAGTCCTGTTCCGACAGCGGCGCGGCCAGGCCCGCGTCTTCCACCTGGTAGAACTTGCCCTGGTAGGAAAACGGCCCGCCGCGCCACACGCCGCGCACCACGTCGAGAAATTCCGTCGTGCGCGTGTAGCGGTCGTCGTGGCCCGCCGAATCGCCCCACCACAGCTGCGCCGGGCCGCCGCCGCCCGTGATGACGTTGTACAGGGCGCGCCCGCCCGTGGCCCGCTGCAGGCTGGCCGTCATGCGCGCGGCCACCACGGGATTCAGGAAGCCCGGCTGGAACGGGATCATGAAGCGGAAGGTGCGCGTCTCGCGCGCCAGCAGTGCTGAAATGGCCCACGGTTCGTCCGTCATGGGAAACGACGGAATCAGTCCGCCCTGGAAGCCGGACAATTCGGCTGCGCGGGCGATCTCCGCCAGGTAGTCGATATAGGTAAAACCGTCGGCGCCGCCGCCACCGAGGCCGGCCTGGCGCAGGTTGTCATTGCCGGGAAACCAGTCGCCGCGAAACGGCGTGCGGGCGCGGTGCGAACTGGGTTCGCCATGCGTGGGAATGCGCCAGAAAAAATCGATTGCCATCAGGGATGCTCCTTCAGTCAGGTGTCAGTAAGGTGGATACGGGGATTCAGGCCGCTTGCTGTCGCGCGGCATGCAGCGATGCCCGCACGCGCGGCAGCACGTGCTCGCCGATGCGGTAGGCTTCCTCGAAATGGGGGATGGCCGCCAGCACGAAGCTGGCCACGCCGGCCTGCGCGTACGCCTGCAGCGCGGCGGCGACTTGCGCGTAGCTGCCGACCAGGGCGGCGCTGGCGCCCGTCTGCGCCTGCGCAAAGCCGGGCCAGAAGGCGACGTCGCTGCCGCCGAATGGCGCAGCGTCGGGCAAGCCTGCGCCGCTGCGGTAGCGGCGCGCATCGCGCAAGGCTTCCTCGAAGGTTTCGCGGGCCAGCACGTCGATGCGCAAGCCCGCCGACACCGGACGCCCATGCTGGCGCGCTTGCGCGGCCAGGCTGGCGATGGCCGGCCGCAGGTCCGCCAGCGGCGCCGCGTCGAAGACGTGCACGTCGGCCTGGCGCGCCGACAGCGCCAGCGCCTCGGGCGTCCCGCCTGTCAGGTAAATGCCGTTGAGCGCATGGTTTGCCAGCGGCCCCTTGAAGCCGCCATCCTGCACTTCGAAGAACTTGCCCTTGAAGCTGAACGGCGAAGTGCTCTGCACGCCGCGCGCCACCGTGATGAATTCATCGATGCGCGGCAGGATATCGGCATCCGGCACGGCATCGCCCTGGCGCCGGCGTTCTGCCCCATCGCCGCCATGGCCGATCTGCCAGGCGAAGCGCCCGCCCGTGAAGCGCTGGAAGCTGACCGCGTTCTTTGCCGCATACACGGCCGAACCCCAGGCCGCGTCGAATTCGGCGATCAGTTTCAAATGCCGCGTGCTGCGCGCCAGATACCCTGCGACGATCCAGCTTTCATCGCCCTGCGTATCGTGGCGCACCTGGATGCCGTCGAAACCGGACAGCTCGGCCGCGCGGGCGATCTGGTGCAGGTAGTCAAAGTAATTGAACGGCGGACGCGCGCCGCGCGGGTCGCTCACGCCCGCCTGCAGGGGACTGGGCGCACCGGCGGCCCGTTCGCCTCGGCGCGTGATACCGGGTGCGGCGTAGCGGCCATCGCCGCCGGTGGGCAATTGCCAGATGAATTCGATGGTCATGCATGGACTCCTGTCGTGGGTCGAAGAAAAGGCCGTACGCGCAACGCGCAGCGGCCCGCCCTTCCCTCCTCGCAGAAAACATGCCATGCCGCGTGGCGCCTTCAAGGCCATGCGCTGCTGATTTGGCAGCAATCCGCTGCACCTGTGGCAGCAGCGTGCTGCGCGCGCAGCAGGCATAAAAAGGCCGGAGCCCGCGGCGCTGCGGGTCCGGCACGAAGGGTCTGGCATGTTGCGGGACCTAGTCGATGGCGCCCGCCTTTTTCAGGAAGGTGCGCAGGATGTTGCGGCTGATATTCAAGTGCTTCGCCGTGCGCACCTGGTTGCGCTCGTTGCGCTCCCACGCGGCGCATACGAGTTCCTGCTGCAAGGCTTCGAACGCCACGGCCTCGCCCGAGTCCAGCAAGGCTTGCCAGGCACGGGCGAAGCGCTCGGCGGCCAGCAGGTCGTCCTGCCCGGCCGCGCCATGGGCCGCATAGGCGATATCGGCGCCACCGGGCCAGGCTTCCGGCACGGGCGCCGGGGCCGGAGCCGGCGTGGGCGCCGAAGCGGCAGGCGTGGCCGGCGCACGGTGCCAGCCCGACAGGCTCAAATCGTCGGCGCGCACCTCGCCGCTGCGGCACACGAGCAGCGCGCGGTGGATGACGTTTTCCAGCTCGCGGATATTGCCCGGCCATGGATAGGCCAGCAAGGCTTGCTGCGCGTCCGGGCCCAGCGCCACCTCGCCCAGGTGCAGGCGCTGCGCGTAGATGGCCATGAAGTGGCGCGTCAGCGGCATGATGTCGCCCGGGCGCTCGCGCAGGGGGCGCAGCGGCAGGCCGATCACTTGCAGGCGGTAATACAGGTCTTCGCGGAAGCGCCCGGCCCGCACGGCTTCGGCCAGGTCCACGTTGGTGGCGGCGATCAGACGCACGTCGATGGGAATGGCGCGCCGCGCGCCCAGGCGCACCACTTCGCGCTCCTGCAGCACGCGCAGCAGCTTGACCTGCATCGCCAGCGGCAAGTCGCCGATTTCATCGAGGAACAGGGTGCCGCCGCTGGCCGTCTCGAACCAGCCGGGCTTGCCCTGCTGGGCGCCCGTAAATGCGCCCTTTTCATAGCCGAACAGCTCGCTCTCGACCAGGGTTTCGGAAAACGCGCCGCAGTTGATCGCCACGAAGGTCTGCTCGGCGCGCCCGCTCAAGCCGTGCACGTGGCGGGCAATCAGCTCTTTTCCCGTCCCTGTTTCGCCCGTGATCAGCACCGTCGCCTCGCTGGGCGCGATGCGCTCGATCAGTTCATGCAGCTGGCGCGAGCGGGGGTCGGCAAACACAAAGGCCGTGGCGCGCACCAGCAGGCTCATTTGCTGCGGGTCGCGGAAGGCCACCAGCGCGCCCTCATCGCTGCCACCGGCAGTGCCGGCGCTACGGGCAAGGTGGGCGCTGCGCGCGAAATCGCTGCTGAAATTGTGGGCTAAGAGTTCCATGGGCCGACTATACCGCGCTGCATCCGCAGGCGTGAACGAATGGTGCCGCGCTAGCTTATCCGGATTTTGCATATGCCGACGCGCGTCCCATGCTGGCCCGAAGCTTGCATGGTAAATAGGGAAACGCCCTGTCGCCCACCCACCACGGAGCTTCTTCCATGCCAGCACGCCAGCTTGTCCTCAACGTTTTCTTGCAGCGCCACGGCCACCATCCCGCCGCCTGGCGCCATCCCTCGGCCAGCGCCAGCGGCCGCCCCGACCTGGCCTGGTGGCTGCGCGCCGCCAGGCTGGCCGAGGCGGCCAAATTCGACAATTTCTTCATCGCCGACTTCATCGGCCGCGGCGGCGACGTCACGCCGGACACGGGACGCGCCGCCATCGGCCTGCCGTTCGAGCCCTTCACCCTGCTGTCGGCGATCGCCGCCGTCACCCGCCACATCGGCCTGATCGCCACGGTCAACACCAACTACGAGCACCCCTACCATGTGGCGCGCAAATTCAGTTCGCTCGACCACCTGAGCGGCGGACGCGCTGGCTGGAACGTCGTCTCCTCGTTCGGCGAGCACACGGCGCGCAATTTCGGCATCGCCGCGCGGCGCAGCCACGACGAGCGCTATGCGCGCGCCGGAGAATTCGTCGCCCTGTCCAAGATGCTGTGGGACAGCTGGGACGACGACGCCTTCGACCGTCCCGACCGCGCCAGCGGCCAGTTCTATGCGCCCGCGCAAGGCCATCCGCTGGACTTCCGGGGCGAGTATTTTGCCTCGCAAGGCTTGCTGGACTTGCCCCGCCCCGTGCAGGGCCACCCCGTGCTGGTCCAGGCAGGCAATTCCGAGACAGGCCGCGAGTTTGCCGCCCGCCTGGCCGAGATGGTGTACTGCTCGGCCACCTCGCTGCCCGTCGCCCAGGCGTACTACGCGGACGTAAAGGGCCGCATGGCCAGATATGGCCGCGCCGAGGATCAATTGAAAGTCACGCCGGGGCTGTCCGTCGTGGTGGCGGAATCGGACCAGCAGGCGCAGGACCAGTTCGGCGAATTGCAGGCGCTGGTCGACTTCAGCAAGCTGGAATTCGGCGGTTTTGACCTCTCCGGCTATCCGCTCGACGGTCCGCTGCCCGACCTGCCCTACGAGGCGGGCGACAATGGCAAGGGGCGTTTCCAGCAGCAGCTTGAGCTGGCGCGCCGCGACAACCTGACCTTGCGCCAGCTGGTGCTGCGCTTCCGGGTCGCGCGCGGCCATTTGCAAGCCATCGGCTCCGTCAGGACGGTGGCCGACCTGATGGAGCAGTGGTTCGTGGAACGGGGTGCGGACGGTTTCAACGTCGTGCCGCCCCTGCTGCCGCAAGGCTTCGAGGCGTTTACCCGGCTGGTGGTGCCGGAACTGCAGCGCCGGGGCCTGTTCCGCACGGAGTATGCGGCCAGCACCCTGCGCGGCCATTTGGGATTGACGCGGCCCGCCAGCCCGCACGCCGTGGCGCGGGCGCGGGCCGCCTGACCGGTGCGAGCTAGGCCTGCTCCGGGTCGAAGTGCTTGCGCAAGCCTTGCCAGCACTCGAAATAGTCCTGTTGCAGCAGGCCGCTGTCCAGGGCAAATGGCGTGGGCCTGATGATGGTGCGCGTCTCGAACATGAAGGCCATGGTGTCGCCCACTTTCACGGGCGCGGACGTGTCGCTGCGCGAGGCCTTCTCGAACGTCTGCGCGTCGGGGCCGTGGCCGGACATGCAGTTGTGCAGGCTGGCGCCGCCCGGCACGAAACCGGCCGCCTTGGCGTCGTACACGCCGTGGATCAGCCCCATGAATTCGCTGGCCACGTTGCGGTGGAACCAGGGCGGCCGGAAGGTATGCTCGGCGGCCAGCCAGCGCGGCGGGAAGATGGCGAAGTCGATGGCGCCCAGCTGGGGATTCTCGCTGGGGGCCTGCAGCACGAGGAAGATCGACGGGTCCGGGTGGTCGTAGCTGATCGAGCCGATGGTATTGAAGCGGCGCAGATCATATTTGTATGGCGCGTAATTGCCGTGCCAGGCCACCACGTCCAGCGGCGAATGGTCCAGCGTCGTGCGCCACAGGTGGCCGCCGAACTTGGCGACCAGCTCGCACTCGCCATCGATATCCTCGTAGGCCGCGTGCGGCGTGAGAAAGTCGCGGCTGTTGGCCAGGCCGTTCGAGCCGATGGGCCCCATGTCGGGCAGGCGGAAGGCCGTGCCGAAGTTTTCGCACACGTAGCCGCGCGCCTGGCCGTCCGGCAGGGTCACGCGGAAGCGCACGCCGCGGGGGATGACGGCGATTTCCTGCGGCTCCAGCTCGATCAGGCCCAGTTCCGTGGCTATGGCCAGGCGGCCCTCCTGCGGCACGACCAGCAGTTCGCCATCGGCCGAATAAAAGAAGCGCTGCATGGAACGGTTGGCGGCATACACGTGGATGGCGCAGCCGCTCATCGCTTCGGCGCCGCCATTGCCGGCCATGGTGTGCCAGCCGCCGATGAAGTCCACCGGCGTGGCGCTGTCAGGCAGCGGCAGCGGGTCCCAGCGCAGCTGGTTCGGCGGCGTCGGCGGCATGGCGTGGAAATCGCTGACGATGCGCGTATTGTTCAGCATGGTAAACGGCGGATGCTGGCTGGCGGGACGGATGCGGTACAGCCAGGAACGCCGGTTCTGCGCGCGCGGCGCCGTGAAGGCCGTGCCCGAAAGTTGTTCCGCGTACAGGCCCAGCGGTGCCTGCTGCGGCGAATTTTGCCCCTGCGGCAAGGCGCCGGGCAAGGCTTCCGTGGCAAACTCGTTGCCGAAGCCGCTTTGGTAGCCGGCGCCTATCATGCCGGCTCCGCCAGGCCTTCGGCCGCGTCGCGCAGCAAGCCCTGCACCACGTCGGCCTTGCCGATGGCGCCCATGGCCAGCAGGGCGAAACGGGCCAGGAACAAGGGCGAGCGCTGCTCGCCCAGGCCGCCCATGATGTGGCACAGCTCGGTGTACAGATTATCCAGTTCGATGTCGGTCATATTGTCTCCTTGTCCTTTGATTGGGCGATGCCGGCCGCCGCCAGCGCTGCCGCCACCTGCCCCGCCCGCACCTGCCGCCAGCGTCCCAGCACATGGCCATCCGGACGCACGAGGTAAAACGTGCCGGGCTGCGCGTCGAACAGCGAGCATACCTGCGCCGTGTGGTCCCAGGCGCACTCCTGCGCCCCGTTGCGGGCGATCGCCACGCTCGTCAGCGGCAAGGTGTCGCCCAGCGCCAGCAGCTCGGCGGGCACACGGCCATCCTCGCTGAAATACAGCCCCGTGAAACGGCCATCGGCGCGCTGCAGCAAATCGGTAATATACCCCGCTTTCCGCCCGCCGTCGTGCGGCAGCGCCAGCGGACACTCGGGCAAGACGGTGCCCGGCGCGGGGCCGGCAGCAAAGCCATCGACCTCGCGTGCATTCAGCGGCGACTGTGCATACGCGATGGCGCTGGTCTGGCGCGGGTTGATCAGGGAGCGCACGTGCGCATGCCTGCCCGCCAGGCCCAGCACGGCCGTGCGCATCAGCTCGAAGGCGAACGTGGGCGGCGCCATGAATTCCGTGCTTTTCGTGCCGTGGCGCAGGTTTTCACGGGCGGCGAACACGCGCTCGTCCGAATAGCTGTCCAGCAGGGTGTGCGGTGCCTGGCCCTTGACGACATACGCCAGTTTCCACGCCAGGTTGTCCGCGTCGTCGATGCCGGAATTGGCCCCCCGCACGCCGAAGATGGGCACCAGGTGGGCCGCATCGCCCGCGAACAGCACGCTGCCGTGGCGGTATTTTTCCAGGGTCAGCGCGTTGGCTTTGTAGATGGTGATCCACACGGGATGCCAGGGTGCCGTTTCACCCATCATGGCCAGCAGGCTGTCCACGCGGGGCGCCACGTTTTCCAGCAGCACGGCCGCCTGCGCATCCTCGTCGTCGCGCAACTGGTAGTCGATGCGCCAGATATCGTCGGGCTGCTTGTGCACCAGCACGGTCGAACCGGGATTCGACGGCGGGTCGAAATACGCAAGGCGCTCCGTCGGGCGCGCACTCTTCAGGTGGATGTCGACGATGACATAGCGCCCTTCATAGCTGGTGCCCTGCAATTTCAGGCCCAGCGCCTCGCGCACCACGCTGCGCCCGCCATCGGCCGCCACCAGCCAGTCAGTCTCGATCTGGTAGGTTTCATCGGGCGTGGCCACGGTGACGGTGGCGCCATCGGCGCGCTGCTGCACGCCCGTGACCCGCGTTTGCCAGCGGATATCGATCAGCCCGGGCTGGCGTTCGGCCGCGTCGAGCAGGAATTGCTCGATATGGTATTGCGCCAGGTTGACCATGGGCGGCAGCTTCTGGTTCGCGTCCTGCGGCATCGTGAAGTGCAGCACTTCTTCCTCGCGGTAAAAGCTGCGCCCGCCCGCCCACGGCAAGCCCTTGGCCAGAAAACCGTCGAGCGCGCCCAGGCGGTCGATGATTTCCAGGCTGCGCCGCGAAATGCAGATGGCGCGGCTGCCCGTGCAGACGCCGTCGTCGGCTTCGATCAGCACGCTGCGCACGCCATGGCGGGCCAGGCCCAGGGCCGTGGCCAGGCCCACGGGGCCGCCGCCGACGATCAGGACCCGCGCGTGCTGCGTGGCGGCGCCGGCCGGTTTGCCAGGCGGATAGACTTTCGGCACATGCGGGTATGGGTGAAACGTGTGGCTCATGATGCTCCCTCTTCAAGAATGTGTTTTGCCGCCACGGGCGATGGGCAGGGTCAGCACGATGGCCGCGCCCGCCACCAGCAGCACGCTGGCGTACAGCAAGCCCGTGGAAAAACTGTGCGTGATGTCCTTCAGCCAGCCCACGACGACGGGGTTCAGGGCCGAGCCGATATTGCCCGTGGCATTGATGACGGCGATGCCGATGGCGCGCGCGCCCAGGCTCAGGGCCCGGTCCGGCGTCGTCCAGAACACCGACATGGCCGTATAGGCGCCCGTCGAGGCCATGCACACGCCCAGCAGCTGCACGACGGGATGGACGGAATAGGCCGTGCACAGCCAGCCGGCGGCCGACAGCAGCATGGGCCAGACGATGTGCCAGCGGCGCTCCTGCAGGCGGTCCGAGCGGCGGCCCCAGGCAATCATGCCGATGACGGTGCACACTTGCGGGATGGCGGCCAGCAGGCCGATTTTCGTGTTGCTGGCGTCGCCGCTGAAACTTTTCACGATCAGGGGCGTCCACACGGCCACCATCGCCAGGGTGTTCACCAGGCAGAAATAGGCGATGCCGAATTTCAGCACCGTGGGCGAACACATCTCCGCCAGCACCGAGGTTTTCGCTGGCGCCACGGCTTGCGGCGCTACCGGCTTGTGCTCGGCCGCCAGCATGCGCGCCAGCACCTGCTGTTCCAGCTTGCCCAGCCAGTTCGCCTTGTGCGGCGCATCGTCGAGGTAGCCGTAGACGGCCAGGCCCAGCAGCACGGACGGCATGCCTTCGAGCAGGAACAGCCATTGCCAGCCCTTCAATCCCCAGTGCCCATCGAGGCCCAGGATCAGGCCAGACAGGGCCGACCCGATGGCGGCCGTGACGGGCATGGCGATCATGAACAGGGCATTGGCGCGCGCCCGGTAGGCGCTGGGAAACCAGTAGGTCAGGTACAGCAGCATGCCGGGCAGGAAACCCGCTTCCGTCACGCCCACCAAAAAGCGCAGCGCATACAGGCTGGCCGGGCCGCTGGCGAACAGGGTGGCCGTCGAGGCCAGGCCCCAGGCAATCATCATGGAACCGATCCATTTACGTGCGCCGATGCGCGCCAGCACGATGTTGCTGGGAATGCTGCAAGCGATGTAGGCGATGTAGAACAAGGTGGTGGCAAAACCGAACTGGGTGCCGGACAAGCCCAGGTCCTGCATCATGGTCAGGCCGGCGAAGCCGATGTTGATGCGGTCCAGGAAGGAAAACACGAACAGCAGGAACAGAAATCCCAGCAGGTGGCGCGACACCTTGCGCATCACTTGCTGTTCCAGCTGGAAGGTGGCCGCGTCGAGGACGGGCGCGGGGGTGGCGGGGGTGGCCGCCTGGGCGATGGTCATGCTGGTCTCCATAAGGTGTCGCCCTCCCCTGGCTATTATTATTGGGTGAGAGCGGCCGGATGCTCCGGCTTGAACACAGTATGCAGACGACCAGGCCGGACGCTGTCCCCATTTTGGGGACAAACCCTGGCCGGAAGGACTAGAAAGAAGACGCACAAACGGCGGCGCCCCCGGAAAGAGCGCCGCCGTCAGACCAGGCTGCCGTCAGCGGGCAAGCTTAGCCGCGTTTCTTGATCGGCACGTTATCGACCTTCTGCCGGTCGTAGCTGAAGGAGCCGTGGCCGCTCCAGTTATTGTCGGTGACGAAGGTGGCTTCAAATTTGGCCAGGTAGCTGCCGATGGCCGGTGGCGGCACGGAGACGACATATTCGCCGCTCAGGCTGAACACGCGCGTGGCCTTGCCCAGGCCCAGGCCGTGCACGGGACCGCTGACCGGGCGGATCACCACGCGGCCATGCGGTGGCGCGATCGATTGCGTAATCAGCGCTTCGCCGCTGACGGTGCCGTCGTCGGGGTTGTAAAACAGGGCGAGGTTGAGGATCGGCGCGCCAGGCAGGCCGAGATTGCCGGCCGTCAGATACACGTGTTCTACCGCATTCAATTCAGATGTGGACACAATCTACTCCTTCTGTGAATGAGTTATGAGCCATGGACATGGGAGATCGCTGGACGCGACAGGCACTGGCTGTCAGCCTTGCCGGTGACCGCTATTGCCCGGCGCACCAGCACTCTGCAACCAGCATAGCCAGGATTTTGATGGCAATATGCTCACATTATTGCCTTGATTTCCGGCAATTTTATGCTGTGCCCGGTTTGGAGGATTGACTAGCACTCAAGCCGCTTGCGGCCCTAGACATAGCGCAAACAATTGGCGCTGGCTGGCAATGCCCAGGCGCTTGTACGCGCGCTTCTGGTACGTGATCACGCTCGATGGCTGCACGCCCATGGTCTCGGCGATCTCCGCGGCCGTGAGGCCTTCGAGCACGCCGCGCAGCGCGTCGAGTTCGCGCTTGCTCAATTGCGGGCCATGCTGGCGCAAGCGGGCCAGCATCATGGGCGAGACGCCCTGCGCGGGCTGGCCGTTCAGGCGGTAGTGGTGTTTGGCCGCATGCGCGAACAGCGGCGACAGGGTTTCGATGGCGCCGATTTCGCCGGGCTGGAACTGGCCCTGGCTGCTGTCGCGGTAAAAATTGACGGATAGCCAGATCTCGCTGGACGGCTGCACCAGCAGCGCCAGGCGGTCCGAGACGTTGGGCTTCTGGTAGCACGCGGCGCGGTAGCCGGGATGCCGGATCTCGTCGCTCGCTTGCTGGTGCAGCACGATGGCGGGCTCGATCTTTGGCTGGCGCGCGGGCGCGATGACGCTCTGGTTGCCGTCGAGCGCATAGTAATGGCGCGCGTAGCTGTCGGCGATATCCTGCAAAAAACGCCCGCCGCGCCGGTCGGCCACGGCCACCGTGCGGGGACGGTTGCCGAATTCATATGCAAAGATCGTGCATTGGGCAATGGAGGCGGCCGTGCTGGCCGTTTTCAGGATGGCGCCCGCCATCGCATTGACGTCCGCGTGGCCGATGGCCGACACCAGGTCGAGGGCGCGCCCCAGATCCAGCTGTCCGTCGGCCTGCCGCCGCTCCACCTGCCAGTAACGCATGTCGCCCCCTGCCCGCCCGCGCTTACTGCGCGCGCTGCGGCAAGACCCAGTCCGGCCGGATGTAGTGGCAGGTGTAGCCATGCGGCAAGCGCTGCAGGTAGTCCTGGTGTTCCGGCTCCGCTTCCCAGAACGGCCCGGCCGGCGCCACTTCCGTCACCACCTTGCCGGGCCACAGGCCGGACGCGTCGACGTCGCGGATGGTGTCTTCGGCCACGCGTTTCTGCGCGTCGCTCGTATAGAAAATGGCCGAGCGGTAGCTGGTGCCGCGGTCGTTGCCCTGGCGGTTTTCCGTGCTGGGGTCGTGGATCTGGAAGAAAAATTCCAGGATCTTGCGGTAGCTGATGACCTTCGGGTCGAAGATGATCTCGATCGCTTCCGCATGCGTGCCATGGTTGCGGTAGGTGGCGTTGGCCACGTCGCCGCCGCTGTAGCCCACGCGCGTGGCCAGCACGCCCGGATAGCGGCGCAGCAAGTCCTGCACGCCCCAGAAGCAGCCGCCGGCCAGGATCGCGGTGTCGTTGTCTTGTGCCATGGTGTCTTTCCCGTTCGATTCAGAAGCAGCTATCTTACCGCGTCGCGCCATTTCCTTCAGGGCGCGCCAAAAGGCGCTTCAGCTGCGCCGCCTGGTAGGCGCCGATGGCGTCGTTGAACAGGCAGCGGATCAGCGGATCGTCGACGATGTCGGCCTCCTCCAGCCCTGCCCGCGCGGCGGCGTCGAAAGGGCCATCGTTGATGCGCATGTACATCGACGTCAGCGATTCGCCCAGCACCAGCGCCGCATGGCATTTCACCAGAGGCACCTCGGTGGTCCAGCCAGGGGCTTCGCCGGTGTCCGGCACCAGGTCGATCAAGTCGCCGTGCGTGCGGTAATGCAGGACGGTGGCCGCGCCGTCATGCCCGTACAAGGCCAGGCGCCACAGGCGCGGCGCCTGGAAATAGCTGTCCTCGGGCAGCTCCATGTCGCGGTAGCGTTCGAGCAGGCCGTGGCGGCAAAAATCCAGCACCAGCGCTTCTTCCGTTGCGCCCAGGGGCGCGAAGCGGCGCGCGATCTCCGCCGTGGCGGGCGCAAGCGCCTCGGGACGGTAGTCGAAATCCACGTCCTGCGGCCCCGTGGGAATCACCCAGGGCAGCGCTTCGGCCGCGCTCACGCCGTGCGCGTCGAGCAGCACGGAGGTGGACGGGTCGAGGCGGAAGATGCGCGCGTCGGACAGCGCGGCGCCGATCTCTTCGGCAAAGCGGCGGTAGGTGATGGGGAACATCGCGTGGTTGTACCAGGACCAGTCTTCCTGCACGAACTGGCAGGAGCTGGGCACGAGGAAACGGGGCGCCAGCGCGCGCAGCTGCGGCACCCAGTCGTCGGGAAACTCGACATGGCCGCGCGGTGCCTGCGACGGCGCGATGACGGCGATCTCGCGCATGGTCTGGAATGGCCACAGCACCATGTCCCACGGCGCGAACGCGGCCAGCTGCGCCAGGGTCTCGGGGCCGATCCAGGAATCGACGACATTGAGCACGTTCATGCCCGCCGCGCGCACCTGGAACAGCGAGTCGACATCGTCGTCCAGCGCCCGGCGCGGGATCACCTCGATCGCGCCCACCCGCACCGGCGCGTCGACGTGCAGCCGCTCGACGCGGGTAAAACCCAGCGCGCGGATCATGGCGAACAGTTCGTCGAAGACGCAGTACAGGTAGATGGGCGTGGCGCGGTCCAGCACGTCGAGGCTGTCGAGCGAGCAGTGGTCGTCGTGGAAGTGCGAGATGAAGACGGCATCCCAGCGCAGCCGGCGCACGGCATCGAGGTCGAAGCGCACGGCGGGAAACGCGTGGCAGTTGCGGCTGAACGGATTTTCGACGATGGGGTCGAAGGCGATGGCCGTGCCTTCGCATTCGAAGACATAGCCGGCGTGCAGAATGCGGGAGATTTTCAGGGGCATTATGAGGGCTGAATAAACCCAATTGCGAGTACCGGGGTCGGACCCTACGGGTGCGACCCCGGAATTTGCTTCTGGGGTAAAGATTGACACTAAAGCTACGGCACCGGCAGAAACTTAATACGGATTATTCAGCACATCCATCGCGAAATACGTGAAGATCATGTCGGCGCCCGCGCGCTTGATGGCGCCCAGGGTTTCCTGCACCACGCGGCGCTCGTCAATGGCGCCGGCCTGGGCGGCGAACTTGATCATCGCGTACTCGCCGCTGACCTGGTAGGCGCCGATCGGCAGGCGCGTCACTTCGCGCAAGTCGCGGATGATGTCCAGGTAGGCGCCGGCCGGCTTGACCATCAGCGCGTCGGCGCCTTCGGCTTCGTCGATCAGCGATTCGCGCACCGCTTCGCGGCGGTTCATCGGGTCCATCTGGTAAGTCTTGCGGTCGCCCTTCAGGGTGCTGCCGGCCGCGTCGCGGAACGGGCCGTACAGGCCGGAAGCGAACTTGGTCGAATACGCCATCACGGGCGTGTCGTGGAAGCCGGCCGCGTCCAGCGCGCTGCGGATGGCCGCCACCTGGCCATCCATGGCCGCCGACGGGGCGATGATGTCGGCGCCCGCCTGGGCGGCGATGACGGCCTGCTTGCCCAGGTTCAGCACCGTGCTGTCATTGTCCACCGTGTCGCCATGCAGGATGCCGCAATGGCCGTGGTCCGTGTATTCGCAGAAGCAGGTGTCGGACATGACCACCATTTCCGGCACGGCGTCCTTGATGATGCGCGACATGCGCGCCACCAGGCCGTCCGGGTTCAGGGTGTCGCTGCCATGGCCATCCTTGTGGTGAGAAATGCCGAAGGTCATGACGGAACGCAGGCCCGCGCGCGCGTAGCGCTCCACTTCCTGCGCCAGCTTCGCTTCGGGAATGCGGCGCACGCCGGGCATGGAAGTGATGTCGATGAAGTCGCTGGCGCCTTCGTCGACGAAGATCGGCAGGACCAGGTCGCGCGGATTGATCTCGGTCTCGCGGAACAGCTCGCGCAGTTGCGGGGTCGCGCGCAGGCGGCGCATGCGCGAAGTGGGAAATTGTGCTGGCATGGTAACTGGCTTCAGGTTGAGAACGCCGGTCAGTATACGCCCATCACGCCGATCGCGCCGGGCCGTCCGGCAAAAAAGCCGCGCAGGTCAAGAAACGCCGGCGCACAGCGGCGCCGAATGGCCGCCCGGAGCGGGCACCGGCGGATGCAGCAGGGCCGACAGCTGCCAGCGCATGTCGGCCGCCAGCCGCACCAGCATGGCGCCGCGGCGGCGCGCATCGGCGCGCTTCTTCGACGGCAGCAGTTCCAGGTCCGGCATGCGGCATGGGCCGCACGGCAGGCGGTAATTGCCATCGCTGGCGGGCAGCGCGTGCAGTTCCTGCCACGCCTGGTCGTAGTCGCACGAGATATGCCGGCGCCGGCGCCAGTTCAGCGCGATGCGGTTGGCGTTGCTGACCAGGCTCAGATGGTCGCAACCAAAAAAGTCGCCGAAGTCGCGCAAGGCGGCCACCATCAGGTTTTTCGGCCGGCAGCCATGCAGCGCCCGCGTGGCGTCGCGCACGGCTTGCGCGCCCGCCGCCGAGCGCAAGCCCTGCAGCGCCCCCAGGACGATGGCGGCGCCGCCAGGCTGGGGGCGGAACAGGAAACTGGCCAGGTACAGCGAGACGCCGTCGCGCGTCAGGCGCAGGCACAGGTCGCCTTCGCGGTGGCTGTCGTGGATGGCCGTCAGCTGCACGCGGTAGGTGGCGCCATCCTTGCCCTCGATGGCGGCCAGCACCAGCGCGCGGCGCGCCACGTATTCCACCAGCGGCCGCGCGCCCGCCTGCCACAGGAAACGGTAATGCCCGCATAGCAGGTCCACGCGCGCCGCGCAGGGGAGCTGGCGGTTGGCATAGGGCCGGTAGATTTTATACAGCAGGCTGGGATGGACTTGCGCCAGTGCGGCCAGGCCCGGCGTGCCGGCGATAAAGGCTTGCCAGCGTGCCCGCTGCAGGGGAAACACCAGGGCGCCCAGCGCGGCCTTGAGGCGGTGGCCATGCTGGCGCAAAGGGCGTTGCGATGACGCGGCCGGCTCCCCGGTGGCGGTAAAAGTGTGCATGCGAACGGTTCTGCGACGGAGAGGAACAGACAATCCGCGGCAAGCCGCGGGCAGCCCGGAACAGGCGGCTGCACGCAGGCAGCCGCTCTACGCCGGGTAGAGCGGATGATAGGGGGAGCTGAAAATGAAGGGGGTTACAAGTTGGTAATGTGACGGGCAGCCACTGGCGCTGGCAACTTAGCGCAGCAGGCGCAGCCTCAGCCGCAAGCCCGGCGCCGCATCCTCGATTTCCAGGCTGCCTCCATGCAGTGCGGCGATGGCCGCCACGATGGACAGGCCCAGGCCATTGCCGGGCAAATGGCGGCTCTTGTCGAGGCGGTAGAAGCGCTGCGTCAGCTTCGGCAGCTCCTCGGCCGGCACCCCGGGGCCGTTGTCGCGCACGGCCAGCCAGCTGCCGTGATCATCGCTGCCGGCCGACACCTCCACCGTGGCGCCCCGCCCCGCATACTTGATGGCGTTGTCGACCAGGCTGGCCAGCGCGCTGCCCAGCAGGTTGCGGTCGCCGCGCGCGGGCACGCCGTCGCCATACATCTGCACCAGCAGCACGCCCTGCTCGTCGGCCGTGGCCTCGTACATTTCCACGATGTCGGCGCCGATCTGCTGCAAGTCGATGGCGCTGAAGTTCTCGGGGCGCATGCCCGATTCGGCCGCCGCGATCTGCAGCAGCTTGTCGAACACGCTGGTCAGGTCGTCGATATCGCCGATGGCCGCCTGCGCCGCGCTTTCATAGCCGGCCACGCCCTGCTGCTGGCGCAAGGCGCCATCGAGCTTGTTGCGGATGCGTCCCAGCGGCGTGCGCAGGTCGTGGGCGATGGCGTTCGAGACGTGGCGCACGCCTTCCATCAGGTGTTCGATGCGGTCGAGCATGCGGTTGATGTCGCGGCTCAGCAAGCCGAACTCGTCTTCGCTGGTCACGGGAATGCGCCGGCTCAGGTCCCCTGCCTCGATTTCGCCCGCCGTGCGGCGGATCTGGCCGATGCGCGCCTCGAGCTGGCGGCGGAACAGCCAGGCACCGGCCACCACCAGCAGGATGGCAACGCCGCCGCCATAGGCCAGCGAGCGCAGCACCAGGGCGCGGATCGACTTGCCCTCTTCCATGTCGCGCCCGACGAACAGGCGCGCGCCGCCATCGAGGTCGCGGATCAGCAGGCGCGCAGGCACGCGCCGCCCTTCGCGCGTGACGTCGCGGTGCATCAGCTGCCCCACGGGGCTGTCCGCGTCGGGCCAGGACGACAGGTTGCCGGCCACGCGCCGCCCATCGGCGCCGGTCAGCAGGAAGATCTCCGTGTCGCTGTCGGTGCGGTCCGTCAGCAAGTGGGCGATCTCCGCCATCGTGCGGCTGGCGTCGTCCGGCTGGTACAGGGCGGCCAGGCGCTCCGAGAGCAGGGTCAGCTTGCGGTCCACGCTGCGATCGAGCACGCCGATGGTGCCGAAATAGAAAACGGCGCAGACGATGCTGATGGAGACGACCACCAGCACGCCGTAGCCGAGCGCCAGGCGCGCCGCGATCGAGCGGTGCAGCTTACGCACCGTCAAGCACGCCCAGGGTATAGCCGACGCCGCGCACCGTGTGGATCAGCGGCGGAGAAAATTCCTTGTCCACCTTGGTGCGCAAACGGCTCACCTGCACGTCGATGACATTCGTCTGCGGGTCGAAATGGTAATCCCACACGGCTTCGAGCAGCATGGCGCGCGTGACGGACTGGCCCTGGTGGCGCATCAGGTATTCCAGCAGGCGGAACTCGCGCGGCTGCAGGGCGATCTGCCGGTTGGCGCGCGTCACGCGCATGGTGCGCATGTCGAGCACCAGGTCGGCCACCTGCAGCTGCGTCGATTCGGGCACGGGCGCGGCGCGCCGCAGCAGCGCCTCGATGCGCGCCAGCAGTTCGGCGATGGCAAACGGCTTCGACAGGTAATCGTCGCCGCCGCTGCGCAGGCCGCGCACGCGCTCGTCGACGCTCGACAGCGCCGACAGCACCAGCACGGGCGTGTTGCGGCCCATGCCGCGCAGGCGCGCGACGATGGCCAGGCCGTCGATTTCGCCGGGCAGCAAACGGTCCAGCACCAGCGCATCCCACTCTTCGCCGCAGGCCAGGCGCATGCCGTCGATGCCATTGTCGCAGGCGGTCACGTCGTGGCCCGCCTCGCGCAGGCCGGCACAGATATAGCGGGAAGTTTCGGCTTCGTCTTCGATGACCAGGCAGCGCACGGTGGTTCCTTGTAAAAATCGGGACGGCAAATATGCGCAGCATACGCCAGGCGCGCGCCACTTGCCAGCCCCGCCCCGCACACGGGCCGCCATGGGGGGCAGTCTGGCGAGCTTTTGCGCGCAGCCTGGCGAGCGCCGCGAAGGACAAGGCGCCTGCGCCGCCACGCACAGCGACGCCCGCGCCATGCGCCGACACGCCGGTTCATCGGTATTTTCCCGCCATTGTCCGCACATGCCAGGTTTGCAATCTTTCCCTCCATATAGCAGCGCTCCTGCGCGCCGCCGCGTGCGGCGGACGATGGCAGGGTCGGGTACAATACAGCCTCGACAATGTATGGCCGCGCCCGCGCGCGCACGCTTCCAGCGCCTTCCGGCACGCTGCGGCCAGCACCGACACCACTATCACGAGCCACTTACGAACCGCAGGCACGCCGCCACGCATGGCGCGCGCCACAGACAAGCACACAGCCATGAAATCGACCCACTCTCTCGCACTGGCGCTGGCCCTGGCCATCACCTGCGGCGGCGCCGCCGCCAAAGATACCAAGCAAAGCCTGCTGTTCGATGAAATCCCCATCGGCAGCTGGAGCACCTCGGCCGAACTGGGCGCCATCACCACCTCCGGCAATACGGTCGGCACCTCCGTCACGGGCAAGATCGACGCGCGCCAGGAGCTCGACGACTGGAGCAACCAGTACATCTTCAGCGGCTACTTCAAGGAAGATGAAACGACGAACGACGATGGCACGAAGATCCGCGAACGCTCGGCCGAACGCTTTTCCGCCTCCGCCAAGGCCGCCTACAAGCTGATGTCCGATAATGAAAAGCTGTTCGTGCTGGCCTCGCACGTGAACGACAAGTTCGGCGCCTATACCAAGTATTCGACCCTGGCCGTCGGTCATGGCTCGCGCTGGTACCAGTCGAACGACAAGAGCGTGGACGTGGAAGTCGGTCCTGGCTACTTCAGCGGCACCAACGACACGGGCGAATCGGAACACGGCCTGACGGTGCGCGGCGCGGCCGCGATGAAATGGAAGATCAGCCAGTCGGCCATGTTCACGCAGACGGTCAGCGTGGAACGCGGCACGTCGAATACCCACTCGATCGCCGAAACGGCCCTCAGCACCAAGATCAACGGCACCATGCAGATGAAAGCCGCTTTCAGCGCCCGCAACGACACGCGCGTGCCTGACGACAAGAAGAACACGGATACGCAGACCTCGCTGACCCTGGTCTACTCGTTCTGACATGCCGGCCTTGCTGATGCGGCGCCTGCGCCTGTGCGCCCTCGTGTGCGCGGCGGCGCTGCTGAGCGGCTGCGCCGCCGTCACCGTCAGCGCCATTTCGCCGGCCGACTACCTGCAGCAGCGGCGCGGCGACATCCTCACCACGGGAAAATTGAGCGCCGCGGCCAGCGAAGTGCTGCGCATCATCGGCAGCGACATCGCCGCCTGCGAGGCCAATGCGGGCAGCTGCCGCGCCGACCTGGCCCGCTCCGACCTGCTCAGCGACGAGCAGCGCCTGGCCACCCTGTCGGAACTGTGGCTGGAAAGCGCGCTGGCCGAGGAAAAACAGGGCGACCACGCCAGCGCCGAACTGCTGGCCGCCTGGCTCGAATCGGCGCGCTACGCCTACGCCTATCTGTTCTACACCGCCCGCACGCCGGGCCAGCGCGCCTTCGAGGAGCGCCAGACGCAAATCCGCGACTACTATAACTACGCCGTGCAGAAGGCCGTCGGCAATCTGTTCCGCCACCGCGGCGAATACCGCCCCGATGGCCATGTCATCCATGTCGCAGGCTGGCAGATCGACAGCGAACTGTCGGCCCTGCGCCTGCCTGCGGACGGCACCCTGCCCGAAGAGCTGCTGCCCGCCACGTCGCTGTCGTTTTCCGGCCTGCGCAATGTGTACCGGCGCGACGGCTTCGGCGCCGACCTGGTGGCCGTCATGCCCAAGCCAGCGCAGGCGAATGACATGGCGTTCCAGGAAACCCGCTTCCCCGTCGTGACGGCGCTGATCCGCTTTGAGGGCGACAGCCTGCAGGCAGTGCTGGCCACGCAGCAGCTGATGGTCATGCTGGTCGATCCCTACCGCAGCGCCACTATCCGCATGGCGGGCCAGCAACTGCCCGTGGCGGCCAATTTCACGGCCGGCTACGGCCTGTGGCTGGCCCGCTCCGGCTTCGGCGTGCAGGCGCTGCGCACCCTGTTCGGCCGCGCCGACGGCATCTCGCGCCCGCAGGTGCACCTGATGCAGCCGTACGATCCGTCGCGCCGCACCATCGTCATGCTGCACGGCCTGGCCAGCAGCCCGGAAGCGTGGATCAACGTGGCGAACGAACTGATGGGCGACGAACAGCTGCGCCGGCGCTACCAGATCTGGCAGGTGTACTACCCCAGCAACGCGCCGCTGGCCGCGAACAACGCCGCCATCCGCAAGGCGCTCGACGCCACGCTGGCGCATTTCGACCCGGCAGGCAAGGCCGATGCCGCGAACGACATGGTGCTGATCGGCCACAGCATGGGCGGCGTGCTGGCGCGCCTGATGGTCTCGAACGCCAGCAACACGCTGCTCGACGCCATCACGGAAGAATACAATTTGAAGGGCAAGAAGGCGGAGAAAGTGCGCGCCGGCCTGGCGCCCTACCTGAATTTCACGGCCATGCCGCAAGTGAACCGCGCCATCTTCATCGCCGCGCCGCACCGCGGCACCTCGTTCGCCAACCACAAGGTGGCGCGCTGGATCGCCAACCTCGTCACCCTGCCCATCACCATGCTCGACCAGTTGTCGGACGCGGCCGGCAGCCTGGCGCAGCTCGACACGGGCGGCAGCGAGCCGCTGCGCATCCCCAACAGCATCGATAACCTCAGCGACAAGGACCCGTTCGTGCGCCTGGTGGCCGACCTGCCCATCAGCCCGAAAGTGCGCTACCACTCCATCATGGGCAACGACACGCCGGACCTGCCGCTGGCGGACTCCAGCGACGGCGTGGTGCCCTACGCCAGCGCCCACCTCGAAGGCGCCCTGTCGGAAAAAGTCATCCCCTCGTGGCACAGCGTGCAGGAAAGCCCGCAGGCGATTTTGGAGATCCGGCGCATCCTGCGCCAGCCCGACACCCTGCCGTAAGCGGGCGCAGGCCGGATCGAGCCGCCATCGCGATAGCGGCGCAGCAGCGTAGGTCGGATTAGCGCATGGCGCGTAATCCGACAGCGTTGCTGGCCGCGCCCGTGGTGATGTCGGCTTACGCGCTCCGCGCTAAGCCGACCTACCCGACCGGGCCGATGACCGGGCTGTTGGCCACAGGCCGGATCGAGCCGCCGTTGCGATAGCGGCGCAGCAGCGTAGGTCGGATCAGCGCATGGCGCGTAATCCGACAGCGTTGCTGGCCGCGCCCGTGGTGATGTCGGCTTACGCGCTCCGCGCTAAGCCGACCTACCCGACCTCCCCCACCTGCACAGGTCCAGTACCTTGCCTACGCCGGCTCGCGCCACTGGTCCCTGATCTCCAGCATGGCCGGCAACTGCCCGATGAACAGTTCCAGCAGCTGCGGGTCGAAGTGGGTGCCGCTGTCGCGCCGCATGGTGGCGATGGCTTCGTCGATGGTCCAGGCGCGCTTGTACGGGCGTTCGCTGGTCAGGGCGTCGAAGACGTCGGCGATGGCGACGATGCGCCCTTCGTGGGGAATTTCCTCGCCCTTCAAGCCATGCGGATAGCCGCTGCCATCCCATTTTTCGTGGTGCGTCAGGGCGATGGTGCGGGCCATTTTCAGCAGGCCGCCCGCGTGCTCGCCGATGATGGCGGCGCCGATTTCCGCGTGGCTGCGCATGACTTTCCACTCTTCCTCATTGAGCTTGCCCGGCTTTTGCAGGATGGCGTCGGGGATGCCGATCTTGCCCACGTCGTGCATGGGCGCGGCGTTCAGCAGATCTTCCGCCTGGGCCGCGCCATAGCCGGCCGCCAGCGCCAGCTGGCGCGCGTAATAGCTCATGCGGATGACGTGCATGCCCGTCTCGTTATCCTTGTATTCGGCCGCCTGGCCCAGGGTCTGGATCACCTGCAGGCGCGAGCGGCGCAATTCCTGCGCATCCACCAGCGACAGATGCGTGCGCACGCGGGCGCGCACGATGGGCGGGCTGACCGGCTTGGTGATGTAGTCGACGGCGCCCGCGTCAAAGCCGTCCGCCTCGTCCTTCACGTCGCACAGGGCCGTGACAAAAATGACGGGAATGGCAGCCGTGGCCGGCATGGCCTTGAGCTGGCGGCACACTTCGTAGCCCGTCATGGCGGGCATCATGATGTCGAGCAGGATCAGTTCGACGGCATTGTTCTGCGCCAGCTCCAGCGCCTTGTCGCCATCCTTGGCGTACAGCAGGCGGTAATCGTCCTGCAGGATCTGGCGCAGCACTTGCAGGTTGGTCGCTTCATCGTCGACCAGCAGCAGGATCGGTTTGTCTTCGTGTAAGGTCATGTCTCGTTCCAGATCAGGAAAGCGCGGCCGGCGCGGGCGCCTCCAGCCACTCCAGCAATTGCCGCAGCACGGCCACGGCGCGCGCGAATTCAAAGTCGTCGACGGCGCCGGCCAGCGCCTGCAGGCGCTGCTGCTGGCCGTGCGGCGCCAGCATGGCGGCGATCCGCGCCATCAGCGCGTCATCGAGCTGGCCGCCTTCCAGGCTGGCCATGGCCTGGCGCAGCAAGGCGCCGGCGGCGGCGCCGTCGAGCGGCGCGGCCGCATCAGGCGTCGCGCCGGCCTGCGCGGGCAGCTCCCCTTCCAGTTCGCCGGCCAGCGCCATGAAGGCGGCCGCCAGCTGCACCAGCAATTCGGTGACGGGCAGCTGGCGCGCGATGGCTTGCTCGATGCGCCCAAGCAGGCTTTCGACCTGCACCAGGCACAGGTTGCCGGCCGCGCCCTTGAGACGGTGCAGCAGATGGCCGGCCACGCTGCTGCCGCCCCGCTCCAGCTCGGCCGCCAGCATGGCGGCGCAATCGCCGTTGGCCTGCACGAAGCGCGCGATGGCACGCTGCAGGGTCTCGCGCCCGCCCCACAGAGCGATGCCGCGCTGCCAGTCGACCTGGCCGGAGGCGGCCCGCGCCGCCGCGCCGGAGGCAGGCGGCGGCATGGCCACGGAGATATCGAGCAGGCGCGCGATTTCCGCCGTCAGCTTGTGCATCTCCAGCGGCTTCGAGGCGAAGCCGTTCATGCCCGCCGTCTGCGCGGCGCGCCGGTCCTGTTCCAGCACGCTGGCCGTCAGGGCGATGATCGGCGTCGCCTTCAGGCCCTGTTCGCGCTCGTGCACGCGGATCAGGCGCGCCGCTTCCAGGCCGTCCATGCGCGGCATCTGCACATCCATCAGGACGATGTCGAAACTGCCCTTGCCAAATTCGCGCACGGCGCTTTCGCCATCGCCGGCCGTGATCACCTGATGGCCGGCCGCGCCCAGGCTGATCAACAGCAGTTCGACGTTCTGCGGCACGTCGTCGGCCGCCAGGATGCGCAGCGGCGGCAAGGCCACTATCTGCTGCTCGCTGCGGCGCGACACGGCCTTGCCCGGCGCCAGCGGCAGCAGCACGTGAAACACGCTGCCCACGCCCAGGGTGCTTTCCACCGTGATGGTGCCACCCATCAGCTCGACCAGCTGCAGCGAGATCGTCGTGCCCAGGCCCGTGCCGCCAAAGCGCCGGCTCATCGACGAATCGGCCTGCGTGAACGGGGCGAAGATCTTGTCCAGGCGGTCGGCGGGAATGCCGATGCCCGTGTCGTGCACGGCGATGTGCACCTGCTCGCCCTGCATGCCGACGGCCACGCGCACATGGCCCACTTCCGTGAACTTGACGGCGTTGCCGATCAGGTTAGTCAGCACCTGCTGCACGCGGCGCGCGTCGCCGAGGAAAAACTGGCCCATGCCCGGATCAATGTCGACATGCAGCACCAGGTCGCGCGCATGCGCCGTGATGCGCAGCGACGCGGCCACGTGGTCGACCAGGTCCGGCAGCGAAAAGTCCACCAGTTCCAGCTCGGTGGCGCCTTTTTCCAGCTTCGCCGTGTCGAGGATATCGTTGAGCAGCTCGAGCAGCGAGCGCGCCGACTGGCGCACCGTGCCCAGGTGGCGGCGCTGCAGGCTGTCCAGAGCCGTTCCCAGCAATACTTCCGTGAAACCGATGATGGCATTCATGGGCGTGCGGATTTCATGGCTCATGTTGGCCAGGAAGCTGGTCTTCGACTCGGCGGCCAGCTCGGCGCGGTCTTTCGCCGCGCGCAGGTTTTCCTGCATGGCGCGCCGCCCGCTGACGTCGGTGGCAAATTTCACCACCTTGAACGGCTTGCCGTCCGTATTGAAAATCGGGTTGTACGAGGCCTGTATCCACACTTCCTTGCCATCCTTGCCGATGCGCTTGTATTCGGCCGCGTCGAATTCGCCCTGCGCCAGTTGCTGCCAGAACGCCGCATAGGCGGGCGACGTCACGTACGCCGGCTCGCAAAAGACGCTGTGATGCAGGCCCAGCACGTCGTCGAGCTGGTAGCCGACGAGGTCGAGGAAGTTCTGGTTGGCCGTCAGAATGCGGCCCTGCAGATCGAACTCGCACACGGCCAGCGCGCGCGAAATGGCCGTCACCTTGCCTTCGTACTCGGCGTTGCGCAACTCGCTTTCCGTGATGTCGAGGATGACGCCGTCGATCCAGCGCACCACGCCGTCGTTGTCCAGCACGGGGCCGCTGCTTTCGCGCACCCAGCGCTCGCGCCCGTCGCGGTGGATCATGCGGTAGACGTTCTCGAAATCGCGTTTTTCACTGGCCGCCTGCACGCAGGTGTCATTGACGCGCTGGCGGTCATCCGGGTGCACCAGGTCGAACACGCTGATACGGCCCTCGATGAAGTCCTGCGGCATCCAGCCCGTCAGGTTGAAGACGGCGTCGCTGATGAAGATCATCTTCCATTCGGGCGCAAAGCTGCAATGGAAGGAGACGCCGGGAATATTGCGGATCAGGGTGCGGTACTGGCGCTCGCTGTCCTTCAGCGCCTGCTCCATGTTGCGCGACGAGCGCATGTCCGTGACGAACGCCACGAACAGGGCCTGGCCCGGCGTGTCGATCTTGCCGATCGCCACGCGCATCGGCAGCACGGCGCCGTCCTTGTGGCAGCCATCGAGTTCGCGGCCGCTGTCGAGGATGCGCGAAGTGCCCGTTGCCAGGTAGTCGCGCAGATAGCCCAGGTATTGCGCCGCATCGGCCGGCTGCAGCAGCATGCTGGCGTCGCGCCCCACGATGTCGGCTTCGCGCCAGCCAAACAGCGCTTCGGCGGCCGGATTGAAGGAGCGCACCTTGCCTTGCGCATCGATGGTGATCAGGCCGTCGGCGGCCGTGTCGACGATGGCGCGCAGGCGCGATTCGCTGGCATTGGCATGGCGCAGCAGCTGGCGGTAGCGCAGCAAGCCATTCGCGGCCGCCACGAAGACGGTCAGGGTGACGGTAATGAGGGCCACGGCCAGCGCCACGAACGACGCCTGCACGGTGATCGTGTTGTCGCCCAGGGTCGGCGTGCCGGAAAAGCGCGCCGCCAGCATGCCCGTATAGTGCATGCCGGAGATGGCCAGGCCCATCACCGCGCTGCTGACCAGCAGCGAAGTCAAAGCACTCAAGCGCACGCGCAAGGCGTTCAGGCCAAAGCGTATCCACAGCGCCAGCATGGCCATGGCGACGGCCACCAGCAGCGACAGGGCGAACAGCCACGGCTGATAATGCAGCGTGAGCGAAGTTTGCATGGCGGCCATGCCGCTGTAATGCATGGAGCCGATGCCCATGCCCACCAGCACGCCGCCCACCGCCAGCTGGCGCCAGCTGATGCGCGGGCGCGCCAGCAAGTGCAGCGCCACCCACGAGGCAGCCACGCCTGGCAGCATCGACAGCAGCGTCAGGCTGGGATCAAACGATACGCGCGTGCAGATGTCGAAGGCCAGCATGCCGATGAAGTGCATCGACCAGATGCCGCCACCGAGCGCAATGGCGCCCGTGATGATGGCCGTCTGCCGTTGAAAGCCGCGCTCGCTGCTGCGCGCCATGCCGGCGATCTGCAAGGCCATGAACGAAGCAAAGATGGCGATGCCGATGGAAAACAGCACCAGCCAGTAATTGTGCGTGCCATAGATATACGGCAGCGCTGCGTCAGAGACGTCAAACATGGAACTAAACATACGGTCGTGGCATAAGTAGGGTGAAAACTAACGTCGCAAGACATGACGGCGCACCGCGCGCCGGCGCCAGGCTTTTTACTAAAGCGGCAACACAGCGGAAATGACAACGGTAGCAGTCGACCAGGGCAAGGCTCGGTCATCACGCCCGCGCCTGCCGCGCGGGGGAAAGGTGCTATTTCAGACAGAAAAAGCGGATTGCGTACGAACTCTGGCGCGGATTTCTGGCCGCCAGCGTGACGATGATTTTTTCAAGAGCCATGAGTATAGTTGCTTTACGAAAATATTCATAGGACTTCAGCAATATAGTTGCCACAAAATACATATTCTGCGGCCAGGCCGCGACACTCGCCCGCCGCCGGCCCCTATTTGCTTTCGCGGTGCCCGTAGCTGAGCACGCGCGTCATTTGCCAGCCGCCGGGGCCGTGCTTCCAGATGATGGTGAAATCGGCCAGGCCATCGCAGCTGCCCGTGTCAAATTGGCAAAAACGGTGCGCGCCCTGCTCGATGGCGCCAAAATCCTTGATCGGATAGACGCGCTGGGAACCGGCGACGAGCTCGCGGCGGAACTTGCCGCATACATATTTTTGCGTGTTGGCCAGCATGGCGTCGCGGGTCCACGTCACCCCGCCCTGGTCGTGGTAAAACTCCACGTCCGGCGCAAAATACGTCGCATGTTCCTGCAGGCGCCCCGCTTCCGCGCAGTGATTGAAGGCATCGAACGCCTTCGCGTCCAGCGCCGCGATGGTCGCTTCCAGCGTCGGCTCGGCCGCGCTGGCAGGCAGGGAAAACGCAGCGCAGGCAAGCATGGCGCACAGCTGCGGCAAGGGACGGGACAAGCAAAAACGCATGGCATTTCCTTTGCACCGGTACTCACGGGGCCGGCGTGTCTGCATCATACCAGGGTCAATTACGCCTGCGGCCAGCCTGCGCGGATGGCGGCGCTCGGCTGGCAATGGGGGCCGACCGTCGCGCTGACGGCAATACCGGCAAGCTTACAGCGGCGGCACAGCTCTTCCTTGATTTGCAGCAACGACCACCGCTGCGGCACGGGCAAGTCCAGGCCCACCACGCGGATCAGGGGGAAATCCGCCCGCGTGGTATGCAGCAGCAAGTCCACGCGCGCCAGCGGCGGTGAACCCCGGTAGACGGAAAATGCGCCCGCATGGCTGACCAGTTCCAGCCGCTGCAGTTGCGCCAGGTCCAGCTGTACCGTCTTGTCCCAGCCCGGCAAGCGCCGTGCCTGGCGCCGCAGCCGCAAGCCTGCGTCGTTGAGCTCGACATGGAAGAGAAAATTACGCGCCGGAAATACGAGCAGGCCGATGATCCAGGCGGCCAGGGCCAACGGACTGAACAGCACGGCCTCGCCCGCATACGGCAGGTCGCGCCAGACGGCCTGGGCGACGAAACCAAGGATCAGCGCGCATCCGCCCAGCAGCACGCTGCGCCACAGCAGGGGCCGCGCGTTTTCCTGCAGCGCCGCATCGGCCGCGGCTTCGTCGGCGGGCGCAAAGCGTATCCATTCCGCGCGCGCCGGTTTCAGCTGGCGCGCCGGCGCGCCACTCAAGCGGTTGCCGCCAGCATGCCGCGGAACCATGCCAGCTGCTCGCGCGTCAGGTAATTGGCGCCATCGCCATGCAGGAGGATAATTTCGATCTCGGCCGGAATCGAGGCGAGCAATTGCGCGCCCGTCACGGGGATGGTCGGGAAAGCGATGCCCGCGAGGAAGGCCGGGTCTTCCGCCACCGTCACGCACTGGCGCTCGGGATTCGGCGACGGCACGAGGAACAGGTCGATCTGCTCGCTTTGTCCGCCGATGACGACGTGCAACTGCGCGGCCAGCAGCTCCGGCAGGATCAGTTCGATATTATTCTGCGCGCGCGACTGCTGGAAGGCGTTTTTCAGGGGCGTGAGGATGGGCGTGGCGGACATGGGAAGCATGAAAAAGTGGGGACGGCGGCAGTGTAGCAGAGGCGCCGCAAGGGGCGCGCTCCGCTAAGCCCCCCTTACATCTTGTAGCTGAGCGAGAACAGCACGCTGCGCGGCGCGCCGTAGCGCTCCAGCCCGCCGGACCAGGCATAGCCCAGCGCCTGGTAGTAGCGGCGGTCGAGCAGATTGTCGATATTCACGCGCAGCTGGACCTGCTCGCTGAAGCGGTAGCCGGCCATCAGCCCGACGAGCGCATAACCGCCCTGCCGCGTCAGGTAATCCGTGTCGCGGCGGTAGATCTGGTCCTGCGCGGTGACGGAGCCGCCCACGTTCCATTTTGCCAGGCGGCCGCTCAGCTGCACGTTCGTGAAAAGCTTGAACAGCTGCTTCGGCTCGTCGGTGGCGATGCGCTGGCCGATATTCGCCGCCACCCTGTCCTGCGCGTACCGGGCCAGCACATAGGTGTAGCCGCCCGTGATCTGCCAGCCCGGCAGCGGCGAGCCGGACACCTGCAAGTCGATGCCCTCGCTTTTCACCTGTCCGGCCGCGCGGGCGCAGTAAATGGCGCCGCCCGTGGGACAATTCTGTTCATCGGCCATGGCGCGGTTGTTTTGCTTGACGCGGAACACGGCGCCGCTGGCATTGAGCCTGCCGCCGAAATACTCGCCCTTCACGCCCACTTCCAGGTTGGTGCCGCTCAAAGGCGGCAAGGTGTTGCCGCGCACATCGAGCGAACTTTGCGGCTCGAAAATCTGCGTGCCGCTCGCATACACGGAATGGTGCCGGTCCACGTCATAGACGAGGCCAGCGTACGGCGTGAATTTGGCGTTTTCCGTCAGGCTGCGGCGCCAGACGGGATCGGTGGAGTACCAGCCCGTGACATCCTGCGCATACCAGCCGAAGCGCCCGCCCAGCACCAGGCGCAGCGGATCGGCCAGGCTGAAATTGCCCGCCGCATACAGCCCCTTTTCATCCGTCTTGCGCCCCCAGTTGTACGGCTCGAAGGCCGTGCCGCGCATCGGGTAGGCATGCGGGTTCCAGTGGCGGATGTCGATCACGCGCGTTGCCGCCCCCTCCCAGCTCTGGCCCGCATCCGAATCGTCGTGGCGATAGCTGGCGCCCACGATCACATCATGCCGGCGGCCAAACCAGTCGACGGGACCGCTCAGGCGCCAGTCCGCCACCACTTGCTCGGTGTTGTACTTCCAGCCCGTTTCCGACTGGTTGAAGCGGTAGACTTCGCCATCGATGCGGCTGTTGGTCGTGTTGCGCGTCGACGAGGAGGCATCGATGCGCGTGATGGCGAAGCGGCTGCGCCAGCCCTGCGCCAGCACTGTTTCCAGGTCGGCGAAGACGACGTTGTTGTCGCGCTTCTGGAACGAGTCGGCGTTATTCAGGAACGTCGAGCGGGGCAAGTCCATGTGGCGACCATCGGTGAAGGTCGGCAAGCCGACGAACACGCCATCGGTGCGGCTGTGCTGGCGCGACAAGCCGACGGCGGCCGTCGTCGATGGCGTCAGGTCTGCTTCCACGATGGCATACACGGTGCCGTTCCTGTTGTTGACCACGTCGACGAAGCTGTCGCTGTCGCGCCAGCTGGCCGCCGCGCGCCCGCGCACGGTGCCCGATGCATTCAGCGCATTGCTGGCGTCGACCGTCCATTGCCGGTCCTTCCAGCTGCCCAGCTGCGCCGTGGCATTCAGCAGGGGCGTGGCCGTGGGACGCTTGCGTATCATGTTGATGCTGCCCGAGGGCGCGCCCGCCCCTTCCATCAGGCCCGTGGCGCCGCGCACCACTTCCACCCGGTCGTACATCAGCATGTCGGCCGAGACGTTGCGTTCGTTGAAACCCGTGACGTCCAGCGGCAAGCCATCGACATTCACGTGGCTCAAGGCGAAGCCGCGCGCGAAATACGTGGTTTCCTGGTCGGACACGCCTTGCGACTTGCCATAGATGCCAGGCGTGGCGCGGGCCACGTCCTGCAGGGTGGTCAAGTCAAAGTCTTCCATTTGCTGGCGCGAAATGACGCTCACCGTCTGCGGCGTATGGCGCTGCGACAGGTTCAAGCCCGTGGCCGTCGACATGTTGCGCGCCGTGTACAAGCCCGTGCCTTCCGTGGCGCGCTCCGCTTCGGCACTGACGACGACGGCAGGCATGCTGTCCAGGCCGCCATCGTCCGCGCCGCCGGCCACGCTGCTCACTTTGCGCAACTGGTAACTGCCATTGCCGCCGCCATTGCCGACCTCGACGACCTCCAGGCCGCTGCCCTGCAACAGCTTTTGCAAGCCGGCCGCGACGCCATGGCTGCCTTGCAAGCCAGGTGTCGCCAGGCCATCGAGCGCCACGCCCTGCATGGACAGGTTGACGCCGGACGCGATGGCAAACGACGACAGCGCGCCGCGCAAGCTGCCAGCGGGAATATGGTAATCGCGCGCGCCGGCCGCCTGGCTGGCCTCGGCCGCCAGCGCCATCTGCGGCAGGCTGGCGCCGGCGGCGCCCACGGCGAGGAACAGGACCAGCGCGGCACGCACGGCGCCGGTGGTGGGATGGAGCGTCAGTCGTGCTGGTGCAAAGATACGGTGCTGCAAAGCCATGTCTACCCTTTCGGTGGTTCGGATGATTCCTTCTCTACCTTGTATGACGAAGGAAGCCGCGAAAAGGGACAGGCGATGCGTCATTCTGTCTTCAAGCTGCCTCGACACTGATCCAGTAGCGCGTGCGGCGCGTCATGCGTACCGGCAGCGAGTGCTGCAGCAAGGCGAGGATCTTCTCCGGCTCCCGCAACTGGAAGATGCCGTCCACCGGCATGCCGGCGAGCGCCGGATCGCAGCGGATCACGCCGTAGCGGTAGCGCGCCACGTGCTCCAGCACCTGGCCCAGCGGCATGCGCTCGGCGATCAGCACGCCCTGCAGCCACGCGCCCGCATGCGGCGCCAGCGGCGTCAGGGCGGATACGGCCACGTCATCGAAACTGCCCTGCTGCCCCGCACTGACCCGGCGCAGGGCATCGGGCGCCCGGGCCGGCCGGACATCGACGGCGCCCAGGCTGACGCCGACCTGCGTGCGCGGCGCCAGCAGGGTGCCGCCATGGCGCACGCTGAAATGCGTGCCCAGCGCGCGCACCACGCCATTGCTGGTGTGCACGAGGAACGGTCGCGCCGGCGCGGCCCGGTCATGCGCCGTCCCCGCGTGCAGCTCGCCCGCATGCAGCACGATGGCGCGCGCCAGCGCATTGAAATGCACGTCGATGGCCGTGTCCGTGTTGAGCACCAGTTGCGTTCCATCGGGCAAGTTCATGTGCCGGATCTCGCCCCTGGCCGTACGGATGGCGGCGCGCCACGCCTGCCACGGTGCCGACTGGCTGGCCAGCCACAGCGCGGGGCCTGCCACGATCAGCCCGGCCAGGCCAAGCACCACGGCGCGCCGGCGCGGCGAGCGCGGCATTTCTTCCGCCGCCTGGCGCAGCGCGGGCGGTACCCTGGCCAGCGTGCTGCATACCAGCTCGGCCCGCTGCCAGGCCGCTTCATGCGCGGCATCGCTGGCGCGCCAGGCCTGGAATGCCAGTTGCTCGTCCGCTTGCAAGGCGCCCGCATGCAGGCGCACCAGCCACTGGGCCGCTTCGCGCGCGGCACGCGGATCGATGGCCGCCATGCCGGCGTTCACAGGATCAGCAGGATGCAGCGCTCGAACGCCTGCACCATATAGCGCTTGATGCTGCGCTCGCTGACGCCCAGGCGCCGGGCAATCTCCGCATAGCCGAGGCCATCGACATGGGCCAGCAGAAAGGCGCTGCGCACCAGCGGCGCCAGGCCGTCGAGCATGGCGTCGATGCGCTGCAATGCCTGCAGCACGATCAGGCGCTCTTCCGGCGACTGCATCAGCAAATCGGGTTGCTGCGCCAGGGTTTCCAGCCACGCTTGCTCCAGCGACAGGCGCCGGTAATGGTCGATCAGCAGGCGCTGCGCCACGGTGGTGAGGTAGGCACGCGGCTCGCGCAATGACTGGCGGCTGTCGTGCGGCGCCGTGAGCAGGCGCATGAAGGTGTCCTGCGCCAGGTCGGCCGCATGGTCGGCGCACTGCAGCTTGGCACGCAGCCAGCGCATCAGCCAACCATGATGATTGCTGTAGATGACGGCTATCGACTCGCTGGATTGCGCAATGCTCACTGGGAACTCCGTTGCGCCCGGTGCGAGGCGCTGCGTGGGATGATGGCTGGCTGAAAAACAGGCAAGCCAATTGATAATAGTTCTCATTATCACAAATCATCCTGCCCGGCGTCAATGCCGGCGCCGCCTCTTTCCGGCAAACTGTTGTTTCAGGCGCGCTGGCGCCAGCGTTCAGGGGCGCATCACCTTGTCGGGCGTCATCGGCGTGCTGCGCAAACGGCGGCCCGTGGCGTGGTAGATGGCGTTGGAAATGGCGGCCGCCACGCCCACGATGCCGATCTCGCCCACGCCCTTGGCGCCCAGGCGGCTGACGATGCGGTCATCTTCCTGCACGAAGATGACGTCGATGGCGTGGATGTCGGCGTTCACGGCCACGTGGTATTCGGCCAGGCTGTGGTTCATGAAACGGCCCAGTCCATGGTCCATCAGGGTTTCCTCGTGCAAGGCCTGGCTGATACCCCATACCACGGCGCCGCTGACCTGGCTGGCAGCCGTGCGCGGGTTGATGATGCGCCCCGCCGCCACGGCGCTGACCACGCGCGTGACCTTGACCGTGCCCAGCTCCTCGTCCACGCGCACTTCGCAGAACACGGCCGAATGCACGGCGCGCGCATATTTTCGCTGCTTGAGCGCGTTCGGCAGCAGCAGGTATTTTTCCTCGATCCGGCTGACCTCGGCCGCCTGCAGCAGCTGCGCCAGGGCGATGCCCGTGTCGTGCGCCCGGCGCAGGCGGACGCGCCCTTCGGCAAACTCCACGTCGGCCAGGCGCGCGCCGGGAAAGGGCGACTCTGGCAGCTGGCTGGCCAGCTTGAACAGGGATTTTTTCAGCTTTTCGCAGGCACCCTGCACGGCCGAACCCACCGTCGCCACGTGCGAGGAACCGCCTTCGACGGGCGCCACCGGCAGGGTCGAGTCGCCCAGCTGGAAGGCGACCATTTCCAGCGGCAGGCCCAGCGCCTCGGCGGCGATGGTGGCCATGACGGTGTAGGTGCCGGTGCCGATATCGGTGGCCGCGCTGCTGACCACCAGGCGCCCATCGGCATGCAGCACGGCGCTGGCGCGCGCGAACATCTGCAGCGCATCCCAGATGCCGGTGGCCATGCCCCAGCCTACCCATTCCGTGCCTTCCTGGCGGCTGCGCGGCGCCAGCGGACGGCCGCTCCAGCCGAAGCGCTCGGCTCCCTGCGCATAGCAGGCGCGCAGTTCCTTGGTCGAATACGGCAAGCCGTCGACGGGATTGACTTCAGCATAATTTTTCAGGCGCAAGGCCAGCGGATCCATGCCCAGTTCGTACGACAATTCATCCATGGCCACTTCCAGCGCATGCACGCCATGGGCAGCGCCCGGCGCGCGCATGTCCATGGGGCTGAACTGGTCCAGCGCCACCAGCCGGTAGCCCAGGCGGATGTTTGCGCACGCATACAGCTGCCCGGACCAGTTGACCACCGCTTCCACGTAATCTTCGAAGCGCGACGTTTCCGCCACCGCCTCGTGCCAGATGGCTTGCAGGACGCCGTCGCGGCTGGCCGCCAGCCTGACCCGCTGCCACGTCTCGGGCCGGTGGCCAAAGCTGAACATCTGCTGGCGCGTCATAGCCACGCGCACGGAACGCTGCCATTTCAACGCCGCCATCACGGCCAGCGGCAGCTGGTACTGGGGCCGCAGGCCGGCGCCGAAGGCGCCGCCCACATAGGGATTGCGCAGCGTGACCTGCGACTTCGGCAGGCCGAACACGCGCGACACATACCAGCGGCTGTTTTGCGAACTTTGCGTCTTGTCGTAGATGGTCAGGTGGCCGTCAGCGGCGCGGATCACGGTGGAAGCAAACAGCTCCATGGGATTATGGTGCTCCACGCCGCCGTGGAATTCGGCGTCGATCCGGCAGTCGGCGGCCTGCCAGGCCTGTTCCGCATGGCCTTTTTCATCGGGCGGCGGCGCGTAGCCCGCCTTCCATCCTTTCGGCTGGTGCGTGTGCGCCAGATGCCGCAGCAAGCCCGTCGCGTGCGGCTGCCGCGCATACGCCACCTGCACCAGCGCCGCCGCATGGCGCGCCGCCTCGAACGTTTCGGCCAGCACCAGCGCCACGGGCTGGGCGCTGCTGACGATCTGATCATCGTACAGGGGCCGGAACGGCGCGCCGCCGGGGGCCGTCATGTCCTTGTAAAACAGGTCGTAACTGCGCATCTTCGGCCGGTTCTGGAAGGTGATGACATCGACCACGCCTGGCTGGGCCAGCGCCGCGCCCGTGTCGAACGAGACGATGCGGCCCCGCGCGATGGTGCTGTTGACCACCACGCCGTACAGCAGGCCGTCGGCCGGAATTTCCGCCGCATAGCGCGCCGCGCCCGTGACCTTGTCGCGTCCGTCGACGCGCGCCACGGGCGCGCCCGTCTTCACGTAGCCGGTACCCGGGTCCGCCATGGGCGTCTGCAGTTCGGCAATCAGTCCCTCCGCCGATGCGCTCATGCCGCGCCCCTTGCCATCACGGTGCTGCCATGGCCCGTGCCGGCATGCGTGCCCGCCACCGCCATCGCCAGGGCCCGCACGATGGCGCGCCGCGCCATGACCATCTTGAAATCATTGCCGCCCTGCCCTTGCGCCCCCTCGAGCAGGCGGTCGGCAAAGGCGGCGAAGCGGGCAGCATCGGGCGCGCCCTGCAGCATCGCTTCCGCTTCCGGCACGCGCCACGGCTTGTGCGCCACGCCGCCCAGCGCCACCCGGCCTTCGCGTATCTCGCCGTCTGCGCCGATGTCGAGCATGGCGGCCACCGACACCAGCGCGAAGGCGTAGGAAGTGCGCTCGCGCAGCTTCAGGTAGACGGCATGGGCGGCGAACTGCGGCGCGGCCGGCAGCGCGATGTGCGTGATCAGTTCATCGGGCGCCAGCGTGGTGTCGATGTGCGGCTGCCCGCCGGGCAGGCGGTGGAAATCGCCAAACGCGATGGCCCGTTCGCCGTCCTGCGAGGCCACGTGGACGACGGCGTCGAGCGCGCGCAGCGCCACGCACATGTCGGACGGATGGGTGGCGATGCACGATGCGCTGGCCCCCAGGATGGCATGCTGGCGCGACAGGCCGCCGATGGCCGGGCAGCCGCTGCCCGGTTCGCGCTTGTTGCACGCCACGCCCACGTCGTAAAAATAATGGCAGCGCGTGCGCTGCAGCAGGTTGCCGCCATTGCTGGCCATGTTGCGGATCTGCGGCGAGGCACCGGCGAGGATGGCGGCGCTGAGCAGCGGATAGCGCTCCAGCACCAGCGGATGGTAGGCCGTGGCCGCATTGCGCGCCAGCGCGCCCAGCAGCAAGCCGCCTGCGTCTTCCTCTTCGATGGTATCGAGCGCCAGGCGGTTGATGTCGATCAGCCGCTGGGGCAGCATCACGCGCTCTTTCATCAGGTCGATCAGGTTGGTGCCGCCGGCAACAAAGCGCGCGCCTTCCGCGCGGATCTGCGCCAGCGCGGCCGGCACGTCGAAGGGCACGACGAAGGAGAGCGGATTCATGCGGGCACCATGCCGGCCGGCGCACTGGCCTGGCCGTCCCCGGTTTCGTCCGGCAAGCACATGACCTCGGCCAGCGCGGCGGTGATTTGCGGATAGGCGCCGCAGCGGCAGAGATTGCCGCTCATCAGCTCGCGCAGCTGCGCGCGCGTGTGCGCCTGGCCTTCGGCGATCAGTCCCATGGCGGAACACAGCTGGCCCGGGGTACAGTAACCGCATTGCAACGCATCATGCGCGATGAAGGCCTGCTGCAGCGGATGCAGCTGCGCGCCGTCGGCCATGCCTTCGACCGTGGTGACATCGCGCCCTTCCTGCATCAGGGCCAGGGTCAGGCAGGCATTGATCCGCCGTCCATCGACGAGCACCGTGCAGGCGCCGCACTGGCCGTGGTCGCAGCCCTTCTTCGTGCCCGTCAGCCCCAGGCGATCGCGCAGCAGGTCGAGCAGGCTGACCCACGCTTCCACGTACAGCTGATGGCGCTGGCCATTGATGCCCAGGCTGAGCGGATACAGGGGAACGGGCGGCGCGGCCTGCCCGGAGGCAAGCGGAAGTGCAGGTAAACGGGTATCCATGGCAAACCCTTCGTGAGGTATCGTGGGGATGCCTGAATATTAAGATTGTAGCGGGGGTTCTTATATGCGCTTACGCACATATGGGCAATTCAAGCCGGCGGTGCGTCGGTCTGCCGCACAAGCAGACGCCATCAACATGGACCGCCGCGCCGGCATGGCGCATCGCCTCGCGCCCGAGCGCAGGTGTCGGGCCTTGCCAGCAGCACGCAGGGAATGGCAAGCGGTCCCAGCACGGCCACCAGCGACGCCCTGAACGCGGTGGCCCCGAGATGCCGGCGTTTGGCAAGGCAGAGGCAGGCGAAAGCCGACAACAGCCAGGTCAGGGCAGGCAGGCAAGCGGTCATGGCGAACCCCAGACAGGCATTGCTGGGCAAAGGAGGCATGCTGCCATGAAAAAGTTGCCACCGCAATGCCAAAGCAAGGGCGCAGCTGGCGGCGTCTTTTTCCGCCATTCTTAAGGCTGCAGGCCTGCTCTTTTCACCCTGCCATCTGCCTGTCGACAACAGCGAGGCCGCCGGCATCCCCCTCCCCTATCCACGCTGCAGGCACCATACGGCAGCCTAGTTTCCCGCTCAGCTTGCAGGCGACAAGGCACATGGCGTCCTATCGGCCATCTGCGCATAGTCGCTTGCTGGCCCGCCGATATGGATGAAGTCGGTATAGATTACCCGCTTGCCCAGCACCGCATCCTGGAAACCGCCGAGATACACGCCGGTCTTGGGGTAGTTGCCACGCGACGGCAGGTCCAGATTCATATAGTGCGTAGGAAAGTTGCTGCCTTCATACACCAGTCTGCCATTCAGCCACAGGCGGGATGCGCCCGTCCCTGACGCATGCTGCCAGTCCGCGTCGAGCACCAGGCAATACCATTTTTCACGCTCGATCTTTCCAAGCATCAATCGTTGCTGCATCGTATTTTCCGGCGTGGCATCAGGCACCATGACATTGTTCTTCAATGTATAGGTATCGCGATGGTTGGCCCGTGTTTCCAGCAGCAGGTCCGGGCCATCGGCAACGATCGAAAACGGCGGCGAAGTAACCACGATGCCCCTGGCGCTGTGCACCTGGAACACGACGATCCAGCCATCCTTGCCGGTCAAATCCCAGTCCGCAGGAAAATACACGCCGCCCGCATACCAGCGCCGCCCCTGCGGCACTCTTTCGTACGATGGCGTCACCTCGGTGCGCTTGCCATATTCATCGGGATCGCCGGCATTGACGGTCATGCGAAACACCTTGCGCGTTTCGACCCCGTGCGCGACGGCGGGATCGCCCGCCAATTCCACGCCGGCCGGATTGCCGGCGCTGATGCCGTACAGCCAGCTGAAATAGCGCGTCGTCACGTTGTCAAAACTCGCCGGTCTCGGTGTCGCCGTCTGCGCCATCGTGGTCACCGGCCCGCCGATGCTGTTGATGACTTGTGCGTGCAGCGGCGCGGCCGCCAGCAAGGCAAGCACGGTAACAGTGAAAAATGGGCGCATGGGAAGTCCTTTGCTCAGCGAAAGTTCAAGAGGCCACATAGCAAGGCGTCTTGCGCGTCATGTCGTTGAATGACGCCGCGGCATCCCCCACCCATACAAAGTCGGCATACATCATGCGATGGCCGGGCTCCGCCCCTTCCGGCACGCTCAGGCCGACGCGCGGCACATGCAGCGCGCCGGCGTAGCTGTTATGGCTGGAGCGGGCAAAAAAAGTTTCCTTCGAGCTGCCATTCATGTACACGCGCAATTCACCGGTGCCGGCCACCGCTGACCAGTCGGCGCGCACCACCATGCAGTGCCAGCTGCCCAGGGTTGCCTGGCCCGCCCACACCGTGCGGCGCGCGGAATTGGCTGGCGTGATATCGCCGGTCCGATGATTGAAGTTCATGTTCAACATCAGTTGCTCACCATGTATTTGCAAGGCCAGCGGCGGCGCCAAGCCAACTGCCGCGCCACCCGCATCAACCTGCGCCAAGGTGATGGGGACAGTGGTAATACTCCAGTCTGCCGGCAGGAACACGCTCATGGCATACCAGCGGCGGGCCGCCTGCACGGGATGCTGTTTATTCAGCGGGTAAACATCGCTGTGGCGTATTGCATCCGTGCCGTACCAGTCAGTGCGCACCACGGGGCGTGCGACACCCCCCAAGTTGACCGTCGTAACAAGAACCCGTCCCTGAGCATGCTGGCGCACGCCATAGTAATCAGTGAAATGCTGGGCGACGTCCGTCGCTGGAACGGCGGGCAAGACGGCGGCCAGAACCGATGCGTGCCAATATGCCGTGGCCAATACAGGGATGAGGGCGAGACGAAATGGCTGCATGCATGCCTTTGAGAGTGGGCCATCGAAAGACGATGCATGCAATTATATTTAAATATACTATTTTTGACAATGCTGGCGTGATTTCCTGCTTGCTCGCCTCCATCCGCGCATTGCCTAGCGCAAGCCGCCGTGAAGTGACGCGATAGAAATGAACGGGCCCGCCATATTGCGACACATGGCGGGCCCATCAAGCATGACAGGACAGTGCCGGACCCGACTGGCGGGTGCGGCGAAAGCGGTCAGTGCTGGCCGATCTTCATGATCTTCAGCGCGTTCGTGCCGCCCACCTTGCCCATCGGCTCGCCCCAGGTCAGCACGACGGTGTCGCCCTTGGCCACGACCTTATGCTCCACCAGCAAGTCTTCCGCCTGCTGCAAGACCTTGTCGCGGTCCGTGCCGGACGTCAGTTCCAGGGTGCTGACGTTGCGGTACAGGGCCAGCTTGCGGCGCGTGCCCACGCTCGGGGTCAGGGCGACGATGGGGATGTCGATGTTGCAGCGGCTCATCCACAGGGCCGTAGAACCCGATTCCGTCAGGGTGGCGATGGCTTTTACGCGCAGGTGATGGGCTGTAAACAAGGCGCCGTAGGCGATCGACTGGTCGATGCGCGAGAATGTGGCGTTGAGGAAATCGGCATCGAGCTTGCAGGTATCCCATTTTTCCGCATCCAGGCAGATGGCGGCCATGGCTTCCACCGTTTCGATCGGATAGCGGCCGGAAGCCGTTTCCGCCGAGGTCATCACGGCATCCGTGCCATCGAGCACGGCATTGGCCACGTCGGACACTTCCGCGCGCGTCGGCACGGCGTTGACGATCATCGATTCCATCATCTGCGTGGCCGTGATCGCCAGTTTATTAGACGCGCGCGCCATCTTGATCATGCGCTTTTGCAGGGCCGGCACGGCCGCATTGCCCACCTCGACCGCCAGGTCGCCGCGCGCCACCATGATGCCGTCGGAGGCGTCAAGGATTTCCTGCAGTGCGGGAATGGCTTCCGCGCGCTCGATCTTGGCGATCATCATCGGCTTGTGGTCCCACGCCTCGCCGGCGATGTTCGCCAGCTGGCGCGCCATCACCATGTCGGTGGCGTTTTTCGGGAAGGACACGGCCACGTAATCGGCCTGGAAGCTCATCGCCGTCTTCACGTCTTCCATGTCCTTCGCCGTCAAGGCCGGCGCCGACAGGCCGCCGCCCTGGCGGTTGATGCCCTTGTTGTTCGACAATTCGCCGCCGATTTTCACTGTCGTATGGATTTCGCTGCCGATGACCTTATCCACCGTCAAGACGATCAAGCCGTCATTCAGCAGCAGCACGTCGGCCGTGCGCAAGTCGCGCGGCAATTCCTTGTAATCGAGGCCGCAGCGCTCGAGGTTGCCCAGTTCGCCGTTTTCGCCCCACTTCGCGTCGAGGATGAACTTGGCGCCGTTTTCCAGGAAAATCTTGCCTTCGTCAAACTTGCCAACCCGAATCTTTGGGCCTTGCAAGTCGGCCATGATGGCCACTTCGCGGCCGCACAGGGCTGCCGCTTCGCGCACCATGCGGGCGCGGTCGATATGGTCTTGCGCCTTGCCATGCGAGAAGTTCAGGCGCACGACGTCGACGCCGGCCTTGAACATGCGGACCAGGGTATCGATATCGTTGGAAGCGGGGCCGATGGTGGAAACGATCTTGGTGGCGCGTTGCTGTACTTGCATGGTCATGGTGTGCTGCCTTCTATTAATGAGTCGTGTTACTGCAAGGCCAGCCTCGTGGGCCGGCCGTCCTGGTGCGCTGGATCAGCGCTGGTACTGTGTGCTTATTTGGCCGCCATCAGGGCGACCGTGGTGTCGAGCATGCGGTTCGAGAAACCCCATTCGTTGTCGTACCACGACGATACTTTCACGAGGCGGCCCGACACCTTGGTCAGGGTCGCATCGAAATTCGACGAGGCGGGGTTGTGGTTGAAATCGATGGAAACGAGCGGTTCCGTCTGGTAAGTGAGGATGCCTTTCAGCGCGCCTTCCGAGGCCGCTTTCAGCAGGGCATTGACTTCTTCCACGGTGGTGTCGCGTTTGGCGATGAAGGACAGGTCGACCAGCGAGACGTTAATCGTCGGCACGCGCACGGCAAAGCCGTCCAGCTTGCCATTCAATTCCGGCAAGACCAGGCCAACGGCCGCCGCCGCCCCGGTCTTGGTGGGAATCATCGAATGCGTGGCCGAGCGGGCGCGGCGCAGGTCTTCATGCATCACGTCGGACAGCACCTGGTCATTCGTGTAGGCGTGCACGGTGGTCATCAGGCCCGATTCGATGCCGATGGCGTCGTTGAGCGGCTTGACCAATGGCGCGAGGCAATTCGTCGTGCACGAGGCATTCGAGATGACCGTATCGGAAGCTTTCAGCACATGCTGGTTCACGCCAAACACGATGGTGGCGTCCACGTCCTTGCCGCCCGGGGCAGAGATGATGACTTTTTTCGCCCCGCCCTTCAGGTGGGCCGACGCTTTTTCCTTGGTGGTGAAGAAACCCGTGCATTCGAGCACGACGTCGACACCCAGTTCGCCCCACGGAATCAGGGCCGGGTCGCGCTGGGCGAAGACGCGGATGCGGTCGCCATTCACGAGCATATTGTCGCCATCGATGGTGACGACGCCGGGAAACTTGCCGTGCACCGTGTCATGGCGCGTCAAATGGGCGTTCGACTTGGCGTCGCCCAGGTCGTTGATGGCGACGATGGCGATATCCTGCTGCTTGCCGCCTTCATAAAACGCGCGCAAGACATTGCGGCCGATGCGGCCATAGCCATTGATGGCAACTTTGATGGTCATGCTGTCTCCTTGTTGTTTTGCTAAAACCGTCCCAAGTACAAAGCTGGGGTCTGACCCCGGAATGTCGCTTGGGCGGTCCAACTAACACTCACGGCACCGAACAAAACCGTAGCGAGCGGAAGGGATTTGTGGCTGAGAAGCGAAACTGTGCTATGGCACAGTGAGCATCGCAGGCCGCAAATCACGACGCGCAGTAGGCTTGGTTCGGTGCCATCTAACCGCTGTTGCGCAACCCTGCCGCAATCCCATTGATCGACAAATGTATGCCCGTGCGCGCGGCCGCATCCTGCTTGCCCTCGCGGAAACGCTGCAGCAATTCCACCTGCACGTGATTGAGCGGGTCGATGTAGGGAAAGCGGTTGCGGATCGAGCGCTGCATCAGCGGGTTGGCTTGCTGTAGTTCTTCCTGGCCCGTGATCAGCTTCAGGGCGTCCAGGGTAGCCGCGTATTCGGCGCGGATGCGCGTGAAGATGGCCTCGCGCAAGACCTTGTCCTTGACCAGTTCCGCATACTTGCCGGCGATGGCGATGTCGCTCTTGGCCAGCACCATGTCCATGTTCGACAGCAAGGACGTGAAGAAGGGCCAGTCCGTATACATGCCGCGCAGCACGTCCGCGCCATCGGCAGGATGGGCGGCCAGGTAGGCTTGCACGGCGGAACCGAAACCGAACCAGCCCGGCAGCATCAAACGGCATTGCGCCCAGCTCAGCACCCACGGAATGGCCCGCAAGTCTTCGATGGACGTGGACTTCTTGCGCGAAGCGGGACGGCTGCCGATGTTCAGCGCGGCAATCTCCGCGATCACGGTCGATTCCCAGAAATACTGTTCGAAGCCGTCCGTGCCATACACGAGGTCGCGATAGGCGTTCAGGGCCGTGCCGGACAGCTCTTCCATGGCAGCCAGGTGGCCCGCGCCGGCCGAGGCCTTCGGCTGCAACTGGGCCTGCGGCAGCAGGGTCGACTGGATGGTGGCGGCCACCAGCACCTCCAGGTTGCGGCGTCCCACTTCCGGGTTCGCATACTTGGCCGTGATGACTTCGCCCTGCTCCGTCAGGCGGATCTGGCCTTGCACGGCGCCTGCCGGCTGGGCCAGGATGGCTTCATAGCTGGGTCCGCCGCCTCGGCCCACGGAACCGCCCCGGCCGTGGAACAATCGCAGCTTGATCTGGTACTGCTTGAACACATTCACCAGCTCGATCTCGGCCTTGTAGAGTTCCCAGCCGGACGTGAGGAAACCGCCGTCCTTGTTGCTGTCCGAGTAACCGAGCATGACTTCCTGCTGGTCGCCGCGCGAAGCCAGCAAGCCCCGGTAGAACGGCAAGCCGAAGGCGCGCGCCATGATGGCGGGGCCGGCCCGCAAGTCGGCTATGGTCTCGAACAGGGGAATGATGTTGACGTCCACTTCGCGGCTGTCCTGGCGCAGCAAGCCCACTTCCTTCAGCAGCAAGGCCACTTCCAGCAAGTCCGAGACGCTGGCCGCCTTCGAGATAATGCAGTTCGGCACGGATTCCTTGCCATACTTGACATGCGCTTCGCGCACGGCGCGGAAGATGTCCAGCTCGGAGGTGGTTTCTTCCGAGTATTGCGCGTATGGCGAAGTCAGCAGGCGTGGCGACGCCAGTTCGGCCAGCAGCAAGGCGATGCGCTGCTCTTCGTCCAGCTCCAGGTAGACGAGGCCGGGCTGGGCGCCGGCAAACAATTCGCCTACCACACGTTCGTGCACGTCGGAATTCTGGCGCAAGTCCAGCGGCGCCAGCGAGAAGCCGAAGACCTTCACGGCGCGGCGCAGCTGGCGCAACCGGCCACGCGCCAGCGAACGCAGGCCATTGCTGACCAGCGAATGCCGGACCACGTCCAGGTCGGCCAGCAGGTCGGCGGCGGCGGCGTAAGGCTGCACCCCATCGGCCTGCTTGCCCTTGCCAGCCAGAACGACCCGCGTCGCTTCCAGGCGCGCGTGGATGCCGTGCAAGGCGCGGCGGTACGGCTCGTCCACGCGGTGCGGCGACGCATCGGCCGAGCGTTCGGCCAGCGCGCGCAGCGGCTCGCTGCAGGAATTCAATATTTGCGCCAGGGACAGTTGCGACGCCAGCTTGCGCAGTTCCCCCAGATAAAAGTCCAGCACTTTGTCGGCCTGGGTTTGCAGGGTGCTGCGCAGGATGTCGGCCGTGACGAAAGGATTGCCGTCGCGGTCGCCGCCGATCCAGCTGCCGACCTTCATGAAGTTGGGCAATTCCACATCTTCCCAGCGTGCATCGCGCTGGGCCAGCATGGTTTCCAGCGAGGAATACAATTTGGGCAGTTCGCGCAGGATCGTGTGATCATAGAACGACAGGCCATTGGCCACTTCATCCATGACGGACAACTTGCTCGTGCGCAGCAAACGCGTTTGCCACAAGGTGACGATGCCGCGCCCCAGCGCTTCTTCGTTCTGTTCCGCCTCTTCCGGCGTCATCTGCACGCGGTCGCGCTCGTTCAACAGGCGCGCGATGGCCATCTGGCAATTCTGGATGCTCTTGCGCTGCACTTCCGTCGGGTGCGCCGTAAACACGGGACTGACGAAGGCATCGTCAAAGAAGCTTTCCAGCGCATCGGCCTGGCCGGCGTCGAGCACATTGCCCACGGCGTGGGCGAGGCTGCCCTGGCGCGGCGGCGAGCCGGCGATCAGGTGGGCGCGCGTGCGGCGGATGTGGTGCTGGTCTTCGGCAATGTTGGCCAGCAGCGAAAAATAGCTGAAGGCGCGCGTCAATTGGGTGGTTTCTTCCTGCGACAGCGCTTGCAGCGCGTCCGACAGTTGCGTGCCGGCCACGGCATCATTGTCGCGGCGGAAACGAATGGCCAGCTGGCGCACATGTTCGATGCGTTCGAAGGCGGGATCGCCCAGGTGGTTGCGGATGGCGTCGCCCAGCAGACGGCCCAGCTGGCGGATATCGCTGCTCAGCAGCTCGTCTTTCACTTCATTCATTTGCATGGTATTCATTTCCTGGGGCGGCCACCGTGCCGGCACCGCACAGATTGCGTAGTACGCGTTCCCCGGCCGGGAAACGCCCATCATCCAATTTGTAGTAAATTTACCTTATTGTTTCACCATCCTCTTGATTTCCATCAACAAAATCCATGCTCAAAGGGCTTTAAAGGGCGCGCGAGCTGTTTGCCAGGGCAACAATATGAAAATTTACTACGCATTTGAGCGAAAGGCAACCAACTTTTGTCTTTCTCGAATGAAAAGTGAGGCGAAAATGCGCAAGGCGCCGGCGCTGCCGCGGCGCTTTTCCTGTATGCTGGCGGCTTGAAACAAGGATGTAATCCACATCTTTACTGACACCCGTGCCGATGCGACTGACTGCCTACACTGATTACACCCTGCGCACCCTGATGTATTTGGGCACGCACCGCGAGCGGCTCGCCACCATCCAGGACATTGCCGACCTGCACTCGATCTCGAAAAATCACTTGATGAAGGTGGTGCATCAGCTGGGCTTGTCCGGCATCGTGGAAACGGTGCGCGGCAGAAATGGCGGCTTGCGCCTGGCGCGCGACCCGGCCGAGATCAACATCGGCACCGTGGTGCGCGAAACGGAGAGCGACTTCTTCATGGCCGAGTGCTTCAACAAGGACAGCAACACTTGTCCGCTGACGCCCGACTGCCTGCTGAAGGCCAAACTGGGCCAGGCTACGGCCGCCTTCCTGGCCGTGCTCGATACGCTGACCCTGGCAGCCATCCTGGAACCGGCTGGCAACGCGCCCGCACCGATGGCAGGCGTGATCCGCCTGCACGTGGAAAATACGCAATGAGTGCCTGGACTAGGCAATCAGTCCGGATAGGCTCGATGTGCGCCACCTTGCATCGTGGTGAAGGGGGCTGCGCAGCAGAGCATGCTTGCTATTTTTTAATTTTCTGCTTTGTATGTTTTGTCTGCTTTTTCGGCTTTGTTTTTGAAGCGCTGCTCTTGGCATTGGCAGCGGGCTCCTCCTTCCCTGCAATCGCCTTCGCAAAATCCGCATTAAACTTCCCGCTATCTATTAACTCGTCCACAATCCCTGGATAATCCTTCAATTCGGGCACCCAAGCCCTGATCTCCGCAAAAAGGCCTGCCATATGCCCTTTTTGCCTGTATTTGACAACCATCTCATTCCATTCCTCAGCATACGTGTTCGGTTTCGAATATTCAGAGAATGTTTGATAGAAAATGGCGTTGGCGCGGAATGGATCGGCCAGTTTCAGGTCGAAACTTTGCCTTAACGGGTTATGTTCCACATGCAGACCATTATGGATTTTACGTACGTGTGGGCGGTCACCGGGTTTGTCCGGGTGTAGGAAAGCATCCGTATTCGATTGAAGATCGTCGCTATTAAAAAATAGCGGCCGCGTTACGCTGGCCCGCATTTTCTTGGCATGGTAATGAAGTTTGCTGAATTCCCCTGCCAATTCTTCGCTTGTCTTTCCGCGAAGCATGAATTTCGCTGCTTCATTGTAAGCGTTGAATCCGGCATTCAGATTCTCGGGCAAAAGGGCGGCGGCTGTACCGCGTTCCTTTAAAAATACAACATTAGGTTGATCAGGATCAGGGTAAAGCAATGACGATGGAGAAGCGCCAAGCGAAGGCAGGACCGACCCTGGCAATTTGCTTTGCTGCTTGTAATGCCTGAATTTTTCGGGGTCGAGCACGGTTTTGAGATTATCGGCGCCAACAAGTTCCCTCCCGTCAGCCTGTGACGCCCCTAGGCCGGTGGAGACGGAAATATGGCTAGGCGCATGCCATGTTCTGTAAACAAGCCGAGTCTCGTCAAATGCCTTGTCAAGCGTATCGCTAGCCTCATGCTTATCGATATCTTCTTCAAGCAGGTGTCCAATTTCCTGCAATTGCGCGGCTGACAAGCTTTTCAGCTGATGGTAAAAGTCAGAAAGCAGGCGTACTTTCATCGCCTGTTTTTTCTCTGCCTCCATGTCCAAGCCATCGGCCGCAGCAAGCGCCTGCATGAATCCACTATACATGTTGTCGGAATCGTACGGTTGCGCTGGTAGGTGCTGGGGAAGCACGCTGCACCATTCCACGCCCAGCTCGATCGGATGCTGATCGCCGTCCTTGTACTGTCTCTGCGGGCCGATCATATTGGGATCGGCCTCCAATTCCGGCAATGCGCGTCCCGTCGCCACGGACACCCAGGGGTTGAGCTTTGCCTGGACTTCAAAACGCCCGCTCGAGGCTGATATGATGCGCGTTGCCTGCGGACGAAGCACACCTAGCTGATGGGCGATCGCCGCCGGATCGCCTGCACCGCCGATGCCCGGCATCCGCACCCGCCCATTGCCGATGCTGGCCGAGCCCGATTGCAAGGCGTCGGCCACCGGCCTGCCAGGCGCAGTGGCCGTCGCTTCCAGCGATTGGGCGAGATGACGCAGCTGCATGGGTCCGAGGTCGGGCCGCTGCATCACTTCCACCTCGCCATCGCGCAGCCTGCCTTGCCGGGCCCTGGCCAGCAGATCCTGCACCCGGGCCTGATCGGCCATGCCATGCATGGCATGCCTACTCATACCGCCAGCCCGGTCCGCCATGCCCGGCCATTTACGCGAACCTGTGGCTTGCGGCAGGTCACTGCCGGAATGGAATGCCGCGGCCAGCCGCCCTGCTCCAGGGCCAGCGCCGGGGACGAGCAAACGCTCCCCACTACCCTGTCTTTTTACCGCGTATGTGTGCTTCATTGGCTCTCTCACGTTGCACTTAATGACAGTAACAACAACAAGCGGACCTACTTTGGGCGAGCGTACACCGGCTGATCCGATCATGCAAATCGCAGGCAAAAAAAAACACCCCTGCGAAAGGGGTGTTCCAGGTCTGGAGCGATTCTACATGCTCAATGCGCGCTGGCACCCGCCGCGCCGATGCCCGTTTCCGAGCGCATCTGCTGCGCTTCGTAGCCGGCACGGTCGATGCGCGCGCGCGGGCTCCTGTCGAGCACGGAGAACAGCCAGATGCCGGCGAAGCCGGCCGTCATCGAGAAGATGGCGGGCGAGGCATACGGGAACAGCGCCTCCGCATGGCCCAGCACGTCGACCCACACGGACTTCGACACCACCGTCAAGCCCACGGCCGTGATCAGGCCCATGAAGCCGCCGATGGTGGCGCCCCGCGTGGTGCAGTCTTTCCACAGCACCGACATGAACAGCACGGGGAAATTGGCCGAGGCGGCAATGGCGAAGGCCAGCGAGACCATGAAGGCGATGTTCTGCTTTTCAAAGGCGATGCCCAGCACCACGGCAATGATGCCCAGCACGATGGTGGTCACGCGCGACACCTTCAATTCATTGGCGCCCGTCGCCTTGCCCTTCTTGATGACGGTGGCGTACAGATCGTGCGACACGGCCGAGGCGCCGGACAGCGTCAGCCCCGCGACGACGGCCAGGATGGTGGCAAAGGCGACGGCCGACATGAAGCCGAGGAAGACGTTGCCGCCAACGGCCTTGGCCAGGTGCACGGCCGCCATGTTATTCCCGCCTAACAATTTACCAGCGGCATCCTTGAACTCGGGATTGGTGCTCACCAGCACGATGGCGCCAAAGCCGATGATGAAGGTCAGGATATAGAAATAGGCGATCCAGGTGGTGGCCCAGAACACGGATTTACGGGCTTCCTTGGCATTTGGCACCGTGAAGAAACGCATCAGGATGTGCGGCAGGCCGGCCGTGCCGAACATCAGCGCCATGCCGAATGAGATGGCGGAAATCGGGTCCTTGATGAAGCTGCCGGGCCCCATGATGGCTTCCTTGGTGGCATGCACTTCCACGGACTTGGCGAACAGGGCTTCCGGGCTGAAATTGAATTGCGCCAGCACAGCGATGGCCATGAAGCTGGCACCGCCCAGCAGCATCACGGCCTTGATGATCTGTACCCAGGTGGTGGCCGTCATGCCGCCAAACAGCACATAAATCATCATCAGGGTACCGACCAGCACGACGGCGATCCAGTACTCCAGGCCGAACAGCAGCTTGATCAGCTGGCCCGCGCCCACCATTTGCGCGATCAGGTAAAAGGCCACCACCACCAGGGTGCCGGAAGCGGAGAAGATGCGGATCGGCGCCTGTTTGAAGCGGTACGCGGCCACGTCGGCGAAGGTAAAGCGGCCCAGGTTGCGCAGGCGCTCGGCCATCAGGAAGGTGATGACGGGCCAGCCGACGAGAAAGCCGATGGCGTAGATCAGGCCATCGTAGCCGTTCAGGAAGACGGCGGCGGAAATGCCGAGAAAGGATGCGGCCGACATGAAGTCGCCGGCGATCGCCAGGCCATTCTGGAAGCCCGTGATGCCGCCGCCCGCCGTGTAGAAGTCGGCGGCCGACTTGGTCTTGGCGGCCGCCCATTTGGTGACGAACAGGGTGAAGACGACGAAGACGGCGAACATGATGATCGCCGTCCAGTTGGTGGGCTGCTGCTGGGCCTGGCCCAGGTCGGCGCCGGCCGCCAGCGCGCCGTTGCTGGCCGTGGCGCCCAGCAATACCAGGGCCGCCAGGCGGGACAGTGTGCGCGGCATCGGGACGGCGCCGCTCATGCCTGCACCCGCGCCTGGATGGCTTGCGTCAGGTCATCGTATTGCTTGTTGGCGCGGCGCACGTACACGCCGGTGATCAGCACGGTAAACACGATGACGAACAGGCCGATCGGCATGCCCCAGGTCATCACGCCAGCGCCAGTCTTGGAAGCGAGAAATTCCTTGTTGAACGCGATGAGCAGGATGTAGCCGTAGTACACCAGCATCATCAGGGCTGTCAGCGTCCAGCCGAAACGGGAGCGCACCTTGACCAGCTCGTGGTAGCTAGGGTCGCGCTTGATTTGTTGCACCAGATCGTCATGCATTGTATTGCCTCCTGTTATGTAAAAGCTGCTCTTTTGTTTTCGAGCTTGGATTCACAGTACAGCGCGAGGCTTACCCGCCCCTTACGGCAAGCAGTTTTTCTCGCCGAGGCAACACACGGTGCGCAAGGACAGTCCGGTATCAGTTCAGCGCCGAGGCCGGGCCGAAGAATTCATGATGCGTCTGCTGTTCCGGCACGCCCAGCTCGCGCAGGGATTGCTTGACGGCCCGCATGAATGGCTGCGGTCCCAGGAAATAGGCATCCACGTCGCGCGACGCGGGCAGCCACTGCGCCAGGCGATCCTTGTCCAGCAAGCCGACGGCGTCCGGCGCGGTGCCGTCCGGCGCGCCCTGCCCGCCGCCATGTTCCGCGTAGCAGTAATAGCGTTGCAATTGCGGATGCTGCGCGGCTAGGTCATCGATCTGCTGGCGGAACGCATGCACGCCGTGGTGGCGCGCCGCATGGATGAAATGCACGGGGCGCTTGCCGCGCAGCGCGGCCGCCAGCATGGCCAGGGTCGGCGTGATGCCCACGCCGCCGCTGATCAGCACCAGCGGCTTGTCGCTGTCTTGCAGCACGAAGTCGCCCGATGGCGGCGTCAGCTGCACGGTGTCGCCTGGCTGCACATGGTCGTGGAAGAAATTGGACACCTTGCCGCCCTGCTCGCGCTTGACGCTGATGCGGTAAGTCTGGCCATTGCTGGCGGCCGACAGCGAATACTGGCGGCGCATCGGCACGCCATCGACAGTGACCACCACGCCGATGTACTGGCCCGGCGCAAAGTCGAGCACGGGCTGGCCATCGGCGGGCGCCATCAGGAACGAGGTGATCTCCCCGCTTTCCACCGTCTTGCCTTGCACGAGAAAATCGCGCGCGCCGCTCCAGCCGCCCGGCGCGGCCGCTTGCGCCTGATAGATGCGCCCTTCCTCGCCGGCCAGGATGTCGGCCAGCTGGCCGTAGGCCGCGCCCCAGGCATCGATGACGGCGTCGCTGGCCACTTCCGCCCCCAGCACCTCGCGGATGGCTTGCAGCAGGCTGGCACCCACCAGCGGATAGTGCTCGGCGCGGATCTGCAGGGCCACGTGCTTGTTGACGATGGTCGACACCAGGCCGCCCAGCGCTGCGAGCCGGTCGATATGCTTGGCATACATCAGCACGCCATTGGCCAGGGCGCGCTGCTGCTCGCCGCTGTGCTGGTGCGCCTGGTTAAAGTACGGCAGCACCTCGGGATGGTCGCGGAACAGATTCTGGTAGAAATGGCGGGTCAGCGTTTCGCCGCCCTGCTCGAGGATGGGAACGGTGGCGGTGATGATGGCGCGTTGTGCTTGGGTCAGCATGTGGAACTCCTGTGTGAATGTCAGTAATCGGTGTCAGGCCAGCGTCTCGACAGCTGGATACAGCTCGGCGTCTTCGCGCCGCATGCGCTGGTACAGCGCGTGCAGCACGGTGTTGGCTTCGCTGCGGAAGGCTTCCGGTTCGGCCGCCAGCCGCACGGGCGTATTCCAGCGAGCGGCAAATGCCAGGTAGGCGCCGGCGATGCCGTGCATCTCGCTCTCATACTGGCGTCCCAGCTGGGCAACTTTTGCCACCCCGCATGCTTGCGCGGCCGGATACAGGTAGCGCTGCTCCACGGCCAGGTGCAGCTTGATGAGGCCGCTCATGGCGATGATCTGGCTGGCGATCGCCTGGGCCTGGACGGCGACACCGCCGCGCGCCAGCTGGCGCAAGTCATCGATGGCGGCCAGGATGGCCAGGTGCTGCTGCTTGAACTTGTCGATATTCATGGCGCGCTTCTCTTGTTGAGTGCGCCCAGTGTAGCGGAATTCCCTTAAACATGCAAATCATCTACATCTTTAAAGGCGCGCATTTTTTTGATCGAAATACAGATCCGGAAATATTGGTCCGCCTGCAGCAATATGTGCGCCAAAGAACATAATAATTTGTTCATTGTCGCCTATAATCACGCAGACAGCGCGGCCGGGTATTTCACTCTGTGTGGCCGTGCAGCACCTTCCACTCCAGCCAAGGATCAGCATGAAAAACAAGACGGGGACGGGTCAGCCGCAACAACTGGCCAGCATCATTAGCGCACACCACACGGAACTGCTGGACGGCTGGATGGCCAGCCTCATCGCAGGCCTCGTTCGCCGCGACAAGATTGCTGAAAATGAATTGCGCCAGCAGGCCTCGCAATTCCTGCCGCTGCTGGTGCGCACGCTGGAAAGCAGCGACTCGTTCGACATCGAAGGCGGCGCCTGGGACGACACGCGCCAGCTGCTCAGCGAAATGTCGCAGTCGCGCGTGCGCCAGGGTTATTCGCCGATCGATACGGCCAGCTTCGTGTTTTCACTCAAGGAACCGCTGTTCACCTATCTGCGCAAGGAAATCGGCGAGCAGCCGCAGCAGCTGGGCGACGCCATCGTCAGCACCAGCAAGCTGTTCGACGAGCTGGGCCTGCTGACCATCGCCATCTATCAAAAGGCGCGCGAACAGGTGATCCTGCGCCAGCAGCAGGAGTTGCTGGAACTGTCCACCCCCGTGGTGCAGCTGTGGCAAAACGTGCTGGCCCTGCCCCTGATCGGCACGCTCGACAGCGCCCGCACGCAGGTGGTGATGGAAAGCCTGCTGCAAAAGATCGTCGATACGGGCGCCCTGATCGCCATCATCGACATCACGGGCGTGCCCACCGTCGACACCCTGGTGGCGCAGCACTTGCTGAAAACCATCGCGGCGGCGCGCCTGATGGGCGCCGACTGCATCATCAGCGGCATCCGTCCGCAGATTGCGCAAACCATCGTGCACCTGGGCGTCAACCTGGAAGACGTGATCACCAAGGCCACCCTGGCCGATGCGTTCGTCGTGGCCCTGAAACGCACGGGCTCCACGATCACCTACCAGCAGCAGCAACACTGAGGCGCCCATGGAGAGAATCCCCATTTTACGCATGGGTCGTCTGCTGCTGGTGACGATCCAGGTGGACATGCACGACCGCCTGGCGATGACCTTGCAGGATGACCTGACGACACGCATCGTCAAGGACCGCGCCACGGGCGTGCTGATCGACATTTCCGCGCTCGACATCGTCGATTCCTTCATCGGCCGCATGATCAGCAACACGGCGGCAATGGCGAAAATCCTCGATGCGCGCACGGTAGTGGTCGGCATGCAGCCCGCCGTCGCCATCACCCTGGTCGAACTGGGCCTGGCGCTGGAAGGCGTGAGCACGGCCCTGAATGTGGAGCTGGGCATCAAGCTGCTGGAACGAGGCAGCCTGTGGGAATGACGCGCGCGGGTGTCGCGTGTTAGGCGCGGGCGCGAGGGAAGGCCCGCAGGCGGGCATGCAGGAGGCGGTGCAAGTGCTGCCGCTGCATACCGATGAAGACGTGGTGCGCCTGCGCAAGCAGGTGCGCGACAGCATGGTCGCCATGGGTTTTGGCCTGATCGAACAGACCAAGATCATCACGGCGGCCAGCGAGCTGGCACGCAACACGCTGCGGTACGGCGGTGGCGGCGAGGCACGCATCGTGCGCCTGCGCGACAGTGCGCGCCAGGGACTGGAACTGAGTTTTGCCGACAAGGGAGCCGGCATCGAAGATATCGACCAGGCGCTGACCGATGGCTACACCAGCGGTGGCGGACTGGGACTGGGGCTGGGTGGCGCCAAGCGCCTGGCCGACACATTTCACATCGACACGGCGCCCGGCATGGGCACCACCGTCACCATCGCGAAATGGAAGCTGTTTTGAATCACCAAGCGTCGCACCCTGACCAGCGCAGGCAACAAAGTTTTTCCATCGGCGAACCAAGCGAGATCGCCGCGGCCCGCCGCGCCGGCAACGAGCTGGCGCGCCACGTCGGCTTCGATGACGTACGCGCGGGCCAGCTGGCCATCATCATCAGCGAGGCGGCCACGAATATCGTCAAGCATGCGCGCCGCGGCGAAATCCTGCTGCGCAAGGTGCTGCGCGGCGGCGTCAGCGGCATCGAGGTGCTGTCCATCGACAATGGCCCCGGCATGGCCAACGTGCGCCAGCACATGCAGGACGGCCATTCCACCACGGGCACATATGGCGTGGGCCTGGGCGCGATACGCCGATTGAGCCAGGAATTCGACCTGTACACGGCCCCCGGCAAGGGCACCGTGCTGATGATGGTGGTATGGGGGCCGCACGCCAGCAGCACCATTCCCGCCAGCCCCAACTGGCAAATCGGCGCCGTGTGCCTGCCGCTGCCATCGGAACAGGTCAGCGGCGACGCCTGGAATGTCGTCTGCGAAGGCCATGAACTGAGCCTGATGGTGGCCGATGGCCTGGGCCACGGCCCGCTGGCGGCGCAGGCCTCGGAACTGGCCGGCGCGCTGCTGGAAAACAGCGCGCCCGGCCTGCCTCCCCTGCCCGCCCCGTTCATCGAATTGGCCCACGGCGCCCTGCGGGGCACGCGCGGCGCGGCGCTGGCCGTGGCGCACATCGACAGCGCGCAGCGCGAACTGCGCTTTGCCGGCGTGGGCAATATCGCCGCCTGCGCCTTCGACGCGCAGCAGCGGCGCCATCTGCTGTCACATAACGGCATCGTCGGCAGCAATCTGCGCAAGGTACAGGAATTCCGCTATCCATGGCAGCCGGGCACCATGCTCATCATGCATTCGGACGGCCTGCACACGCGCTGGGACCTGGAACAGTATCCGGGCCTGGCGCACTGCCATCCCAGCCTGATTGCCGCCGTGCTGTACCGCGACTTTTCGCGCGGACGCGACGATGTCACGGTGGTCGTGCTGCGGGAACACGCAGGACACGAAGCAGTATCAAGTGAAGGAGAAGGTGCAGCATGACGCAACGCATATTGACGGCGAATATCGCCAGCGAACTCGATGTGGTGGGCGCGCGCCAGCGCGCGCGGCAGATCGCCGCCCTGTGCGGCTTCGGCGTGCAGGACCAGGTGCGCATCGCCACGGCCGTGTCGGAACTGGCGCGCAATGTCTACAACTACGCGGGCAGCGGAAAGATCCATTTCGCGATCGACGGCATGACGGCGCCCCAGCTCCTCACCATCCGCATCGAGGACCAGGGGCCGGGCATCAAACAGCTCGAGCAGATCCTGGGCGGCACCTACCGCTCGCAAACGGGCATGGGCCTGGGCATCCTCGGCGCGCAGCGCCTGATGGATCGCTGCCATATCCACAGCGTGCCGGGCGAAGGCACGGAAATCACCTTGCAAAAGCTGTTCCCGCGCGACGCGCCCCTGCTCGACGGGCAGAAAATCGGCGCCCTGGGCGGCAGCCTGCAGGCGCTGCCATCGGATATCACCGTGGCCGAAGTGCAGCAGCAGAACCGCGAGCTGCTGGCCACGCTGGACGAGCTGAGAACGCGCCAGGAAGACCTGCTGCAGCTGACGCGCGAGCTGGAAGACACCAACCGCGGCGTGGTGGCGCTGTACGCGGAGCTCGATGAAAAAGCCGACCACCTGCGCCGCGCCGACCAGATGAAGTCGCGCTTCCTGTCGAACATGAGCCATGAATTCCGCACGCCGCTCAGCTCCATCCGCGCCCTGTCCAAGCTGCTGCTCGACCGCGTCGACGGCGCGCTGACGGACGAGCAGGAAAAGCAGGTGCTGTTCATCCTGCAGGGCGCCGTCAGCCTGAACGACCTGGTCAACGACTTGCTGGACCTGGCCAAGATCGAGGCGGGCAAGGTCGACGTGCACGCCAACAGCCTCCGGGTGGCCGACCTGTTCAGCGCCCTGCGCGGCATGCTGCGCCCGCTGCTGGTATCCGAATCGCTGACGCTCACCTTCATCGACCCCGATCCGGCCCTGCACATTTACACGGATGAAGGCAAGCTGTCGCAAATCCTGCGCAACTTCATTTCCAACGCGCTCAAGTTCACGGAAGCGGGCACCATCGTCGTCAGCGCCACGCCGCTGCCGAAACAGGATGCGATCCGCTTTTCCGTCGCCGACACGGGCCTGGGCATCGACACCGAAGACCTGCAACTGATCTTCGAGGAATTCAGCCAGGTGGAAAACCACATGCAGCGCAGGGTCAAGGGCACGGGCCTGGGCCTGCCCCTGTGCCGCAACCTGGCGACCCTGCTCAATGGCACGGTGGCGGTGGAAAGCACACCGGGCAAGGGTTCGCTGTTTTCCGTCGTGCTGCCCACCAGTTATCACCCGCCCGAAGGCAGCCTGCCAGCGTGCGCACCCGCCAACGACGACGGCAACGACCAGCGCATTCCCGTGCTGGTGGTGGAAGACAACCCGCCCATCCGCCTGCTATATGAAAAATTTTTGGCCGGCAGCGAGTTTCGCGTGGTGGCCGCGCGCAGCGTGCGCGAGGCGCAGGACCGCTGGGAACAGCAGCGCCCCGCCGCCGTCATCCTCGACATCCTGCTGCACGGCGAGAACGCCTGGCACTGGCTGGCGGAGCTGAAGAACGACCCGCTGCGGCGCCAGGTGCCCGTCATCGTCGCCACCGAGATCGACGACAAGCGCAAGGGCCTGGCGCTGGGCGCGGACGCGTATTACGTCAAGCCCCTGCTGCGCCAGCAATTGCTGACAACCCTGCGCACGCTGATCGGCCATACCCACCACCGGCAAGAGCCGGCCCCGCCGCGAGGCACCACCACCAGGGATAATGCGCATGCTACCGGATAACAACAGCGATGCTCTGATCCTCAACGTCGATGACAGCGACGGCGCACGCTACGCCAAGTCGCGCATCCTCACGCGCGCCGGCTTCAAGGTGATCGAGGCCTCGAACGGCGGCGACGCGCTGCTGCGCGCGCGCCAGGAGCGCCCCAACCTGATCCTGCTCGACGTCAAGCTGCCCGACATCAACGGCCTGGAAGTGTGCCGCCAGCTGAAAGGCGGCGCCGAGACGAACACCATCCTGGTGCTGCAAACGTCGGCGTCGTGCATCGGCACGGCCGACAAGATCCGCGCCCTCGACGGCGGCGCCGACAATTATCTGGTCGAGCCGATCGAGGCGGACGAATTGATCGCCAACGTGCGGGCGCTGCTGCGCCTGGGCCAGGTCGAGCGCGAACTGCGTGAAGTCGACCGCCGCAAGGACGAATTCCTCGCTACCCTGGCGCACGAACTGCGCAACCCGCTGGGTCCCATCCGCACGGCGCTGGCCCTGCTGTGCAAGCTCGACCCGGTCGTGCCGGCCATGCAGGACAATGCGCGCCGCACCATCGCCCGCCACACGGACCACCTGGTGCGCCTGGTGGACGACCTGCTCGACGTGTCGCGCATTTCGCTGGGCAAGATCTCGCTGCAGTGGGAAAGCGTGAGCCTGGCCGGCGTGATCCGCAGCGCGCTGGAAACGAGCTCGCACAGCATCGAAGCACGGGGCCATGCGATCGACATCGACCTGCCCAAGGAAGAACTGTGGGTCTGCGGCGACGCCGTGCGCCTGTCGCAGATCGTCGCCAACCTGCTGCTCAACGCGGCCAAGTTCACGGCGCCGGGCGGACGCATCGCCATCGGCGCCGCGCGCGAGGGCGACAACGTGCGCATCCGCCTGAGCGACAACGGCATCGGCATCGCCGCCTCCAGCATCGACAGCATCTTCGGCCTGTTCGCGCAGAGCGGCCATTCGCCGGACCGGGTGCAGGATGGCCTGGGCATCGGCCTGTCGCTGGTGCGCACCCTGGTCGAACTGCACGGCGGCCAGGTCAGCGTCAGCAGCCCCGGCGTGGGATTGGGCAGCACCTTTGAAGTCCGTCTGCCGCTCGACGCCAACGTGCCGCTGCCGGCCGCAGCACCGCCGCCAGCGGCGGCCGGCAGCAGCCAGCGCATCCTCGTCGTCGACGACAACAGCGATGCGGCCGACACCCTGGCCGAATTGCTGGAAATGTACGGCCACACGGTGCGCACGGCCTACACGGGCGCGCAGGCGGCCGAGCGCACGCTGGAATTCAAGCCCGACATCGTCTTCCTCGACATCGGCCTGCCCGACATGAATGGCTACGAGGTGGCCGTCAAATTGCGCCAGCTGCCGATCCCGCAGCAGTTCCTGCTCGTCGCGCTGACGGGCTACGGCCAGGAGCACGACCGGCAGGCGGCCCTGGCGGCGGGCTTCAATGAACACTTTGCCAAGCCAGTCGATTTCGGCAAGCTGGCGTCACTGGGACTGCACATCGGCCAGTAATGCCCGTCCGGCCGCGCGCCTGGTTTTTTATATAACGCTTCGGCTATAATCGGGCCGTGCGAAACGCGACAGTTTCGGGACACCTGGGATGATCAATTGCAGCTTCAACCGATGTACGATGGCGCAGTTGCGCCGGTTCCCCGATCCTTCCGCCGTGGCCCGTGGCGGCTGGCCGCCGCGCTGGCCACTTCCGTCCTGCTGATGGCGGCGCCGGCCAGCGCCGACGCCGGCGAGAGCTTGCCGGCACGGCTGGTCTGCCACGACGACGTCTTCGTGCCCTACTTCATGCAAAACCAGGGACGCGTCGAAGGCTTGAACGTGGACGTGCTGCGCGAGGCGGCATCGCGCCTGGGCATCATCATCGAATTTCGCGCCATGCCGTGGCGCCGCCTGGAGAGTGAACTGGCCCGGCCGCAAGGCACGGTCGATTGCGCCTTCGCCATGAGCCGCACCCCGGCGCGCGAACAGTACCTGGAATTTGGCAAGGTCCCCTTGCAGCCGACCGAGTATGTACTGTTCGTGCGCCAGGCAGCCGCCGCGCGCGCCATCACCCGGTTCGATGACCTGGCCGGCAAGGTGATCGGCGTGCGCGCGGGCTTCCGCCTGCCCGAAGCCATCGCCGCCGGCGCGGCGCAAGGCCGCTGGAGCATCGCCGAAGTGCCGACGGATGCCGCCAACTTCCAGAAACTGGCGCTGCACCGCATCGACGCCGTGCTGGCGGACGGCATCGTCGGCCAGTACACGGTAAGACAGCTGAAACTGGACGGCATCGCGCGCATGGCGCCCGCCTCGCCATCATTGCCGTCCATGCGCTTCGATACCTATATCGTGTTTCGCAAGAACGCGGCCTCACCGGCGCTGGCCGCCGCCTTCGACCGCGTGCTGCGGCACATGCGCCAGGATGGCAGTTTGGCGCGCATCACTTCCGCCTATCTGGGCACCCCACTTCTGGAACCATGACATGAAAACCCGCACGCCCCTGCTGCGCATCACCATGATACTGGGCGCCCTGCACGCCCTGCTGGGCTGGTTGCTTCTGCCGGCGCTGCCCGTCGGCCTGGCCGGCTGGCTGCTGGGCGGCCTGGTCTTGCTGGCCTCGACCATGCTGATGCCGATGACGATCTTCGCCCGCGCCGTCACCAGCGATGCGCGCCTGGCCGACCGCCTGAGCTGGGCCGGTTCGCTGAGCATGGGCTTTTTTTCCTCGCTGTTCGTGCTCACCGTGCTGCGCGCGCTGCTGATGCTGATTCCCGCCGCGCGCCCGCATGCGCAGGCGTCCGCCGTGGCGGTCCTGGCCCTGGCGCTGCTGGCCACCGTCGTCGGCTTCATCAATGCCCGCCGGGTGGCGCGCGTGCGCGAGGTGACGGTGCCCATCGCCGGCCTGCCGCCGGCGCTGCACGACTTCACCATCGTGCAGCTGAGCGACATCCACGTGGGGGCCACCATCAAGCGCGCCTACGTGGAAGCCATCGTCGCGCGCGCCAACGGCCTGCAGGCCGACCTCATCGCCATCACGGGCGACGTGGTCGATGGCACGGTGGCGCAGCTGAGCGCGCACACGGCGCCGCTGGGTGAACTGCGCGCGCGCCATGGCGTGTTTCTGGTGACAGGCAACCACGAATACTATTCTGGCGCCGCGCCGTGGGTGGCGGAATTTCGCCGCCTGGGCCTGCGCGTGCTGATGAACGAACATGCCATCCTCGAACACGGCGGCGCGCGCCTGGCCGTCGCCGGCGTCACCGATTTCAATGCGGCCGCCTTCGACCCGGCCCAGGCAAGCGACCCGCAGGCGGCCATCGCCGGCGCGCCGGCGACCATCCCGCGCATCCTGCTGGCGCACCAGCCGCGCAGCGCGCCCGAGGCGGATGCGGCCGGCTACGACCTGCAACTGTCCGGCCACACGCACGGCGGCCAGTTCTGGCCATGGAACCTGTTCGTGCCGCTGCAGCAGCCCTACGTGGCGGGCCTGCACCGGCGCGGCCGGCTGTGGATTTATGTCAGCCGCGGCACCGGCTACTGGGGCCCGCCAAAGCGCATCGGCGCGCCGGCGGAGATGACGAGAATCCGGCTGGTGGCGGCGTAATATTTAGTCCGCCCAGCTGGCCATCCACGCCTCGTAACGTGCGACCACGGCCGGCGGGTTCAGGCGCGCCATGGCGCCGTCCACCGGCTCGCTGTCGCTGACGTCGAACAACAGCACGAACTCGTCGCGCTGGGCAGCCGTGCCGAATATGCCTTCCGTGTCGAGCCGCGCCAGCGCCGCGATGCAGGCGTCGAACACGCCGCTGCGGAAGGTGGCGAAATCCACGTCGAACGGCAGCTCGCGGTGCGCTTGCAGGAGCAGGCGGTAGGCGCTGTCGAAGTAGGCGCCGCCGTCCTCGAACGCCCATTCGGCGGGATTCCACAGCATTTCCTCGCCATACTCCGAGGCGGCCAGCGCCTCGCGGCTATTCGCCATGAGACCGATGGTCATGGCGCTGTCGTCGCTCACCAGCGCGACAGCGTCGATGTGCTGGCCGGGATGCGCGCGGCGCACGGCGGCGAGAGCCAGGCGCGCGGCATCCGCCAGCAGGCCTTGCAGCAGCGCGAAATCGAACATGGCGGGGTCGATGACCGTGCTGCGCGCTAGCGCATGGCCATCGGCAAGGGCGGCCTGGCAATGCGCCAGGTAGGCGGCATGCGCTTGCGCTGCGCTGGCGTAGTCATTGCGCGTCTCCTCGCCCCACGTCATGGCCGCGCCGCTGGCCGTCCAGACGGTCGTGCCGAATACGCGCACTTCCCGGAAGCGGGCCGGCCGGTCGCCGTCGAAGGTGTAAAACAGGCTGTAATTGCTATGCATGGGAATTGTTCATCGTTTAATCGGGCCGCATCTGCGCGGCGAAATCGCGCTGGCGGAACTGTTCCAGCAAAAAATCGACAAACACGCGCGTCTTCGCGGGCAGCAGCTTCTTGCTGGGATAATACACGGACAGGGGGCCGGAATCGGCGTGCCAGCCAGGCAGCAGCCGGACCAGCGCGCCGCTGCGCAAGTGCGCCAGCGCGTGCGGCATGGGCAGCAGCGCCACGCCCACGCCCAGGATGGCCGCCTGCGCCATCGCTTCCGGGTCGTCGAAGATGGCGCGCGGGCGCGATTCGGCCACGCCTTCGCCGCCGCGGCCGTCGCGCAGTATCCAGCTGCGCAGCCGTCCGCTGCCGGCCGAGCGCCGCGCCACGCCGTCGAATTGCGCCAGGTCCGACGGATGCGCGGGCATGCGCTTACCCTGCATGTAGGCGGGCGACGCCGTGGCGACGATGTGCGCGTGCCCCAGCTCTCGCGCCACCACGCCCGGCGTCAGCTCGATGCCGCCGCCGATGGCGACATCGAAGCCTTCGCCGATCAGGTCCACTTGCCGGTTGTCGAAATGGCAGTCGGGGATCACGCCCGGATAGCGCGCGATGAATTCGCCCAGCAAGGGCACCACGTAGCTGCGCCCGAACGACGGCGCCAGGCTGATTTTCAGGATGCCCGCCGGCTGCCCGCCCTCTTCGGCCACGCCGGCGATGGCTTCCTGCAAGGTCGACAGGGCGCCGCCTATCTGCTGCAGGAAGCGCTCGCCCCCTTCCGTCAGGGTCAGTTTGCGCGTGCTGCGCTGGAACAGCCGCAGTCCCAGTCCCGCTTCCAGACGCGCCACGTTCTTGCTGACGGCGGCCGGCGTCAGGCCCAGGCGGCGCGCAGCCGCGGAAAAGCTGCCCAGCTCGGCGGACAGCACGAATGATGGCAAGTGATTGAATGCATCCATGCGCCTATTCTACCCGCTCATTTGATCCAAATGGTTGAAAGTAATTGTAGCGATTCATGGCTAGCGCGGCAGGAATGAAAGGCAGATACTGAACTCCTCGACACTCCACACAGAAAGCCCATCATGCAAACCCAAGCCACCACCAGCACCGCCCTGTCACTGCAAGACAAGATCGCTTTTGTGACGGGCGGCTCGCGCGGCATCGGCGCCGCCATCGTGCAACGCCTGGCGCGCCAGGGCGCCACCGTCGTCTTCACGTACCAAAGTTCGTCCGCCGAGGCGCAGGCGCTGTCCGCCAAGGTGGAAGCGGCCGGCGGCAAGGCTCTGGGCGTACAGGCCGATGCGGCCGACGCGGCCGTGCTGGCGGCGGCCATCGACAAGGTGGCGGCGCAGTTTGGCCGGATCGATATCCTCGTCAACAACGCGGGCGTGTTCCTGCCCGGCGCCATCGACGATTTTTCGCTGGCGGATTTCGACAAGACGGTGGCCGTCAACGTGCGCGCCGTGTTCGTGGCCATCAAGGCGGCCGTGGCGCACATGCACGCGGGCGGGCGCATCATCAACATCGGCAGCACGAATGCGCACCGCATGCCGTTCGGCGGCGCGGCCGCCTACGCCATGAGCAAGTCGGCGCTGAGCGGCCTGACGCAGGGCCTGTCGCGCGACCTGGGACCGCGCGGCATCACCATCAACAACGTGGAACCGGGTCCCGTCGCCACCGACATGAACCCGCCGACAGGCGACTTCGCCGACCTGATGCACGGCCTGATGGCGCTGCCCCGCCATGGCACGGCCGAGGAAATCGCCGGCATGGTGGCCTACCTGGCCAGCGAAGAAGCGGCCTTCGTCACGGGCGCCGGGCTGAAGATCGACGGCGGCTTCGCGGCGTAAAAAAAGGGCCAGACTTTCCAGTCTGGCCCCAGCGTCTGCTTCAGGGTTTGTTTTTCTTAACGTGCCTATGCATCCCTGCGCCGGCGCGCCCGCCACCACAGCAGCAATGCCAGCAGCACCAGCACGCCGACGATGATGCCCGCGCGAGCCAGGCCGATCAGGTTCGAGGCAGGACCGCCGTTGCGCAGGGTCGTCACCTGTTCCGCCGTCACCTTGACGTCTGGATTGCCGTACATCTTCTGCACATAGTTACCGAGGGTGACGATCTGCTCGTCCGACAGGGTCTGGCGGAAGGCCGGCATCAGGTGGCCCGCGGCATGATTCCCCTTGCGGTCCTGGCGCTCCACGCCATCGAGGATCGCCATCACCAGGTTGTTGCTGTTGCTGCGGCCCGTCACCGAGTTGTGGAACAGCGGCGGCAGGCTGCCGTCGAAACTGCCCTCGCCCTTGGCCTGGTGGCAGCTGGCGCACTGCGCATCGTACAGCTGCGCACCCGACATCTTGTTCAGGTTTTGCGGCAGCGGCACGCCGCGGATGCTGGCCAGGTCGTCGCCCGCCTTGCCCCATTGCGTCACCGGCTGCGTGTCGGCCTTGTCGCGGATGGCCGGCACGCCCTTGACGTAGTGGGCGATGGCGTTCAGGTCGGCGTCGCTCAGGTGCTTCAGGCTATGGTCGATGGCTTCGGCCATCGGTCCCGCGGCCTGCGCCTTGTTGGCGGCGCGGCCCGTGCGCAGGTAGTCGACCAGTTCCTGCTGGCTCCAGCCGCCCACGCCGCTGTTGATGTCCGAGGTGATGTTCGGCGCGTACCAGGTGCCCAGGTCGGCGCCGCCCAGTTCCTTCGACAGCTGTTCCGCCATCAGCGCATTGCGCGGCGTATGGCAGGTGGTGCAGTGGGCCAGGCCTTGCGCCAGGTAGGCGCCGCGGTTCCATTCCATGCTCTTGGCCGTATCGGCCACGAAGGGCTTCTTGTCCAGGAAGAGCATGTTCCAGCCCGCCATCGACAGGCGGATATTGAACGGGAACGGCAAGTCCGTCGCCTGCGCCGGCGCCGCGTCCACCGCCGCCACGCCATGCATGAAGTAGTCATACAGGGCCGCAGTGTCCTCGTCCGTCACCTTGGCGTAGGCCGTGTAGGGCATGGCCGGATACAGGTTGGCGCCGTCGGCGCGCACGCCGTGGCGCACGGCGTCGGAAAACTGCTTGAGCGTGTAGCTGCCGATGCCGTGCGTGGTCGATGGCGTGATGTTGGTGGCGACGATGGCGCCCAGCGGCGTGGCCAGGGCCAGGCCGCCGGCCATCGGTTTACCGCCCGGCACGCTGTGGCAGGCGATGCAGTCGCCGGCTGTGGCCAGGTAGCGGCCCCGCTCGATCGCCGCCGCGTCCGGACGCACCGCGTCGGCCGCCAGCACGGGCAAGGCCAGGGACAGCAAGGCGGCGCCGGCCGCCATTCTGAAGGTCGCCATCATGCTGTTCCTCCCTTTTGTTCGTCGAGAATGTGCTTGACGGTGCGCAGTGCCACGGCCAGGCCGTTTTCCGTCGAATTGCAGGTGCCCGACGTGGGCAGCACGCCGGTGCTGCACAGGAACAGGTTGGCGTGGTCGAAGGTGCGGCCCCACTGGTCGCAGACGGCCTTGGCGGGGTCGGAGCCCATCGACAGGGTGCCGCAGATGTGCTGGTTGTTGGCAAACACGCCTTCCTTGCTGTGACGCAGGTTGGTACCGCCCATCAGCTTGGCGATCTTCTCGAAATCCTGCTTCGATCGTTCGTGGCCGCGCTTGGTATACTCGTCGATCGAATAATGCGCCTGCGGCTTGGGGATGCCCATGGCATCCTTTTCGCTGCTCAGGGCAATGCGGTTTTCCGGGTTCGGCAGCACTTCCAGCACGTTTTTCAGGCTCATTTCACGCGCCGAGCGGAAACGCAGCTGCTGCTCGAACTCTTCGCCGAACACGCCCTTGCCGATCAGTTCCTTGGTGGTGCCATCGACGCGCGAGATGTTCGTGAAGTCCAGGCGGTACGGCGAATGCTCGCTGCGGAAGTCGCCGTCGCGCATGGTGTTGATGGAATTGGGGCTTTGCGGGCCACGGCCCAGCCATAGGTCTTCATCGGCGTCGAAGGTGATCGAGGTGCTCGGATGGTCCATCAGGTTGCGGCCCACCATGTCGCTGCTGTTGGCCAGACCGTTCGGATATTTGTCCGAGGCGGAAACGAGCAGCAGGCGGGGGCTTTCGATGCCGTTGGCGGCCAGGATGAAGGTCTTCGCCGTGACGCGGTGGCTCTTCTTGTCGACGTCGTAGTACAGGGCCGCCGTGATGCGGCCCTGGGCGTCGTGTTCCAGCTTGTAGACGTTGGCATTGCAGACGATCTGCACGCCAGCCGCTTCGGCCTGCTGCGCGGCGATGCCGCCGTGGTATTGCGCGTCGATGGGGCAGATCGGCTGGCAGCTGTTGTTGCCGCAGCAGGCCGGGCGTCCATCGTAGCTGACGCTGTTGCGCGCCACCGTGTTGCCCACCACCTTGAACGTGGGGTCGAGGCGCTCGCGGATGCGGCGCATGGCATAAGGCTCGGCCACGGAATCCATCGGGAAGGGCTGCTTGCGCGGCGAACCCGTGTTCTCGGCGCCCGAGACGCCCATGATTTCTTCCGCTTCCTGGTAGAACGGCTCCAGGTCTGCATAGCTGATCGGCCAGTCCACGCCCACGCCGTACAGGGTGTGGATGCGGAAATCGTTCGGCACGTTGCGCCACGCCTGCGCGGCCCAGTGCCACGAGGTGCCGCCCAGTTGGCGGATGTATTCGGCCGGGTACGGATACGGGCCGGCCTGCACCAGGTAGCCGTTGTCCTTGGGCTGGTAGATCGGGTGCGGCGCCGTGGCGATGGACGGATACGGCGACATCCAGTCGCTGCGGCGCGTCGTGTTGCGGAAACGAGCGACGATTTCGCCGCGCGAGACGCGCGGTCCCGCTTCCAGGATCAGCACCGAGGCGCCCGCCAGCGCCAGCTTGCGCGCGGCCAGGGAGCCTATGATGCCGGAACCGATCACGAGGTAATCGGCGGAGAGTTGTTCAGCCATGGTGGCTCCTTAAATTGGTTTTCTGGCCCAGCTGCCGTAGGCGCCGTAGGAATACGTGGGAGGCTTGAGCACGTCGGCCACGACGGCCGCGTTCAGCGCCTGCTCGTAGGCGACGCAGACGGCCGCCTCGCCCGTGCCGACGATGCCCAGGTACCAGGCGCTGGCGATCTGGCGCGGCAAGGCCGCCAGCGGCGACTGCGCCGCGTCCAGCGCCTGCTGCAAGCCGGCGGCCTGCAAGCCTTGCGCGTTGATCAGCGCCAGCAGCGCGCGCACGTTGGCGGGGAAGGCGGCGTCCTGCGCCGCCAGCGCATCGTACAGACGCCTGGCCAGCGCCGGGTCGAGCACCTGGCGTCCCACCAGCATGGCCGACACGCCGAGGAAAGCGCCCTGCTCCGCGTTGGCGACCGGTTCGGCCAGCGCCCAGGGAATCAGCGCCGCGGCCGAAGCCGACAGCAAGCCGGCCAGCACCATGCGGCGGCCGGGATTCAGAGGGCCGCGGCCCTCCTTGTTATGTGTAGCGTCCAATTGAAGCTCCCGTGAGTTCAGCAACCGTTCAGAAAGAATGCTTGAGACCGACCATGACGACCGTCTGGCCGCCGTTCGACGATGGCGTGCCGTTTTGCGCATCGCCGACCGAGGCGACGGCATCGACGATGGCGCCGTTCTGGCCCAGGGTCTGGCCGCTCGCCAGCTGGCGCGCTTCGATCAGGTAGACCGAGGTGCGCTTCGACAGCGCGTAGTTCTGCTCGAACGACAGCTGGCGGTAGCGCGCGCGGTCCGTGATGCCGTTGGCGCGGCTGGCGAAGGTGTCGCTGTAGCCGGCGGCCAGGAACCACTGCGGCGTCAGCTGGTAGCTGGAGATCAGGCCGGCCGTGTTGAAGATGGCCGTGTCGCGGAAAGCGGAACGGGTGCCGGCCTGGTACTGCACGTTGCTGGCATTGGCGCCGACCATCCACTTGCCCATGGTGTAGCGCGCGCTGGCGGCGATGTACTGGATGCTGTCGGCCGTGGCATAGCCCTGGTTGACGGCGGAGATGCCGAAGCTGCCCGAGGCGTTGCTGTTCCAGCCGCCCTGGCCGCTCATGGCCATGTTGCTGGCGGCATTCTCGCCATTTTTCAGTTTCAGGTAGCCGAGCGCGAATTCCGCCGGCGAGGTGCTGTATTTGACGGCGGCGCTGAAGCTGCTGCCCACGGCATTGCTGTCGGCCGCTTCGCCGAAACCGTATTGCGCGCTGGCCTGCAGGCCGCGCCATGCGGGCATGCTGTAGCTGAGGGAATTGCTGATGCGCACGGTCGTATCAAGGCCGTCGATATCGCCGGGATGCGCGCCCGTGGCGCCCGTCAGGATGTTGCTCGACGCCAGGGAACCCACCAGCAGGTAGTACGGCGTGTACTGGCGGCCGGCCGTCAGGGTACCGTAGGCGTTCGATTGCAAGCCCACATAGGCCTGGCGGTTGAACAGCGTGCCGGCGGAACTCATCGCGCCCGTGTCGCTTTCAAAGCCGCTTTCCAGCAAGAACAGCGCCTTCAGGTCGCCGCCCAGGTCTTCCACACCCTGGAAGCCGATTTTGCTGGCGGACAAGTTGCCGCTGCGCATGTAGGTATTCGAGTCGCCGCCCTGGTTGCTGGTGTACGCCATGGCCGCGTCGACCACGCCGTAAATGCTGACGTTGCTCTGCGCGCAAACGTTTGCGCCGACGAGCGTGGAGAGGGCCAGCGCGATGGTGCGCATGCAAGTATTTTTCATTTTTTCCTGACTTTCCTGTTTTATTGTACGCCGGCCAAGTTTTTCCGTCTGACGGGGAAATACGGGCGATAGCGCCGCGTTGCCGCCCCCGCTTGACGACGGGAACGTCCGCTTTTCTTCTTGATTTGGATCAAGTGGGGCAAATTATACGCTTAATTACTCATATGTAAGTGATTGACTGTAAGGCATAGTCTTATAGCAAAACATTCCTTTGTCTTATAGCAAAACTTGTTCACGCGGGCGCACAAGCCCGGCACGCTGCGGAAATTATCAAAAACAGCATGGAAAATGCAGCGGCGGCGCGTGCGGAAAAACACGCGCCGCGGGGGCAGTCAGGCGGGGAGAAAAACGGCTGGCGGCGGAGGCCGCTCAGCGCAGGATGGCGGGCGCCACGGGCAGGGTTTCCAGGGCGATAAAGGCGTCCAGCGCGCGGCGCATGTCGTCGAACACCTGCTTGCCATAGGCCGCCTCCAGGCTTGCGTACTGCAAGTCGATCAGCTTGCCCATCTGCAGCAGCAGGCTGGCGCCCGCCTCCGACAGGTGCACCTTGCGGCGCCGCTGGTCGCCCTCGAACTTGCTGCGCCCGATCAGGCCGATTTCCTCCATGCGCGCCAGGATGCCGCTCATGCTGGGACTGGAAATCTGGCAGATGTCGCACAGCTCGCGCGGTTCCAGGGTCGGGCTTTCATTGAGCGCGCGCATGATGCGCCACTGCTGCTCCGTCACGCCGAAGTGATTGAGGATGGGACGGAAATGCTGCAGCAGGCTCTCGCGGGCCTTCAGCAGCAATTGCGGCATGTTCGGATAACGGATCGGTAACTGCAAGCGGAACTCCCGGGGTGGCCAGAAAAATTAGCGTAATTATACGACCCGCCACAGGAGAATGGCAGGCGAAAATGCCGGGGCGCGCATCACCACCCGCCCGCCGCGCTCACGCCGCCACGGCATGGCGGGCAGGTGGCGATTGCGACGTCAGCCCCCGGCTTTTTTCTGCTCGGGGATGAAATGCTCGCGCACGGCCTTGGCCAGCAAGTCCGGCGGCAGCAAGCCCTGGCCCAGCAGGAAATTGTTGAACGCCAGGCGGTCGAACTTCTCGCCCAGCGCCAGCTCGGTTTCCGCGCGCAGCTGCAGGATGCGCGTATAGCCATAGAAATAGCTGCCCGCCTGGCCCGGCATGTTGAAGGTGTAGCGGTCCAGCTCCTGGCGCGCCATCGGTTTCGACAGCATCACTTCGTCCGTCAGGATGCGCCCCGCTTCCTCGCGCGTGACCTGCCCCAGGTTCAGCATCGGGTCGAGCATGGCGCGCGCCGCCCGCAGCATGCGGAACTGCAGCGCGATGAACTGGCCTTCGGCCGGCTCGTAAGGAATCATCTCCGCTTCCGCATACAGGGCCCAGCCTTCCACGTTGACGCTGTTGAACGCATACAGGCTGCGCGCCTGCGACACGCCCCGCTCCACCATGGCGCTGAACTGCAGCTCGTGGCCGGGACGGCCCTCGTGCGCGCTCAGGGTCCAGGCGGCGCCGGCAAAATTGAAGTCGTCATACGCTTCGCCCTTGCCGCTGCTGGTCGGATTGCTGACGGGCAGGACGAACTGGCCGTGTTCGCCCGTATTGCCGATCAGCGGAGGCGGACGCATGTGCGGCGCCGGCTGGGCCGCCGATTCGGCCGCCGAGGCCAGGCGCATGGTCATGGCGCGCTGCGGCACATCGACCACGCGCTGCGCGCGGATGCGCTCCTCCAGCTGGGTATTGACGCCCTTGTAGTGCGCTTCGAGCTGCGCATCGGGGATGGAATCGCCTTTCAGCGCGCGCAGCACCTGGCGGTAATCCGTCCCGTCGACGCCCTTCAAGGCCAGCTTGGCCGCCACCACGGGCGCCAGCGCCTGCATGGCCGCGCGCGTCTCCAGGTAGGCCACTTCGGCCCGTTCCACCAGCGCGCGCGGCGCGATGTCGATGCCCACCTGTTTCAGGCGGAAGGCGTACAGCTCGGGCGCCATGCGGAAATCCGTGCGCGACAGGGGCAGCACCACCTGCTTTTCCCACGCCGCGTAGTCATTGAGCTGCTGTTCCATGGCCGCCAGCGCGCCTTCCGCGCCGGTGATCTGCATGTCGGCGAACAGCTTGCGGATGCCGGCGATATACGTCGGCACGTTTTCCAGCGACTGCTCCACCTGCAGCCGCACGGGACCGGCCAATCCCTTCTGGCCGATTTTTTCCGTGAAGCGCGCCTTCGCCTGCTGCGTGATCGGCGTGCTGCCCGGATACTGGCCCACGTAGCGCTGCAGGCGCTCGAGCGCCTTGGCGCGGCGCGTTGCCGGGCGCTGCTCCTGCAGCAGGCTTTGCATGCTGCCAAAGACCATTTGCGGCACGTCGACCCATGGCAGGGCATATTTGGCTTCCAGCTGGGCGCCGGCGATTTCCTGGTCGACGGCGTTCGTCAGGATCTGCAAATCCTGGCGGATGCGTTCATCCTTTTCCGTCGCCAGCTTCTGCTGCAGCTGCGCGCGCGCCTGCCGCATGGCGGCCACATAGCGATCCGTGATCTTGGGCCCCAGGTCGGCCGCCAGGCCATCGTATTGCGCCAGGCCCGTGTCGGAGGCGTTTTCGGGCGAGAACTGCGCCTGCGCCGCCAGCACGATGGCGGCGTTGCGGTTGCTGGCCTCGACCCAGGCGGCAGTGGCGCTGGCGGCGGCCGGGGCGGCGGCAGCCATGGCGGGCATGGCAAAGGCGGTGGAGAGCAAGGCGGCAAGCACGGTCTGATGCAATTTCGGGATGACGGACATCGGGTGATTCCTTCCTGAGGTGAGCGATGAGCGAAGCGACGAGTATCGGCGAGCGCCGCACGCCTGTCAATTCAGGCCATTCAGGGGTGGCAGGTTCCAGGGCGTGACGACCTGGATGGCCGACAGCGACGCCGGCTGCGCCAGTGGCGGCAGCGCGCCCTGCGCCCGCAGCAGCTCCTGGCATGCGCGGCGCATGTCCTGGCCAAGGTCGTGGTGCAGCACGGCGTGGATGGCCCCCGATTCGAGCAGCGCCAGGTTGTCCGCATCGAGGTCGTGGCCGATGAACACCTGGCAGCGCCGCCCCGCCTGCGCGAAGGCCTGCACGATGGCGGCATTGCCGCCGCCAATCGAATACACGGCGGCGATGCCGGGATGGTCGGCCAGGGCCCGGCGCACCAGCGCGCCCGTGGCGCCATCGATGCCGTGTCCTTCGCTCACTTCGACGATGCTCACATGCCGGTGCCGCTCGCGCAGCGCCCGGCGAAAGCCGATCTCGCGCTCCTCCTCGCCGTGAAAACGGTTGCTGCTCAGGGTCACGAGCACCTGCTGTTTCTTCCTCGCGCCGCCCAGCCACTGGCCGATCAGGTAAGCGGCCGTCTCGCCCGCCGCGCGGTTATCCATGCCCACATAGCCGCAGCGCGCGGAAGCGGGCAAATCCGTCACCAGCGTCACGACGGGAATGCCGGCCGCCGCCAGGCGCCTTACCGCGTCGCTCACCGGCGGCAAGTCGGGGGCTTTCAGCAGCACGCCATGGCTGCCGTTCTTGCGGATGCGTTCCAGCAGCAGGGCGATGCCCTCCGCTTCCAGCGTTTCGTGCAGGTGAAAGCGCGAACGCAGCACGGCTGGCTGCAGGGACGGCAGTTGCGCTTCGAGCGCGCCGCGCACGGCATCGGTGAAGCGGCGCGGCGCCACCATCAGCACGTCGAGCATGAATTTTTTGCCGGACAGGCCCACCTGCGTGCTTTGCCGCGCCAGCTCGTCGAGCGCCTGCATCACGCGGCGCACGGTGCTGGCGTGCACGCCGCCGCGCTGCTTGATGACGCGGTCGACGGTGGCCACGCTGACGCCGGCCTGCAGCGCCACGACCTTGACGGGAAAGGGATGCGTCATGCCGTCTCCATTGCCTTGATGGTTTTTTGATGGATTTCCTGATGAAAAATGCGGCTTTTCATCCCTATACTGATTCTACAACATCCTTGACAACATCCACACCAGGAGACACCGCATGCATACCACCGAGGCCCGCGCTGCGCCGCCCGCCCCCTATTGGCTGACGCCGGAAAGCTGCGACCTGCAGGACTTCATCGCCACCGTCAGCCGCAGCACGGCGCTGGCCGACTATCCCCATGCCGCCGCCGTGCTAGAAAATATCGTCTTGTACGACTGCGATGCCGTGCGCGCGCTGGCCGCCAATCCGGCCGCGCTGCGCGCGCTGCAGGCCGAATGGGGCCAGGCGCTGATGGACGGCCCCGGCGTCATCGTGCTGCGGCGCGCCGTCGCCGACATGGACAACCTGGAACAGGTGAACGGCATTTTTTACGCCCTGATCGCCGAACAGCATGCCAGCGGCCAGGCGGGCGGCGACCATTTCGCCAAGCCGGGAGCGAATGACCGCATCTGGAACGCCCAGCAAAAGCTCTGCCTGCGCGCGCCGGAAGCATTCGCACGCTATTACGCCAATCCCGTCTTCGCGTGGATCTGCCAGGCCTGGCTGGGACCGGCCTACCAGATGACGGCGCAAGTCAATGTCGTCAATCCGGGCGGGGCCGCCCAGGCGCCGCACCGCGACTACCACCTGGGCTTCCAGAGCGCCGCCGCCTGCGCCGCGTATCCCGCGCCCGTGCACCAGATGTCCGCCCTGCTCACGCTGCAGGGCGCCGTCGCCCACTGCGACATGCCGGTCGAATCCGGCCCCACCCTGTACCTGCCCTATTCCCAGCGCTACCAGGCCGGCTTTCTCGCCTGGCAGCAGCGGCCTTTCCGCGATTATTTTGCCCGGCATTGCGTGCAGCTGCCCCTGTCCAGGGGCGACGCCGTCTTCTTCAACCCCGCGCTGTTCCATGCGGCGGGCCATAACCGTTCGCCCGATATCCGCCGCATGGCCAACCTGCTGCAGGCGTCGTCGCCGTTCGGCCGCGCCATGGAAGCGCTGGACCGCCGCGCCATGAGCGCCGCCCTGTACCCTGCCCTGCAAGCCTTGCGCGCAAAGGGAACGCTGTCGGCCGACGGCATTGCTCACGCGGTGGCCGCCTGCGCCGAAGGCTATGCCTTCCCCAGCAATCTCGACCGCGACCAGCCCATCGATGGCATGGCGCCGCCCACGCAGCAGCAGCTGGTGCTGCAGGCGCTGGACCAGGACTGGCCCGCGGCGCGCCTGCGCGATGCGCTGGACAGCCACGCCTGGCGCCAGCAAGCCTGAATCCCATCCCGCGACACCTTCGGAGACTCCCTATGCAAGATATCAATATCGGCCTGATCGGCGCCGGCTACATGGGCAAGGCCCACACCATCGCCTACAAGGCCGTGCGCAGCATTTTTCCCACGGCCCGCAACCCCGTGTGCGCCTGCATCGCCACCAGCAGCGCGGAAGGCGCGGCCCGCAGCGCGCGGGAACTGGGCTGGAACAGGTCCACGGGCGACTGGCGCGCGCTGGTCAACGACCCCGCCATCGACGCCATCATCGTCGCCACGCCGCCGGCCACGCACAGGGACATCGTGCTGGCCGCGCTGGCCCTGGGCAAGCCCGTGTTCTGCGAAAAGCCGCTGGGCATGACGGCCGGGGAATCGCTGCAGCTGGCGCAGGCGGCGGAAAAGGCGGGCGTGGCCAACATGGTCGGCTATAACTACATCCGCACGCCGGCCAGCCAGCTGGCGCGGCAGATCATCGCATCGGGCGAAATCGGCGAGATCATCCACGTCGCCGCCGAGCACGTGGAAGACTATCTGCACGACCCGCGCGCGCCGGCGTCGTGGCGCACGCGGGAAGCCACGGCAACGCGTGCCGGCGCGCTGGCCGACGTCGGCTCGCATCTGATCAACCTGGCCCTGCGCCTGGGGGGCCCGATCGATGCGCTGGTGGCCGACATGAACACCGTGCATGCGCGGCGCGACGGCCCGCAAGGCATGGAAGCGGTGGAAAATGACGACCAGGGCAACCTGATGCTGCGCTTTGCCAGCGGCGCGCTGGGCGCGCTGACCTTCAGCCGCGTGGCCGCGGGGCGCAAGATGGGCTACACCTACCGCATCACGGGGACGAAAGGCGCGCTTGCCTTCGACCAGGAAGAGCAGAATGCCCTGTGGCTGTACGACGCGGGCCGGCCGGCGCAGCGCCAGGGTTTCCAGCGCATCCTGATGGGGCCGGCCCACCCCGACTACCTGGCATTTTCCCAGGGTGCGGGGCACGGCACGGGCTACAATGAGCAGATCGTCATCGAGGCGCGCGACTTCCTGCACGCCATCGCCAGCGGCGAACCGGTCTGGCCCACCTTCCGCGATGGCTACGAAGTGGACAAGGTGATCGCCGCCGCGCTGCGCTCCATGCAGGAGCGCAGCTGGATTGCACTGCGCTGACGACAGGGTCGCCTAGTACCCCAGCCCGTAGCCGAACTTGTACAGCGGATGCGCCGTGTCATACGGCACGTCCGATTTCTGTGCCTGCACTTCGGCCATCGACGAGGGCAGCTCGAACGGCAGCTTGCCTTGCGGCTTGGCCTTGCCCGTCAGGACATCGAACAGCGCGCCGTCGCTGACGCCGAAGTTGGCGAGAATCGCGCTGGCCTTGTCCTGCACGTTGCCGAGGATGGCCGGCCGGTCCAGGTAGACGGTGACCACCGTCTTCGGCGCGAATGTCGCCGCGTTCTTGATCGCCTCGTAGTCGGCGTCGCCATCGACATAGTTCAGGCGCCCTTCATGCTGCATGCTGCCGAAGATGTAGTTCGGGTGCAGTATCTCGAAAGGCGCGGCCACGCGCAGCAGGGCCACGTCCGCTTCCTGCGGCGTGGCCACCACCGTGTAGCCATACTGCTTCGCCACGGCGGCGTCAATGCCGTACAGGTAGACTTTCTTGACGCTGGCCGCCAGCGGCAGGACCTTGTCCTTGTTTTCCAGCAGGACCAGCGAGCGGCGCTGCGCCTCCAGACCCGCCTCGACGAACTCCGCCTTGCCCACCGTGGCCGCCGCCTTGGCCGCATCGACGAACGGGTGCTCGAACAGGCCCTGCTTGAATTTCTGTACCAGGATGCGCCGCGCCGAGGCGTTGATGCGCGCTTCCGTCAGCTGGCCGCGCTGCACGGCCTGCGTCAGGTACGGCGCTTCCGTCACGCCGCCAAACTGGTCCATCCCCGCCGTGACGGCCTTCACATAGCGCTCGGCCTTGGTGGCGTCTTCCATGCCCCACGGCGTGCCGAAGCCGATGAACGACGGCGCCACGCCCGGCGGCGTGCCGTTGCGGCAGTTGGCGTCGCAGTCGGACGTGATGCCCCAGTCCGACAAAATCACGCCCTCGAAGCCGTATTTTCCGCGCAGCAGATCCGTCAGCATGGTCTTGCTGAAGCCGGCCGCCACCTGTTCCAGGGTGATGCCATCGATGGTGATATTGCCGTCCGGCAGCGCATACGTGGGCATGACGGAAGCCGCCCTGGCCGTGAACGCCCCTTCGAACGGTTTTACGTGATACGCAAAATTATTGCCCGGGTAGGTCATGTAGCGGCCATAGTAATTGTGGCCGTCGAAGCCTTCCTTCGTCGCGCCGTAGCCCACCCAGTGCTTGACGACGGCCACCACGCTGCCGTCATGCAGGCCCGTGTTGCCGTCCTGGAAGCCCTCGATATAGTGCTGCACCATGCGCCTGGCCAGGTCCGCATCTTCGCCAAAGGTGCCGTTGATGCGCGACCAGCGCGGCTCGGTGGCCAGGTCGGCCTGCGGCGACAGGGCCTGCGTGATGCCGACGGCCAGGTATTCCTGGCGCGCGATGTCGCCGAAGCGGCGCACCAGCGCATCGTCGCCGATGGCCGCCAGGCCCAGGGTTTCCGGCCATTGCGAAAAACCCTTGGTGCCGGCGCTGGCGCCCACCGTGTACTGGAAATGGTGGCGCGGATCCGTGCTGATGGAAACGGGGATGCCATGGCGCGACGTTTCGCTCAGGGCCTGCAGCTTGTTGTACTGCGCCGCCATGTTGGCCGTGTCGCCCGCCATGCGCGTGATGAAGGTGTTGACGTACTGCCTGACGATCAGGTCCTGCAGGGCCGTCAGGTCATACGCGCCGCCGAGGCCGATGCCGGACGGGTCTGACAGGGTGGGCGCCGTGCCGTGCATCATCAGGCCGGCCTTTTCATCGAGGGTCATGCGCGCCAGCAGGTCGTCGGCGCGCGCCTCGGCGGACAGGCGCCAGTCCTCGTACGGGTCGATCTTGCCGTTGCGGTTCATGTCCTTGAAGGTATAGCCATCGACCTTGACCAGATTGAAGGTGGTGGCGCCAAACACGGGCTGCGCGTATTCCTCGCTGACGGTGTCGTTGCCGCAGGCGGCCAGGGCAAGCGTGGCGACGCAGCCGGCAACCACGCGGGCCATCGGTTTCATTGTGCAATTCATCATTATCTCCAAGACTGTTTTTGTAGGTATCCGGGCGGTATCAGGACCGGCCCGAAAACAATATAGCGTGGGAATGCGTGAGTTTCTTGACTGCGCAGCACGCGTTTTGTACCTGCGAAAACAATTTTTGGTTAGATGGCACGACAACCAACAATCTCCTACAAAGTGCTAATATTTGTGAAAAATTACTACAACAAGCAGGAGACACCCTTGCACAAATCCGATACGCGCACGGTTTCGAACCGGGTCGCGCAGCAATGCGCGCGCGCCATGCAGGCCGATGGCCACGATCCCGCCGACTTTTTCCGCCACACGGGCATCACGCCGGCGCAGCTGGACGAACCGGGCGGGCGCATCAACGCCGAGCGGCACCGCCGCATGACGGCCTACGCGCAGCAGCTGGCGCCGCACCGGGGCATCCTCGACCTCGACGTGACGCACTGGTTCGCGCATTTTTCCGCCATCGCCCACGTCTGCTTCAACCGCCCCACTTTGCGCGGTGCGCTGCACGAGCTGCTGCACTTGCGGGGCCTGATCGGTGAATTCGATTTCATGCTGATGAGTGAAAGCGGCACGCGCATCGAGATCGAATACCTGTCCGAGTTCTGCCTGGCGGGCGGCGCCATGCAGGCGCTGGCCAATTTCCGCATGCTGTCGCTGGTCACGCGCGCCTACGATACGGGCGCGCCGACGGCCTTCCGCGCCGCTTTCCGCGGCAAGGCGCCGTGGTTCGCACCAGCCATGTCGGAATGTTTTGGCGCAGCCGCCACGTTTGGCCAGGCGCGCAATACCCTGACCTTCGACGCGCCGGGGCTGGACCTGCCCTTCGCCCAGTTCAACGCCATGCTGGCGCCGCACGCGCTGCGCCACGCGCAGGGGCAATTGCAAAAGCTGCAGGGAGCGCAGCTGTTTTCGGCCCGCGTGGAGCAAGCCATCATCGATTTGCTGGGCCGCCAGGCGGACGCGGACGGCGCCTCGCTGCTGCCGGCCCTGTGCGATGGCCTGGCGATGAACCGCTGGACCCTGCAGCGCCAGCTGCAGCAGGAGCAAACTTCGTTCCGCGCGCTGGAGCTGCGCGCCAAGAGCCGCGAATCGCGCCGCCTGCTGCGCGAAACGAGCATGAGCGTGGCGGAAATCGGCGACCGCCTGGGCTTTTCCTCGCAAAGCGCGTTCACCCGCTTCTTCAAGACCCAGTTCGAGCTGCCGCCCGCGCGCTACCGGCACGACATGCAAGGCAATTAACAGAAGTGGCACATGCCCGCCATCACGCCATGCCGATGGCGGCCGCGCCGTCGTTGTGCATGCGGCCGATGGCGCCGTAGAGCGCCGTAGACGTCCGCGCGCCTGGACAGATGAGTGGTCAGGCGCATGGTGGCCAGGGAGGAATCGCTGGCGCCGCGCCGCACGGGCAGCCGGGCGGCCTGTCCATCGAGCGCCGACGCCTGGGCCCGTGGCGCGTCGTCGCCGAGATAAAGCCCATCGCCACGGCAGCGTGCCGCTGCGCGCTGCGCATGCAGGAGCACGCAGCGTTCCGCATCCTGCCCCTGCCGGTGCAGCTGCCCGGTTTTTCAGTCAAGCAGCACTGGCGCGCGCGCGACCACGAGGATGCGTCGAACCGCTGCCGCGCCAGACGATGGCGCAGCTGTCCGGGACAGGCGGTGGCGAGGCATTGCTTATTGAGTAACTTTTCCCCATACTCGCACACCCGACCTTTTCATCACCTTCGAACATGACCATCAGCCTGCGCGCCGTCACGGCCGACAATTTCGACATCCTCAGCGAACTCCCCCTGCTGCCACAGCAACGCGACTATCTGGCCAGCAACGACTATTCCATCGCGCAAGCCAGCTTTTACCCCGCCACCATGCATACGCGCGCCGTGTATTGCGATGAGGAGGTGATCGGTTTCCTGATGTTCGTCTCGCCCGACGACGACGACGACCCGCCCGGCCACTACCGGATCTGGCGCTTCATGGTCGACCACCGGCGCCAGGGGCAGGGACATGGCCGGGCCGCCCTGGGCCTGGCGCTGGCGGAAATCCGCGCACGGCCGGATGCGCGCAGCATCGAAATTTGCTACAAGCCCGGCAATGCCAATGCCAAGAAATTCTATGCCAGCATGGGTTTCGTGGAAACGGGCATGGATGCGGAGGGCTGTGACATGCTGGCCGTCATCGACCCAGCTTAATCGCCCGCGGGCAGCTGCTCCCCTGCCCTGGCATCGAACGCCAGCCGCGCCGCATCGATGGCGTCGCGGTGGCCATACGCCCAGGCGCCCAGCGCGCTGATGGGAATCAGCAGGGAACGGCCCAGGTCCGTCAGCGCATAGTCGACGCGCGGCGGCACGGTGGCAAACACGGTGCGCGTGACGAGGCCGTCGCGCTCCAGGCCGCGCAGGGTCAGGGTCAGCATGCGCTGCGAAATGCCGCCGATCACGCGGCGCATTTCGTTGAAGCGCTTGGTGCCGTTGCCAAGCAACATCACCACCATCACGCTCCATTTGTCGCCCACACGGGTGAGAATGTCCGTGATCGGGCGGCAGGAGTCCGCCACGCCCGCATGGCCGCCCTGGTCGCGCATGCGCCGCTCCAGCTCGGCCCCGCGCGCGGCCACGTCGTCCATGGTTACCTCCGTGTGCCCCAGTGTGGAAAAAGTGCCTTCTTGTGCGTTCATTTTATAGTCACTATATTAGCCTCGGTAACAAATCCATACCGTGATAAATCATACCACCCAACGAGGCTACCATGAACATCCTGCACATCGATTCGAGCGTTCTCGGCGAACATTCCATCAGCCGCCAACTGACTGCCGCCATCGCTGCCCGCCTGCAAGCGGCCGCGCCGGGCGCCACCGTCCACTACCGCGACCTGGCCGCGCAGCCGCTGCCGCAATTCACGGCCGCCCCCAGCGATGCCGATGGCGCCGCCCTGGGCGCGGCACTGGCGCAAGTGCTGGCCGCCGACGTCATCGTCATCGGCGCGCCCATGTACAACTTCGCCATTCCCAGCCAGCTGAAATCCTGGCTCGACGCGCTGGCCGTCCCGGGCAAGACGTTCCAATATGGCGCGAACGGGCCGGAGGGCTTGCTGGGCGCCAAGCGCGTGATCATCGCCTCGACGCGCGGCGGCTACTATGGCGCCGACACGCCGATGGCCGCGCTGGAGCACCAGGAAAGCCATCTGCGCAGCTTCCTCGGTTTCCTGGGCATCACGCAGATCGAGATCGTGCGCGCCGAAGGCGTCAAGGTCAGCGACGCCGCCAGGGCGCAAGCCTTGCGCGCCGCGTTCGAGCAGATCGGCGCGCTGCAGGCGGCATAACGGCCCGCCAATTGTCTGGCTGCGCCGGAAAGTGTTTCAGCGCAGCCAGACTGTGAGTGTCCGGCAAGAAAGGGCAAACTGCGCTAAGCTGCACCCGCCCCCTACTTCACAAGGACCACCATGACCCTGACCGTCGTCGCCACCATCGATGCCCAACCTCAACATATCGACGCCGTGCGCGCCGCCCTGGAAGCCGTCGTGCCGCCCAGCCGCGCGGAAAGCGCCTGCCTGCGCTACGAGCTGCATGTCGACAACAAGACGCCCACGCGCTTCGTCATGCTGGAAGAATGGGCCGACAAGGCCGCCCTGACGGCGCACGAAGCGACGCTCCACTTCCTGGCCCTGGTCGCCGCCACGGACGGCAAGGTCGCCGGGATCGACGTGGCGGAATTGAGCAAGCTGAAGTAACGGCCACGGGCGCGTTCAATCGCGCGATCCCCCAAGAAAGTTGCCACTTATAATATGGCAACTTTTTTTTGATGGCCATCATGACACTATTTTCCAAGCTAGCCGGCGCTGCTGCGGCCGCCACCTTTGCCCTCTGCACCGGCGCCCGGGCGCAGGCGCCCATGTCCACGCTGGTGGGCGACTACAACCTCGCCTCCTCGGCAACCGTGCCGGCCAGCAGCTGGGGCTATTCCAAGGGACGCATTTCGATCAAGGCACTCGACGACAAGCATCTGCTGATCGTCCTGTCGTGCGAATGGAAGCGCGAACCGAAGGCCGTCTGCGGCGATTATTTCTATGCCCAGCAGCGCGACGACGGCCTGTACCTGCAGGACATGAATACCTTCGCCATGCGCCTGTACTTCGATCCCGCCGCGCGCAAGCTCACCATCATTTCGCGCGGCGCCGACGCCAAGGCCAGCGTGCGCCACGACATCTTCAGCGCCACGACCGCGCCGCTCGCCGATCCGGCATTGATCCGGCGCATGAAACGCGAACAGTCGAATGCCGACAGCAAGGAAAACCGGCGCGTGTTCGGCCCCTACACCAAGTGGGCCTACCAGGAAAACCGCATCGAATTCCAGCGCCAGGACTTGACGGCGCCGTGATGTCGCGCCTGATCCATCCCATGCGCCGCCAGCTGCTGCGCCTGCTCGGCACCGTGCTGTGCTCACCCATGCTGGTGCACGCGGCCGACCGCTCGCTGTCCGGCGCCGTGCGCCGGCGCATCCTGGCCACGCTCGACGCACCGCTGCCCAAGGTGCTCGATGTGCAGCATCTGGCGCTGATACGGCTTTTCAACATCGGCTGGTCGCCCGTGGAAAGCGGCGCGCCCATGCTCAATCCGGCGTATCCGCTGGGCAAGGGCGACACCGTGGCGCTGGCCATGCAGGCCATTGCCAGCAAGGATGCGCCCCTGGCCGCGCAGCGCCTGATGGAAGCGGCGCAGCTGCTGCCCCATTTCGTGCAGATGGCAAATGTGAAACCGGGCAGCCATGCCATCGGCACGACGCCATTCACCTTGACCACGCGGCATCTGATACTGCTGCGCCAGCAGTCGTGGCTGCCACTGGAAATGCTGGGCATGGGCGCGGCCGAGGACTACCTGGCCGAAGGCTGTTGGCCCACGCCATCCGTGGATGGCAAGCGGCCGTATGGCAATTTTACGAATTACACCGTGGAAATGGCACAGGCGCTGGGCCTGCCCGTGCACCGCCAGGCCGACGGCAGCCTCGTGGTCACACCCGCGCTGCGCACGGAGCTGGAAGCGCTGCACCAGCAGACCATGCCCGCGCTGCAAGTATTCGTGCGGCAGGCGGGGTTGCTGCGCAATACGGGGTGACGCCGGGCTGGCCGGCTATGGCTGGGCTGCCGCCGGGCGTATCAGCACCTCGGCCGGAATACCCAGTTCCTGATGCAGGCGGCGGATCATCGGCAAGGTCAGCTGGCGCGTGCCCTTGAGGATTTCGTAGACGCGGTTCAGGCGGCCGATCATCGGCTCCAGATCCCTGGGCGTCAGCGACTTTTGCTCCATGCTGAATTTGATCGCATCGACGGGGTCTGGAAACTCCATGACAAAGTGGCGTGTTTCATAGGCATCGACGAGGGTGGCCAGCACATCCAGGCGGTCTCCCTCCGGCGTGCCAAGCTGTGCGGACATCAGGGACTCGACTTCCCGCAACGCGGCACGGTAGTCGTCTTCCGTGCGGATGGGCTTGATGTGCATCATATGTCCCTAGATTGTCTGTGCGTCGATGGCATCATATTGCCGGTGTGTCCCGACAAATTTGATGTACAAGATGCCATACGGATAGTTGATCGATGCGACAAGCCGATAGTTGTTACCGCCAATATTGAACACCACCCGCCCCTCTTTCAAGATGCTCGCCGTGGCAAAGTCCGCCTTCAACGCTGCGGGGCCGGACCACGACGCCCTGAGCACGTGGCCATACCACGACAATAACGGCGCCTTCGAATCTGCGTGGATTGCTTGCTCATAGAATGCAATCAATGTCGGCTTGGCCAGGATGCGCTTGCATTGACGTTAGTCCCATTTTGGGACTAACATCAATCTTGGCATCCCGCCCTCCGACAATCGGGCCGGCGTAGCGGCACTTAACCTTGCGGCACCGGCTGCGGATTCGGCGCAGGCGCAGGCACCGGTGCGGGCTCCGCCTCCGGTACCGCCTTGCCATGCGCTTCCTGCCCATCGGCCGCTTCGGCCGGCATGGCCAGCGGCGCCGGCGGCGCGCCTTCCGGCAGCAGGTCGCCCGGCTCTTCCACGGGTTCATCCTGCGGTTCTTCCACCGGTTCCACGTGGCGCAGCGGTGGCGGCGGCTTGCCGCCGGGGAAGATGGCGTCGCGCGCGAGCTTGCCCGTATCGAGCGCCGTCTTGAAGAAGTCGCCCACCACCAGCACGGCATTATGCCCGCCCTGGCCCCAGTAGTTGCTGCGCATGGTGACGCGCGCGTCGTTGAAGCCCACCCAGGCGCCGCCCACCAGTTCCGGATGCATCAGGATAAACCAGCCGTCCGCATTGTTTTGCGTCGTGCCGCTCTTGCCGGCCACGTCGGAGCGGATGCCGAAGCGGCTGCGGATGGCCGTGCCCGTGCCGCGGTCGATGACGCCGCGCATCATGTCCGTCAGGGTCGCAGCCGATGTTGCCTGCATGGCGCGCTGCGGCTTGTCGTCGCCGAAGCGAGCGATGATCTTGCCTTCGCGGTCAGTGATGTGCGTGACGACGAACGGCAGGCGCGCCTCGCCCTGCGCCGCGATGCTGGCGTAGGCGTTGACCATTTCCAATAAGGTGACGGGGCTGGTGCCCAGCGCCAGCGACGGCACTTTTTCCAGCTTGCTGTCGCGGATGCCCAGCGCGCGCGCCAGCTTGATGATCGGCGGCAAGCCGACGTCCTGCATCACCTGCGCCGTGATGGTGTTCTTTGAATACACGAGGCCGTCGCGCATGGTCATGTCGCGCCCCGTCGTGCCGCTCATGTCGGTGGGGCGCCATTTGGTGCCGTCGGCCGCCTTGATATCCATCACGGCATCGCGGTAGACGTGGTCGGGACTGAGGCCCTTTTCCAGCGCCGCGCCATACACGATGGGCTTGAAGGTCGAGCCGGGCTGGCGCGCCGCCTGCGAGACGTGGTCGAATTGCTCGCGCGCAAAGTCGCGGCTGCCCACCCAGGCGCGCACGGCGCCCGTGGCCGGGTCCATGGCCGCAAAGCCCGCTTCCAGGCGCGTCTTCGACTTGCGCAGGGCCGCCATGAAGACGCGGTCGCCTTTCAATTTTTCCAGTGCTTCATCGGGGGTGCTGCCGGCCGCCGTCAGCTTGCGGTAGTCGCCCGATTCACGCACGAAAGCGTCGAGCAAGCCCGGATGCGATTTCCAGAAGTAATCAAATGCCACGCTGCCCGCCTGCATGCCCGCGTACATGCCCGTCGAGGTGGACGACGGCACGCCGGCGCGGCTCCATTCCACGTCGGCGATGGCTTGCAAGGCATTCGCCTGGCGCTCGACGGCGCGCTCGGCCGCCTGCTGCAAATCGTGGTCCAAGGTGGTATGCACGATCAAGCCGTCGCGTTCCAGGTTGTAGTCGTTTTCATCGGCCCAGTCGATCAGCCATTTGCGCACATAGGCCGTGAAGTGGCTGTCCGACTGTACCCGCTCGCTCTGGCGCTCGAAATGCAGGCGCAGCGGCCGCTTCACCAGCTGCTTGTAGCGCGCCTCGTCGATGACGTCGTGCTTGCGCATCTGTCCCAGCACCACATTGCGGCGCTGCAAGGAGCGCTCCGGATTGCCGACGGGGTTGTAGTAATTCGTGCCCTTGAGCATGCCCACCAGGGTGGCGCTTTCCAGAATATCGAGACGCGAGGCGGGCTTGTCGAAATACGTGCGGGCCGCCATCTCGATGCCGTACGTGTTGTACAGGAAAGGCACCGTGTTCAGGTAGGCTTCCAGGATTTCCGTCTTGCTGTAGGTGGCCTCGATCTTCAGGGCCGTGATGAGTTCCTTCAGCTTGCGGTTCAGGTTGCGCGAGCGCCCGATTTCCTCAGGAAACATATTGCGCGCCAGCTGCTGCGTGATGGTGGAGCCGCCCTGGGCATTGCCCTGCAGGCTGTGCACGATGGCGCCGGCCGTGCGCGTGAAGTCGATGCCGTGGTGCTCATAGAAGCGGTGGTCTTCCGTCGAGATCAGCGCGCTGATGACGTTCGGCGAAATCTGCTGCAAGGTGACGCGCTCCTGCAAGCCCTGGTCGAAGCGCACCAGTTCCTTGCCGTCCGCGCTGACCATGGTGCTGGGCGCGGCGGCCCGCGCCTGGCGCAAGTCATGGATGCTGGGCGTCAAGGGAATCAGCAGCAGCATGTAGAGGATCACCAGCGCCAGCAGGGCCAGGAAAGACCACAGCCCCAGCACCAGCGCGCGCCGCACGGGCGGCAAGGTCATCAAGTGCGCATGGCCGCGCCGGTACAGCGCCACCGTTCTTGCCCACACCACGCCCGCCGCGCGGACGGCTTGCGTACGCGCCACTGCCAGCGCCTGCCGTGTTTTTTCCTGAAACTGCTCCATGCCTGATGCCATGCTTGTAACCTTGTCTGATGCCGGATGATCCGTTTCAGCAAGTATATAGGGCTGTCACTCAGGTGGCGGAAAATTTACCGGGGGAATCTGTATTCACTTGGCGCTAAACCAGGGACCACAACGAGGCGAAAAAGCCGCGGTAAAAACGCCGAGACAATTCCTTGGAGAAGACTGCATTGAGCTCATTGAAAAACAAGCGATGCTGTTGCTGCATGTTCGACTCCGCCAGTGCTTGTTCGGTCTGCAGCTTCGCCAAATCATCGTAGTTGACTATCTTCAATGCTCCGGCCGCCGCTTGAGGATCGCCGGACAGCATCGCCGCATACAGCATCTGCGGGTCTCCCACGTCTCTGAGTCTGGCCCGGCTGGCTTCCAACGGCGCTTGCAGCGCCGTTATTGCCGAGGAATTTTTCCGCGCCATTACTTTATAGTCATCGGACAAATTAAGGACAAGTGCAAGATTGTCATATAGCGAACTCAGATCAGCATAACAGTTGCGCGCTTTGCGTCCATTTTCATGGATATTATCGAGTGACTTGCTATAAGTATCTATCGTGCTTTTAAACACGATCACGGCATGCTGAGACATGCCATTTTTTATTACATCATCAAAGTTAAAATTTTTGTGCAACAGCTGGGCGGTGCCAGCATTCGTACTGACCGCATCCAGAAAATCCGTATGTATGCGGTCGCATTCGCTATGCTTCATTTTGGCCAACTTGTAATCCGATTCATAAATCATTTTTGTAATATCGGACCGCTGCGAAAAAATTCCAAGCACGGCGGGAAAAACAAGAGAGACAATCAATACAATCAAAAGATTATCTCGCATCCATTTCAGTACAATGTATACGTTACTCATATTCATATCTATCTCATTCCTTATAAAATCATCAGTCCACGCATTAAAGAAGCGAACTTTGACATGGAAATTGAAATAGATATTGATATACATCAACATATGACCTTGCCGATGTGCAGATACGTTGGCAATGCATGGGCAAAGGAAGCGATTGCCGTGTAAGCCGAACCCGCCGTCGTTCTAAGCAGCGAGAGGCTGTCCAGACGATGAATAGCTGGCCTGACTCCTTTCATACCATCTCATGCCTGGCACAACTTCGCGCCAATAATCCAGAAGTAATAGGGATGCCGGCAGCGGCCGTTTGCCACTGCCTGGCAACCTGCCACAGATATGCTCAGGGCATTGACTACCGCACATCAGGTCGCGCTGCCAGCACGCCCGGCTCCCCTGCCGCCATCTATCAGCCTCGGCAAGCATCCAGTCGCGCCAATGTCACGCCGACATACGCGCCCACGCAGCGCGCGTCGCGCGTATGAAACGCGTCTTCCACCCGCAGCAGGCCGCAGTCGCAGACGACCGGATCGACGCTGACCACCTGACCCAGCGCCAGGTAGCGCCAGCCGTCGAGGCGGCGCAAGCCTTTTTCTGCACCGGGATTGGCGCTGAAGATGGCGTCCCAGTCATCGACCTCGCTGGCCATGGGCCACAGCTGGGCCTGGAATTGCGCACCGGCGGCCAGCTGCGAACCGCCGAACTCGTCCATGACGTGCAGGCGCTGGCCCGCCACCTCGATGACGGCTTCCAGATACTCGCCTTGCGTGGCGATGAAGGTTGCCGTGACGGCTGGCTGCGTCATTTCTGCGCCTGCTCCAGCAGCGCCGGCAATTCCTTCAGCATGGCTGCGCGCGTGCGGATGCCGGCCGATTGCTCGCCCTTCTGCTCGTCCTGCACCAGGCGCGCGAAGACAATCGACTTTTCCCCCTTGCTGGCCCAGCCCACGAACCAGCCGTAGCCGTGCGCTTCATCGAAGCTGCCATCGGTCTTGCGCGGGTAGGCCGCGCCCGTCTTGCCGTGCACTTGCCAGCCGTCCACGTCCGCCAGGCGCGTCAGCCGGCGCGTCTGTTCCATCGCCTGTTTACTCACTGGTAACTGATTATTCACCAGCTTGCGCAAGAAGCCTACTTGTTCCAGCGGTGAAATCTTCAGCGACGAGCTGATCCAGGATCGCTCCAGGCTGTTGTCCTTGCCCGCGTCGCCCAACACGTCGGCGTTACCGTAGCGCAAAGCCTTGGCGTACTTCTGGAAGCGCTCGGCGCCCAGCGCCTGGGTGATCTGCTGCGAATACCAGACGACGGAATACTGCATCCAGCGCGACGGGTCCGTGTCCTGGCGCCACTCTTCGCCGCCCCAGTCCACATAGCCCTGGCGGTAAGGCAGGACAGGCTTGTGCTCATCCTTGAGGAAACCCGCGTCATAGCCCATCAGGCTGAGGGCGATCTTGAAAGTGGACGCGGGTGTCACGCGGTGGATGCAGTTGCCTTCCTGCAGCAAAACCGTGCCTGTCCTGGCGTCGGCCATGGCGGTGCAAATGGTGGCGGCCTGGACCGGCGCAGTGCCCAGGAAGGCAGACAGTGCCGCCAGAGAAATCAGTCGCAGAGGTGGAATAGGCATGGGTTCTCATCTATAAAGTCGGTCGCCAGGCCTGGACACGGCGCGCGGCGCCATGCCCGGCACGCCCGGGCGCCAGATTGGAATCGCAAGAATTATAAGCGCTTGCGGCAGCGAAAAAACACCCGTGCGCAAGATATGGCAGGAGAGGCCCGCCAGGATGTCAAAAATGAAATATATACTATACAATAATTTTCTTTATTGATAATATCAGGCCATGAAAATCGCCATTTGCGCCCTGCTGTTCTCGCTGGCAAGCTCCTCGGCATGCGCCGCTGGCGACGCCTTGCCACCCGACTCGGTCGCGCAGCGCGCCCACCCGCGTTCGGCCTACCACATGCGGGAAAAGGGCAATCGCCACCTCAACATAAGCCTCACGGGCGTCGAACAGGCCAGCATGGAGCTGGTACTGATGGGCACCATCGACGTGGGCATGGCGCAGGCCGTCAAGGACTATACCGAGCGCTATCCCATACGGGCCGTCGTCGTCGACTCCTATGGCGGCAATATCGACAGCGCCATGGACATCGCCGCCATCCTGCGCGCGAAGAAACTGGACCTGATCGTCGACGGGCGCTGCCTGTCCGCCTGCGCCAACTACCTGTTTCCCGCCGCCGCGCGCAAGACCGTGCTGCCCGGCTCAGTCGTCGGCATCCACAACCTCCGCGTCACCTATCAGGACAAGGGCGCCGTCGCCGTGGTGCCGTCCACCGATGCGGCCCAGCTGTTCCAAAGCAGGGGCGACATGGGCAGCCTTGAGCAATTCGAGCGCACGCAGCGCCGCGAACAGGCGTTTTACCGCGACATGGGCATGCGGCAGGATAACTACCAGGCCTACCTGCGCTACCTGGCCAACCGCAAGGCCAATTTCGGTACAGAAACGATTGCGCGCAAGGAGGGCACGCACGACGGCTGCCCACCCGTCGAGATGTGGGCGCTGGACCGTGCGCAACTGGAGGCGATGGGCGTGCAAGGCATCGGCGAGTTCTGGTTTCCCGTGACGGACAGCGAAAAGCAGGAACTGGCGCTCGACCTGGCGTTTTCACCCACCTTTCTGTACTTCGGCAGCGCCAAGGGCATGGCCCAGCTGTGCAGCACGCCGCCCACCTATCTTTCAAGGCTGGGACGGCGTTTTATGGATGCGTACGCTGGCTTGCGGCGGTGGAGCCAGCCGCACTAGCGGCGGCTTGCCGGCGGAAGCGGCAGGATGTCATCCTTGAGCCGCTCCTCTTCCAGCTCATCCATGCCAAGCTTCTCTTCATCGATCAGCGCATGCTCGCGCCGTTCGCGCTCCAGTTCCTGCTCCAGTGTGCCGTCCATGGCGTCCTGCTCGATTTTCTCCGGCATGCCGTTCTCCTCCAGAATGATGATTAAAAAGCGCCGGCCTGCGCCACGGCGTCGTGCGGATGCAGGCTTTCCATATGCCGCACGGAAACGCCAGCCTGCGCGTAGCGTGGCGCCAGCGCCGCCTGCACGCGGCGGGCCGCATCTTCCACGTACATCAGGTTAGCACCATTGAGGCGCGCGAAGGCCTGTTCGTCGGCGCGTTTCACGGCCGTCTGCAGCGGCGTGGCCAGCGCCGCCTCGACCAGGTCGATCAGGGGAAACAGGTCCAGCTCCGCTGTGTCATCGAGAGACAGGGTGACGCTGGCCGTGCTGCGCTGGCTGTGCGGCGTGGCCAGGCTGGCGTGTTCCAGCAGCCAGTCGCGCGCGGCGGCGGCGTCGATGCTGCCCGCGCCAAACCGCGCCGCGAAGCCATCGGCCAACAGTTGCCGCGCCAGCGCCGCCGAGCAGGGACACGTCGAGGAGTAGCCCACTTCCAGCGTGAGGGAAAGCGAAAAGCCTTGCGGCGCCAGCGCGGCGTGCAGGCGCACGGGATACGATTTCCAGCCTGCCAGGCCGGCCGTCAGCAACGCTGGCTGGCGCCGCAGCAACGGAAAGGACAGCGCCAGGCGCGCCTGCGTGCTGGCGCAATCGGCATGGCTGGCCACCATGCGCCGCAGCAGGGCAGCCAGCTCGGCCGCATCGAGCGGCCCGCCGGCGGCAAATGCATCGAGCAGCATATACAGGCGCGACATGTGGATGCCCTTCACTCGCGGATCGGGCAAATCCACGTGCACGTCCGCCCAGGCATGGACCTGCTGCGCCTGGCCACCCTCTTCCAGCCACAAAGGCAGGGCGATGCCCTGCATGCCCACCCATTCCAGGGGCAAGAGACTGCCGGCATTGCCGCTGCTGGCGACATCGGGCAAGGGAACTGCATGGTCATCGCGTTTCATGAAAATTCATCCTGGATATGCAAGCGAATTGCATATGATGCAGACATTTCCCCATATTTGCAAGATAGTTGCATTTAAAACGATACGCACGGTGCGCGCCCGCACGGAAAATACCTGTGTCATGGCGCTATCTTGCAGTTCGCCCTCACACAAGGAGACGCATCATGCCCATCCTGAACGCCATCGCCAGCCTCGCCGTGCGCGACTTGCACGCGGCAAGCGCCTGGTACGCCACCCTGCTGGACAAGCAAGCCGACTCGCGGCCCATGCCGGGAGTCGCCGAATGGAAATTTGACCGCGGTGGCTGGCTGCAGCTGTACCAGCAACCCGAGCGCGCCGGCGGCGGTTCCGCGACCCTGGCCGTCGATGACATCGATGCGCTGGCCACGCATTTGCAGCAGCTGAACGTGGCGCATGGCGCGCTGACGACAACGGCGCAGGTGCGCACCATCATGCTGACCGACCCGGACGGCAACCACATCGCCTTTGCCCAGGCACTCGATCGCGCCATGGCGCGCTAGCACCCGCAAGCGCCCCCCTCTTGCGCGCATATTTTGCTTGACTCGCTGTCATGTGTCAGATAATGTTGACACATGACAGATTCAAACACTCCACCGACCGGAGACCGCTTGCTGGCCATGCTGGCGGCGCTCGACAACCCGCACCGGCTGCGCATCGTCGCCGCGCTGGCGACGGGCGGGCGCAACTACATCAGCCAGCTGGCGCGCGACCTGGGCATCAGCCGTCCGCTGCTGCACCTGCACCTGCAAAAGCTGGAAAGCGCGGGCCTGGTCAGCAGCCAGCTGGAACTGTCGCACGACGGCAAGGCGCTCAATTATTTTGAAGCCAGCCCGTTTCACCTGCTGCTGACGCCGGCCAGCATCGCCGCGGCCGCGTCGTCGCTTACCCCCAACCCTGAATAACCGAGGCCATCATGACCGAAAATGCATTTTTCGCGGCGTTCTTCTTTAGCTGCACCGCCGCCGTCCTCATCTTCGCATTCAAATATGCATCCGGCGTGGCGCAAGCCCGCGCGCGGCTGGCGCAGGACAGCGCCTACCAGGAACTGGCCCAGTCCCTGGCCGCCTCGCAGGCGGAAACGGCGGCCGCCCTGGCGGCGCTGAGCGCCTCGCTGGCGCAGATCGAAACGCGCATGGGCGGCCTGGAAAAGATCCTCAAGGAAGTCGAGTAGTTGCCCCATTGCCCCCACCCAGGAGACCTGACCATGAACACGAATACCGTATCGACCGCCCGTTTGTATGCGCTGCGCGCCATGTATCTGCTTGTCGTCGTGGGACTGGGCAGCGTGCTGTGGCCCGGCATTATCATGCCGCACCAGCCTTGGGGCTTGATGCAGGGCACCGTCAACTGCATGCTGGCCGCATTCTCGCTGCTATGCCTGCTGGGCCTGCGCTACCCGCTGCAGATGCTGCCCGTGCTGCTGTGGGAAGCGCTGTGGAAGACCCTCTGGCTGCTGCTGGTGCCGCTGCCGCAATGGCTCAATGGCCAGCTCGACCCGGCCACCGCGGCCACCGCATTTGAATGCTCGCTCGTGGTGCTGGTGTACCTGGCCATTCCCTGGCGCCACGTGTATGCGCAGTATGTCCTGAAGCCGGGTACGCCATGGCGCCGGGCCAGCCATGGGCCGGCGCATGAAACGCCGGCGGTTTGAGACCACGCCGCGCTAGCCGGCCTGGCGGAAAGTCAGGTTGATGCGCTGCGCGCCCAGCAGCGCATGCTCGCCCTCTTTCAGCGGCGCCACGCCGTGAAAGCGCAGCCGGTCCACGCCGCCCCACACCACCACGTCGCCATGCAGCAGGGGAATGCGCGCCGCCTTGTCGGCCCGCGTGGCGCCGCCGAATAAAAAGGTGGCGGGCAAACCCAGCGAGACGGAGACGATGGGCGCGGTGAAATCGCGCTCGTCGCGGTCCTGGTGCAAGGCCATGCGCGCGCCCGGCACGTAGCGGTTGACCAGGCAGGCATCGGGCACGAAGCGCGCATAGCCGGCGGCCAGCGCCGCCGCTTGCGCCAGGCGCAGGAACACGGCCGGCATTAGCGGCCAGGGCTGGCCGGTGGCGGGGTCCAGCGCTGCGTAGCGGTAGCCGCGCCGGTCCGTCACCCAGCCAAGCTGCCCGCAACTGCTCATGGCCACCGACATCGGCAAGCCGCCTGGCGTGAGCATGTGGCGCAGCGGCGCGGCGCGCGCGATGTCGTCCAGCGCCGGCAGCAGCGCGCCCACCTGCGGCAAGGCGAAGCCGCGCAGCAGCATCGACGCGGTCGTGCCCGGCACCAGCGGCGCGGGGGCGGCTGGCTCCAGGTCTTCATCGGCAAACAGGGACAGGTTCATGCCGCGTATTTTAGCCGCGCGGCAGAAAAAGCGCGCGCAGGTCCCCGGGTGCGCTACAGTAGCGCTTCCAGCCACTCTTGCCTTTTATACCGATGGATCACTACGCCGATTTGCTGCAAACCCTGGCGCAGCAGGAAGAATCCCTGCAGTTCGACCGCTTCGACAACGATACCGCGCTGGCCGTGGGCCTGTGGATCGTCGAGGAAGTGCGCAAGCGGGGCAAGGCCGTCACCGTCAACATCACGCGCAACGGCCAGGTCCTGTTCCACCACGCCATGACGGGCGCCACGCCGGACCAGGCGGACTGGATCCGCCGCAAGAACAACACGGTGCAGCGCTTCTGCCGCAGCTCCTATTACATGGGCATTTCCTACAAGAGCCGCGGCAGCAGCTTCGAGGACGTGAAATATCTCGACGACGTCGAATACGCGGGCCACGGCGGCGCCTTCCCCCTGCTGATCCGCGGCGTGGGCATGGTCGGCACCGTCAGCGTGTCGGGCCTGGCGCAGGCTGACGACCACGCGCTGGTGGTTGCCGCGCTGCAGACGCAGCTGGACGCGCACTGACCCCGGCGCTGCCCCATGCGGGCAGGAACCCTGGGCTGCCAGCGCTTTGCGCAGGGCGGCGCGCGCCAGCGGGCGCGTGGAATCGCGCGCGGGCAGCGGCGAATTGGCGTCGCTGATGGTCAGCGGGATTTCCGCGCAGCCCGGGATGACGGCATCGCGGCCCTGCTGGCGCAAACCGCCGATGACGGCCTGAAAGCGCCGGACGCTTTCAGGCTTGACCACGCCGGCACCAGTTCTTCCATGATGATGCGGTTGATGTCGCCGCGCGCTGCCTCGCCAGGGCGCACGCAGGCGATGCCGATATGTCGCGTCATGCCGCTGCGCCTTCCTAAATGCGCTGGCCGCCGTCGATGGGTATTTCCGCGCCCGTGATGTACGAGGCGCGCTCGCTGCACAGGAACTCCACCAGGTCCGCCACTTCGGCCGTCGTGCCCAGGCGGCGCAGGGGAATTTGCGTGTCGACGATGTGCGAGGTGCCCGGCGACAGGATCGCCGTGTCGATCTCGCCCGGCGCGATGGCATTCACGCGCACGTTCATGGGCGCCATGTCGTTGGCCATCTCGCGCGTCAGCGAGGCGAGCGCCGCCTTCGAGCTGGCGTAGGCGGAGCCGGCAAACGGGTGCACGCGGTAGCCGGCGATCGAGCACAGGTTCACCACGGCGCCGCGCGCGTTCGACAATTCCTGCGCAAAGCCGCGCGTCAGCGCCAGCGGGGCAAAGAAATTCGTGTTGTACATTTCCTGCCACGTCTGCATGTCCGTCGTCAGCGAATTGACGCGCGAGCCGCCCGGCCCCTTCGGCGACACTCCCGCATTGTTCACCAGCGCATGCAGTTTCGATTCGCCCAGCATGGGGCGCAGCATGTCGACCATCTGGCCGATCTGGCTCAGGTCCGACAAATCCATGCAAAAGTGCGTGTTGTGCTCCTGGCTGCGGGGACAGCCTCCCGGTATCGGGCTGCGCGAGACGGTGATGACGCGCCAGCCCAGGCTGCGGAAGCGCTCCGCGACGGCGTGGCCGATGCCGCGGCTGGCCCCCGTGACGATGGCGGTTTTCTGTTCGATCTTCTGTCCGGATTTCTGCTCGCTTCCGAGCGCGTTTTTATGCGTCATGGTCTTCCTTGTCTTGTACGGCTGCGCCAGCATGGACGCGTTCCAGGCGCATCACATAGGCCAGCATCTGCGCGCCGCCGTCGAGAATGTCCCGTTCGATGGCGCGCCGGGCCGCCGCGCTGTCGCGCTGGCGCAGCGCGCTGATGATTTCCCTGTGATGGCCCACCCGCATGTCGGGCGTAAAGGCCGCATAGCCGGCGGCGATCAGGGGCGCCGTCTGCATCCACAGATGGTCGACGAACCGTTTCAGGGTCGGCATGCCGGCCGCCTGCGCCAGGCCCAGGTGAAATGCCTGGTTGCATTGCAGGGCCGCCGCCAGGTCGTGCCGGGCGATGGCGTCTTCATTTGCCTGCAGCAGCCGTTCCAGGTCGGCCAGGGTGGCGTCGTCGATGCGCTGCGCCGCCTCAGCCGCCCCCAGTCCTTCCAGTTCCAGACGCAGCGCACGGATTTCCAGGTAGCGCGCCACGCTCAGCACGGGCACGCGGAAGTCGCGCGGCGAACGCAGCACCAGTGCTTCCTCCTGCACCAGCTGCAGCATGGCGTCGCGCACGGGCGTGACGCTGGTGCCCAGCTGCAGCGCCAGCTCGCGGATGCGCAGGCGGTCATTGGGCTGGAAGCGCCCCGCCGCCAAGGCTTCGCGCAGCATGGCGTAGACGGACTTGCCCAGATTGACGTGCGAGAGGCTTTCCAATGGCGTATTCATGCGTGGCGTTGATCTCCTGAAATTATGATGCATCATACATCAAGAGGGAAAACACTGTTTTTCAGCCGTGCGGAGACAGCATGGGCCGCTGCAAGAACGTACAATCTGCCGTCCATCCACCGAAAGGAGCTCCATTGAACTGGGATTACCCGCATGCGCACACCCTGCCCCTCACGCCTGAAGCGGGCGACATCGACGGCCTGCAGCACACCAACAACGCCGTCTACGTGCGCTGGTGCGAACATATCGCCTGGCACCACTCGGCCAGCCTGGGACTGGACCTGGACGATTACCGCCGCCTGGACCGGGCCATGGCGATACGCCGCGGCGAATACGACTACCTGCTGCCGACCAGGGCGGGCGAGGCGCTGACCCTGGCCACGTGGCTGTGCGCCAGCGATGGCCGCTCCAGCATGGAACGGCGCTTCCAGCTGGTCCGCGACAGCGACGGCGCCACCGTCGTGCGCGGCCGCTGGGAATTGATCTGCATCGAGTTGAGCAGCGGCCGCGCGCGCCGCTTGCCGCCGGAATTCCTCGCCGTGTACGAGCCGGCCATCGTCGCGGCCGCAAAGTAGCGGCTTCCTTTCAATGCGCCGGCAGCGCCAGCACGAAATCGGGCAAGGCCGGAGTCTGGCATGCGGGACGGCGTCGACGGCGCCGGAACCGGTGCTGCACGCGCTGCGGGAGCGGCGGGAAGCGACAGCGCCAGCCTAACTAGCCGTGGCACCACCGCGCTCGGGCTCCAGCGCGATCAGCACCAGCAGGATGGCCAGCGGCGCGGCCAGCGCCGCGAAGCCCGCGGCCAGGTAGGCAAAGGCGGCCAGCACGGCGCCCACGGCAAAGCCCAGCAGCGGCCAGAAAAACTTCACGCAGCGCTCGCGCGTGGCGCCATCGGCCGCGCCGCGCAGCACGTCGACCGTGTCGATCACCACTTGCGTGACATTGCCCGTCATCATGGAGGTAGGCGCCAGGTGCGCCAGCAGCAGACGGCTGATGGCGCTGTGCGCGCCCATGGCGGCCGCGCCAAACAGGCCGGCCGCCATGGCCAGTGCGCCCGGTTCGGCCGTGAGCGGTTCGGCCAGCATGCCGCACGCCATGAAGCCGAGCAGCAGCACCAGCTCCAGCAGCAGCGTCAGGCGCAGGGCCGGCCCGCCGCGCCGTTCCGCCGCCACGCTCAGCAGCCGGGCCGCCGCGACGCCCAGGATAAAGGCGGGAAACGCCAGCAATTTCAAGGCGATCGAGGCATGCGACGCCTTTGCCAGCGCCGCGCCTATCAGCACGAAGTTGCCCGTCACGTGGGCGGTAAACAGGCCAAACAGGGCGATGAAGCCCAGGGTATCGACATAGCCGGCCAAAAAGCCCAGGCTGATGCCTTGCATGCGGCTGCGTTGCGCCAGGTTCATACCATCTCCTCGAAGAATGCCGTCATCATACCGCGCCGCAGCAGCACGCCACAGCGCCTTTCTGCGCCGCCCGATGCTCTGGCGCGCCCGCCGCGACCAGGGAGAAAGCGCGCCGCAGGCTTGCGCCCCCGCAGTGCAACATGCATTTAGCTCCTGCTTTGCTCAGCCATGCATTAGAATCAGCGACTTTATCCCCGCACATCAGGATCACACACTATGACGGCAGTCGGCACTACCGAGCCACAAGAGCTCAAGCGCGGCCTGAAGAGCCGCCACATCCAGCTCATCGCCCTGGGCGGCGCCATCGGCACCGGCCTGTTTCTGGGCATCGCACAAACCATCAAGATGGCCGGCCCTTCCGTGCTGCTGGGCTACGGCATCGCCGGCGTCATCGCCTTCCTGATCATGCGCCAGCTGGGCGAGATGGTGGTCGACGAACCCGTCTCCGGCTCCTTCAGCTATTTTGCCGACAAATACTGCGGCCATTTGCCCGGGTTCCTGTCGGGCTGGAATTATTGGGTGCTGTACGTGCTCGTCAGCATGGTCGAACTGACGGCCGTCGGCCTCTACGTGCAGTACTGGTGGCCCGACGTGCCCACGTGGGTCTCGGCGCTTATCTTCTTTGGCGTCATCAATGCCATCAGCTTGTTGAACGTCAAGGTGTTTGGCGAAATGGAATTCTGGTTCGCCATCATCAAGGTGGTGGCCATCATCGGCATGATCGTCTTCGGCGCCTACCTGCTCGCCTCCGGCGACGCGGGCCCGCAGGCGTCCGTGGCCAACCTGTGGCAGCACGGCGGCTTCTTCCCGAATGGCTGGCAGGGACTGGTGATGGCCATGGCCGTCATCATGTTTTCCTTTGGCGGCCTGGAACTGGTGGGCATCACGGCAGCCGAGGCGGATGACCCGAGCACGACGATTCCGCGCGCCACCAACCAGGCCATCTACCGCATCCTGATCTTTTACATCGGCGCGCTGGGCATCCTGCTGTCGCTGTACCCGTGGCAGAACGTCGTCACGGGCGGCAGCCCCTTCGTGCTGATCTTCCATGCGCTCGACAGCAACCTGGTGGCCACGGCCCTGAACGTGGTGGTGCTGACGGCCGCCCTGTCCGTGTATAACAGCGGCGTGTACTGCAACACGCGCATGCTGTTCGGCCTGGCCAAGCAGGGCAATGCGCCGCGCGCGCTGCTGCACCTGAACCGCCGCGGCGTGCCGCTCGCGGCCCTGGGCGTGTCCGCGCTGGCCACGGGCGCCTGCGTGGTGGTGAATTACTTCATGCCGGGCGAAGCGTTCAAGGTGCTGATGGGCCTGGTGGTCTCGGCGCTGATCATCAACTGGGCCATGATCAGCTGGATCCACCTGCGCTTCCGCGCGCAAAAGAAACGGGAAGGCAAGACGACGCTGTTCCAGAGCCTGGGCTACCCATTCACCAACTACCTGTGCCTGGTCTTCCTGGCCGGCATCCTGGTAATCATGTACCTGACGCCGGGCCTGCGCATCTCCGTCTACCTGATTCCCGTGTGGCTCGCTGCCCTGGGCATCGGCTACGCGATCAAGCAGAGCAAGGCCAAGGCATAAGCGGCTTCGCGCCGCCGCAGCAAAAAAACCCGTCAAAAAAAGCCCGCCTTCGCAGGAAGACGGGCTTTTTTTATGCTCAGGCCGCCGTAGTCGCCTGGCTGGCGCCAGCTTCCGGCGGCACATCGGCCTGCCACAGGCTGATCGTCTGGCCTGGATAGGACTGCAGCAGCACGTCATCGCGCAAGGCCGACAGGGCCTGCTTACGCTGTTCGATGCGCGCCTCGGGCGTCGTGTCTTTCTCGCCCGTCCTGTACGGCCCCAGCGCGGGAAGCAGGTCGCGCAGCACGGCATAGTTGCCGGGCGTCGTCTTGTCCGATTCAAGCTTGCCCAGGAAATATTTTGTCACGTGCTCGGACTGGCTGGCCTCCTGCCGCAAGCTTGCCTTCACCAGCTTGCCATCCTTGTACGCCACCTGCGCGTCGCTGCTGGCCGTATCCTCGATCTGGTGGTAGGTATAGTTCTGCGACTGGGTGTTGGTCGTCAGGCGCAGCGGCACGCCGGCCACCAGCGACTCATGGTAGCTGGCGCTCAGCTTTGATTGCTGCTGTTGCCTGAGCGACCGCGCATCCTGGCTGACGCCGGCCTGCGTGGTCTTCTGCGACACTTCATAGTCAAAGCCGTCCTTTTCCGTACTGCGCATGGGATTGCTGAAGTTCACGGCCTGCGACACGCTGGCGCTGAAATCCGCCAGCCCCGTGAGGATGGCCGTATCCTCGGCCTTCAGGCGCCACTTGCCCGTCTCGGGCAGGGCCGTGGCGGCTTCCGGCGCGGCGGTATTGCTGTGCAAGGCGGTAAAGCTGTCCTTCAGCATGGCCACCAGGCCCGCGTCGCCATGGCCGCGCGAGGCGGCCTGGTCGAACTGCTTCATGTAGCTGTTCAGCGCCTTGGCTTGCCGCTCCTTGCTGCCCAGGGTATCGAGCTGACTGGCGTCGACCTTCAGGTCCACGCTGCCGGCCACGCCGCTGAAGCTGACGGAGCGCTGCGCGCCGTCGGCCTGGAAATCGAGGGTTTGCACGCTTTCCGGTTCGCCGCGCACCTTCACTTCCGCATGCAGCTTGACCGACGCCAGCACCTGCGGGTCAAACTGCATCAGGCCCGCCAGCGCGATTTTCGGCGTGCTCTGCCCCATGCCGTCGATGGCTTCCTGGAAGCCTTTCGCCAGGTCGCCCAATGCCCTGCTCTCCTCGTCGCTGAGGTCACCGCTGGTGCTCATCTTCACGGCCAGGCCATCGCCCTGGCTATCGAGCGACAACTTCACTTCCACTCCGCTGCGGGTGGTGATGGTAAGCGAGACATTATCTTCGCCATTGCCATGCAGGTCGCCCGGTGCGATGGCGGCTGCCGCATAGACGTTCGGCGTCGTGCTCGGCGGCGGCTGGCGCAGCGCCTGCGACATATTGTAGGTGCCCAGCTTGAGCTGGCCCAGCATGGCTTCGCCCAGGCCGCTGAAACGGCCGCCGAACGCATACGAGGAAAAACTTTTCGTCATCGCCTCGCTGACCTTGTCGCGCGTGCCGCTCTCCCACACCAGCGGCGATGGCTGCAGTGCCGCCGCGCCGCTTCCGCTCTCGGCACTGAGAGCAACGATGGACGATGGCGTGGGCGTGCGCGACGCCGCCGGCGCCTCGACCCGGCCAGGAGTGGCGGAGGTGCGCGCCGCAGGGCTATTCCAGGTGTTGATGGGAGAAATGGACGTCATGGCGCTGTCGCCTTGCAGGAGTAGGTAGGGTGCATGGATGACATATCGATACCGTTAAATATTTTACAATTAAATGATAGCAATCAGGCAAGCCCTCATCCCCTTGTACGGCATGGCGGCCTGCATTGCATGGCAATACTGCATTAACGGCAACAAACTGTAAAACCTGAGCGTCGGGGAAATGAAACATTTTCATGCCGGCGTCCGCAGCGGCCCCGAACAAGTTGCGCCACAGCTGGGAATGTCTCAAAATGAAAGTCTATGGAACACAAGATTCTGCGCGCGCCGCTGGCCAGCTTTACCGACTTGTTGCTCGACGCCGTGTGCATGGTCGACGTGGACGGCCGCTTTGTGTTCGTCAGCGCTGCCTGCGAGCGCATCTTCGGCTACACGCAACAGGAAATGGTGGGACTGCAGATGATCGACCTGGTCGCCCCCGCCGACCGCGCGCGCACCCTCGCAGCCGCCCGGGCCATCATGGATGGCCATGCTCAGACACACTTCGAAAACCGCTACCTGCGCAAGGATGGCCGGCTCGTGCATATCATGTGGTCAGCCCGCTGGTCCGCCGCCGACCAGCTGCGCGTGGCCGTGGCCCGCGATGTCAGCGCGCTGAAGCAGGCGCAGGCAAAGCAGGCTGCGCTGTATGCCATCTCGGAGGCGGTACATGCCGCGCAAGCGCTGCCCGAGCTGCTCTGCAGCGTCCAGCAGATCATCGGCGAGCATTTGCCTGCGGGGACGCTGACCCTGGTTTTGCAGGATACACACGGGGGGCCAGTCCGGCTGGCCAGCCACGCCGACGCCAGTGCGGCGCTGCCGCCCACACCACTGGCCGGCTTGCTGTGCGAGGAAGTCCTGCATAGCGGCAATATGCTGCAGTTGCCAGCGGAGCGGATGGCGCACCTGCCGCCGGCTTTGCAGGCCGCCGCCGGTCCCCTGGCGCCCAGCTGCCTTGCCGTGCCGCTGCAGGCATCGCACGGCTGCATAGGCGCGCTGGCCTTGCAATGCACGCAGGATGGCGCCGCATGCACGGCGCAAGACCAGGATCTGCTGCAGTTCGTGGCCAAGCAACTGGCCACCGCCATCGAACGCCAGCAATTGCAGCAGCAGATGCACTTCATGGCCATGCACGATGAACTGACGCGGCTGCCAAACCGCCGCCTGTTCCACGACCGCCTGCACACCGCGTTCGCGCGCGCGCACCGCCAGCAAAGCCGCTTGTCACTGCTGTTTCTCGACCTCGACAACTTCAAGCTCGTCAACGACCAGCATGGCCATGCCTGTGGCGATTTGCTGCTGCAAGCGGTGGCGGGCAAGATCAAGGATTGCTTGCGCGAAAGCGACACCCTGGCCCGCCTTGGCGGGGACGAGTTCGTCATTCTCGTCGAGTACCAGGCGCTGGGCGCCGACGTCGCCTACATCGAGCAGAAAATCCACCTCGCGCTGGCGGCGCCCGTCCACCTGGGCGACGGGCTGCGGCTGCCGATCACCGTCAGTGTCGGCGTCGCGCACTATCCCGAGCACGGCGAAACCATGCAGCAACTGCTGCGCCACGCCGACCGCGCCATGTATGACGCGAAGTCCCTGCACGCAGCCGGCTGAAACGCTCGCGGCCGGCAGGCAAAACGCACTGATGCCCATGGTATACTGCGCGCCGATGCTCAGACTCTTCAAAACCTGGTTGATCCTGCTCCTGATGACGGCGGTCCCGCTGCATGCGGCCACGGCCGGCCTCGGGTTCGCTTGCGCATCCGCCCTGGTTCCGGCCAGCCCCGCGCCTGAGGCCATGTCGATGGCCCCGTGCCACCGCCATGCCGCCATGCCGGCCGCGACAGTAGAAGCCGCAAAGCAGACTGGCGACAGTGACGCGCAAGGCGGGCATGCCACCTGCAGCGCCTGCTCTACGCTGTGCATGGGCGCCTTCATGCCGCCGCCCAGGCCTGGCACGCTGCCCGTCCTGCCTGGCGCGGAAAGCGTCAGCAGCGCCGCCATGCCCCTGCTCGACGGCATCATCCCCGACGGCTTGCGCCGCCCTCCCCGGCACGTGCACGCATAAGGCCTGCGCCAGCGCAGCCTGCACGCCACGCCCGCTGCCGACAGCGTCTGCCGTGGCACGCTTAATCTCCTTGCATCGACAAACAGCACCTGACAAAACCGTAGCGAGCGGAAAGGAAAGGCGGCCAAGCAGCGCAACCGCATGAAGGTACGGGGCGCCGGGCCGGCAAGCACGGCTGGCCGCCCATGCCGACGCACAGCAGGTTTTGACAGGCATTCTCAGCTTTTCTTCTTACTGGACCTAATAACACCATGATCAAACCTCTGTTACTGCGCGCCGCCTTCGCCGGCCTGCTGGGCTTGCCCCTCATTGCCATGGCGGCCGCGCCCGTCATCGACGTCTTCAAGAGCGCCTCCTGCGGCTGCTGTTCCGAATGGATCAAGCACCTGGAAGCGAACGGCTTCACGGTGCGGGCGAAAAACGTGGAGATGCCGGCGCAATACCGCAAGCTGGCCGGCATTCCCGATGCGCTCGGCTCCTGCCATACGGGCATGGTCAACGGCTATGCCATCGAAGGCCACGTGCCGGCCAGCGACATCAAGCAGCTGCTGCGTGAAAAGCCCAAGGCGAAAGGCCTGGCCGTGCCCGCCATGCCCATGGGTTCGCCCGGCATGGAAGGGCCCCGCAAGGATGCCTACGATGTGCTGCTGGTGAAAAACAACGGCAGCACCAGCGTCTACAAGCAGTACAAATAAACACGCTGCAAACACGCTGCGAGAATGAAAAACGCCGCCGGAATCGCTTCCGGCGGCGTTTTTTTTATCAGGCAGCGGTATAAAACTTACTGCCGATCAAGGTTGCATCAGATGCTGTCCAGCACGGCGTTCAGGCTGGCGCTAGGACGCATGACGGCTTCCGTCTTCGCTGGATCCGGCAGGTAGTAGCCGCCGATATCCGTTTCCTTGCCTTGCACTGCTTTCAGCTCGGCAACGATCTTTTCTTCGTTGTCCGCCAGGGCCTTGGCCACTGGCGCGAAGTGCGCCGCCAGTTCCGCGTCGTCCTTCTGTGCTGCCAGGGCTTGTGCCCAGTACATGGCCAGGTAGAAATGGCTGCCGCGGTTGTCCAGCTCGCCGGTGCGTGGCGATGGCGACTTGTTGTTATCCAACAGTTTACCGGTGGCTTCGTCCAGGGTTTTCGCCAGGATTTTTGCCTTGGCGTTGCCCGTCTTGATGCCCATGTCTTCCAGCGACACGGCCAGTGCCAGGAACTCGCCCAGCGAATCCCAGCGCAGATGGTTTTCTTCCACCAGCTGCTTGACGTGTTTCGGCGCCGAACCGCCCGCACCCGTTTCGTACATGCCGCCACCGGCCATCAGCGGCACGATCGACAGCATCTTGGCGGAAGTGCCCAGTTCCAGGATCGGGAACAGGTCGGTCAGGTAATCGCGCAGGATGTTGCCGGTCACGGAGATGGTGTCCAGGCCGCGGAAGGCGCGTTCCAGCGTGTAGCGCATGGCGCGCGTCTGCGACATGATCTGGATGTCCAGGCCGCTGGTGTCGTGATCCTTCAGGTAAACCTGGACCTTCTTGATGACTTCATTTTCATGCGGACGATAGGTGTCGAGCCAGAACACGGCAGGCATGCCCGAGTTGCGCGCGCGCGTGACGGCCAGCTTGACCCAGTCGCGGATCGGCGCGTCCTTGACCTGGCACATGCGCCAGATGTCTCCCTCTTCCACCGTTTGCGTCAGCAGCACTTCGCCCGTTTCCAGGTCGGTGATGTTGGCGATGCCGCCTTCCGGCACTTCAAACGTCTTGTCGTGCGAACCGTATTCTTCCGCTTGCTGCGCCATCAGGCCCACGTTCGGCACGGTGCCCATGGTTTTCGGATCGAAGTTGCCATGCCATTTGCAAAAGCCGATCATTTCCTGGTAGATGCGTGCGAAGGTCGATTCCGGCATGACAGCCTTGACGTCCTTCGGACGGCCATCGGCGCCCCACATCTTGCCGCCGATACGGATCATGGCAGGCATCGACGCGTCGACGATGATGTCGTTGGGCGAATGGAAATTGGTGATGCCCTTGGCCGAATCGACCATGGCCAGTTCCGGACGGTTGGCGTGGCAGGCGTGCAGGTCTTTCAGGATTTCATCCTTTTGCGACGCTGGCAGGGTTTCGATCTTGTCGTACAGGTTGCTCATGCCATTGTTGACATTCACGCCCAGCTTGTCGAACAGCGCGGCGTGCTTGGCGAACGCGTCCTTGTAGAAAATGCGCACGCAGTGGCCGAAGACGATCGGGTGCGACACCTTCATCATGGTGGCCTTGACGTGCAGCGAGAACATCACGCCCGTCTTGAAGGCGTCGTCGATTTCTTTCTCGTAGAACTCCAGCAGCGCTTTCTTGCTCATGAACATGCTGTCGATGATTTCGCCAGCCTGCAGGGAAACCTTCGGTTTCAGCACGATGGTCTTGCCCGAGGCCGTGACCAGTTCCATCTTGACGTCGCGCGCTTTTTCCAGGGTCAGCGATTTTTCGCCGTGGTAGAAGTCGCCATGGTGCATGTGCGAGACGTGGGTTTGCGACGCCTGGCTCCATTCGCCCATCGAATGCGGGTGCTTGCGCGCGTATTCCTTGACCGCCTTCGGTGCGCGGCGGTCCGAGTTGCCTTCACGCAGGACCGGGTTGACGGAGCTGCCGATGCACTTGCCGTAGCGGGCTTTCAGGGCTTTTTCTTCGTCCGTTTTCGCCTCTTCAGGATAGTCCGGCAGCTTGTAGCCACGGCCTTGCAATTCGCGCACGCAGGCGATCAGCTGGCCTTGCGAGGCGCTGATGTTCGGCAGTTTGATGATGTTGGTGTCGGCCAGCTGGGTCAGTTTGCCCAGTTCAGCGAGGGTGTTCGGGACTTTTTGCGCGTCCGTCAGGAATTCCGGGAATTCAGCCAGTACACGTGCCGCCACCGAAATATCGCTGGAAACGACGTCCACGCCGGCCGGCGCGGTGAATTTTTTGATAATTGGCAGCAGGGAATACGTCGCGAGCAGCGGCGCCTCGTCAGTCAGCGTGTAGATGATTTTGGATTTTTGTGTTGCCATGTTCATTCCCTTGTATGCGGTGATGCCTGGTGGTTAACTTTCTTCATTCCAAACACAGGACGGTTAGCCTTGCTTTGGACGGCTAGTGTGCCGGCGGTGACGCCGTGCTTGCCCACCACGTATTTTAGACTGTCCTGCCGCTGTTTGTGTATCCAATGGCGAGGAATCTTATATAAGACAGCAAATATCCCGGGCTGGCGGGCTTCAGGCACGGTTTTCCGCCGGGAAATGGCCACCAGCGGGCCCGCGCGGCATGTATAAGACAATGGAAACAAATGTCAAATAAAAAATAAACCACCGTCTTCGGTGTCGCGGGCACCCGTTTCTGGCCTTGCCGCGCGCAGGCAGCCAGTCGCTTGGCGAGATCTTCCCAGGACTCAGGTGAGGACCGGCCTGACGCGCCTTGCCCGCGTTGCCAGCCAGCACAAGACGGCGCCGCCGCACACCATCGCCGCCCCTTGCCAGAAGGCCAGGGACAACGGCGCGCGCAGCAGCAGCGACGAAAGCGCGGCGGACAGCACGGGAATGAAATACGAGGCACCGGCCAGGATGGTGACGTTGCCATGCAGAATACCCACGTTCCACGCACCGTAGCCGAATCCCATGGCGCAGGCGGCCAGCAGCAGATAAATAACGGCTTCGGCACTGAAGGCCATGTGGCCACCGCCTTGCAGCAGGTACTTGATCCACAGGCTGACGGAAACGAGGATGAAAAACAGGGTCACGCCGTTCTTGCCCTGCGCGATGCGCGCCGTCACGGTGCAATACGCGGCCCAGATCAGCGCGCCGGCAAAAGCCAGGCCATAGCTGAGCGGGTTGCCGCGCACGTTGGCCAGGCTGCCCGCCAGGTCGAAGCCCTGTTCGCCGCCCAGCACGCGGCAGATGCCGGCGACGGACAGCAGGAAGCCCGGCACGATCAAGAAATTGCTCCTCTGGCCGTTGAACAGGATGGCCGCGACGATGGTGAAGGTCGGCCACAGATAATTCACCATGCCGACCTCGATGGCCTGGCGCGCCGTGCTCGCGTAGCCGATCGACAAGGCCAGGCACAGCTCGTAGGCGACGAACAGCAAGCTGCCCCAGGCCAGATAGCGGCGCGGGAAGTCGCCCAGCCTCGTCCAGCCCACGGAGAACAGCAGGAACACCGAGGCCACGCTGTACATCATCGCCGCCCCGCCGGTTGGGCCCAGGAGGTCGCTGACACTGCGGATCTGGCCGACAATGGCGCTCCACAGCACGATGGCGGCCAGCCCGATCAGGGTGGCCTTGCTGGTGTTTTTCATGATGATATCAATTCAGGTAATGCAATCAGGCTCCGCTGATGCCCGCGCGGCGTGCAGGCGCGAGGCCGTGAGGACGCGGCGCGTCCCTGCCCGGCCCGCGCTCGCCGGGCTGGCAAGACCTTACACTGAGTCGCTGGCCAGGGCAATGGCCTCGGCTTTGCCGGCATGCCCTATTTGCGGCAGCACGCATCTTCCCGCATGCGCCTGGCCAAGACCGCGGTGACAATTGCGGAGATTCCCGTACCTATTTCCGGATACCATGTCTTACAACAACTAAACTTAACCAGGAGCATATATGTCCGTTCCCAAGTTAGCCTGCGCCAGCCTCGCGCTCCTGCTCTGCGCCACCGCAGCAGCCGCCGCGCCCGCCTACCAGCCATTTCCCAAGGGCTACGGCTACCTGGAACCGGCCGAAACCCGCGCCTTGCAGGCGGCCGTCACGCAAGGCGACCATGCCGTGGTCCGCGCCCACGGCTGGCGCCTGTGGGCCGGCATCATGCAGCCGGCTGCCGGCCTTGACTGGCCAGTCTGGCACACCTGGCCCAACGGCACGGACGCGTTCGCGGACACGGCGCCCTTGACCGACAGCGCTGCGGCAGCCGCGCCGGGCGGCAAGCCGCCAAAGCGGCGCCTGGGCCGCCTGGGGGCGAGCACATTGACACCCGTCAACCTCAAACATACGCCTGTCTACCCGGTTCCGGCGCAGGTCATCAAGACGTATCCCGGTGCCATCGCGTACACGCCGGAAGGCAAAGTCAGCGGCATCCATGACGGCATCCACTTTGCCTTCAATGGCGATATCATGATCGCGACCGAATCGCTGAGCAAAGAGGCGCTCGATTTCATCCGCGATCCCCGGCAACCCGTCTACAAGCAAAGCACCCTGAACGCCTTGTACAGCAAGGATGATCCCGGCAAGCGCGTGCATAACCTGAATGCGCCCGCCAGCTATGTCGTGACCAAGCACATGTATTGGCCGGTCAAAGCCACGGGCCTGACCGCCCTGCCCGTGTGGCACGACGACTTCAGCGCCACGTTTCCCGGCTATGCAGGCTACGAAAAATGGAAGTCCGCGGTCGCCATCGACCCCGACGGCAAGCAGGTCGGCCGGATGGCGCGGGTGCGCTACCTGCACGGGATATACCAGCATGATGGCAGCACGCCATGGCCAACCATCACCAAACTGGCCAAAGTGTACGGCTTGCAGGATTTTTACCATCACAAGGTGAGCGAGGCCGACTGGGCCAGTTTCGACGAAGCCGACAAGGCCATCATCAACGCCGCCAGCTACTGGCTGACCGGCCAGTCTTTCGGCGCCGGCGACTATCTGGTCACGGTCGCCATGCACATCAACACCAAGGAAATTCCCAGCTGGGGCCTGCAAAGCGTGTGGTGGTCCGATCGCCCCGACAGCACGCCGTATGCGGCCAACCGCCCGGCCGGCCTCCAGGCCACGGGCCCGTGGCAGCATTACCTGCTGACGGAAGCCTACGGCATCCCGGAGAAAGGCAAGCCGGAGCTGCTCCCCGTCGCCACCAATCCGTACATCGAACTGGTAACGCACCCCGTCGGCACCAGCTGCTACACCTGCCATGCGAACGCGGGCTGGCCCAGCAGCTTTAAAGCCATGACGCCGGGCGTGACCAGCTATCAAAATCCGCAATGCCCGAACCTGCGCGCCTCGCTCAATCCGAAGAGCCCCTGCCTGGCACCATTCACCCTGACGGATTTCCAGTGGATTATTCCGGATCGGGCGGTGGGCAACTAAGGGAGGCAGGAACATGGCCGGGGAATGACCGGGCGCAGCCCGTTGGTACGGCCAGCAATGCGCTGTCAGCCGGGTCCGGATGGGCGAAGTCTTCGCTAACGAGCCCGCCGCTCTGGAACGATGGCGGCGCGCCTGCCCGAGCGGCTCCGGCGCGCACAGGAAACGATGAGATACCGGCGCGGCTTGCTGGCCATGCTGGCGCTCTCGGCCCGGTGACTCGCCACCCTTTTGCGCCCTCGCTGTGACGACCACTCTCCCCATGCTTGGTGCGCTGGCATGCGGGCCGGCGGCATCGCGGACCATCTTTGTCGCCCGTCTTACTGCCGATTGCGCATCGTCGCACCATGGGCGGCCCGCGCACCTGCTCCTGGCACCCATGCCAGACTGCCAGCAACAGGCGCCCTTGGCAACGGAACTTGCGCGGCTGGCCGCCAGCGCGCGTTGCCTGGTCGAGCCGCGCCCCTAAAGTTGCGGGATGCGCAGAAGATCGAATCCACAGGGCCTGCGCGACACGTCAGCAATCCTTTCGACAAGGGACTGGATGGCGTTTTCAATGCCTGCCAGCCCATCGATCTGTGTGCTGAAACGCACAGACCAGCAATGCTTTTCACTTCAATATTGAATCAAACAACAAGGAAATAGATCGACCACACCATGGACAATACCTTACTTACCCGCCTCGCCCATCACGGAAAATTCACCATCGAAGCCACCGCCTTCAAGCTGGAATCGGCCTGGTATCCGCAATACACAATCCTCGATCAGCAACGCGATCTGGCGCCGATGGGTGGCGCCCGTTCCACGGACGGCTACCCTTGCGGGGAAGCAGCCGTTGATATCGCCGTGCAGCGCGCCATGTTCGATTTGGAATTCGGCCAGAGCCTGCCGGCATAAGGCGCGTGAAATCGCACGCCCTTGCTAACAGCACCATCGCTCGCACTGACGAAATAGATGGCTTGCTGCGCAGTCTATATCGTGACCTCGACGCTTCGCTGATCCCATTTGAACTGGCCATTGCCAGTGGGGAGCGCAGCAAGGCCATCGGCCTGCAGTCGCACATTGAGTTCGTTTGCGCTGCCATGCTGGTCATCTATGAAAAAAAGAATTTGCTGCTTCTCGGCCATTTGAAGCCCTAGTGCGCTTCGGGCATGCCATGGTTGGCGGCTGCAATGCCACCTTTAATGGTTTTTTCGCAAGATTTTTTCGATGCCTTGCAGTAGCCCTGGCCACATGAAAATTCGTCATTTTTCCTTCCCGCTTGCAGAGCGGCCCATCAGAAAACCTGCAGCATCGTCCATTTTCCGCATAAGATTTACAAATAATACACGCCCATCGGCAAATCCGGCTTTCCTGACTTCCTTGACTTTTTGGTGCTTTTAAAAAGATCAATTTTTTCCGGCGCGGCGATCCCCAGTGCCCTGCCCACCCTGTTCATTTCTCTTGCAAAACCCATAAAATCCTTCCAGCTCAGGCCAACCGTTACAAACAAGATAACTGGATTAATGAAAGTAGAACAAAGCAAAACAAACCATATTGGGAAGCCCGTAAAATATCCCAATAAAATTTCAAAAACATACAAGCCAATAAAAGCATACCCACAGCATTTCAAAAGATGGTATTTTTTGGCGAGTGTCCCGCGTTCGCAATGTGGCTGCATCCATATTTTCCCCTGCTTCACATCGACGACTGCGACAGCGATAAAGGCATGGCCTTTTGCGTATCCAACCACCTGAACCTCGTCTCCATCCCTGAAATCAACTTCCCAAAAACTTCCAGTAACCGGCCTGCCACCCACATGCATGGTAAAACCTGTCACCGGATCTCCTTCGCTTGCCGCCGCCTGTGCACTGTGGACAGCAGCAGGCTCCCCCGCCGCAGCCTGAGCCACAGCCGTCAAGCCGGCCATTTTTTTGAACGACTCAGCATTCTTCAAATAATTCACGTGCATGCTGGACGTCTTCAGATCGCTGATGACTCCACTGACCAGCTGGTAAGATAATTCAGGCATATTATTCCTCATGATATTTTTTGATAAGCATCACCAAGCTCCTCCAACAATATCTGCGGATTTTTCGTTCCTTTGTCCCTTTCCTTTCCAAACGGACATTTCTCGCACCATTCCTTCAATGCATCCGGCACTACTATCCATATAATCAGGGTAATGGCCAGCCCCACCATATTAAGACGGACCGCCCAGGTCATGCTAAACAGGCGATAATACAAAAGCCTTGATCCTGTCCACTGCATGATTTTCTGATTGCTGGCTTTCAGCAAGGGTGCCGCATAGGAAAAACTTGAAAGCAAACCGAGTGTTGCTGCAATAAACTGCACTACCGATTTGGAAAAATAAAGAGCCGCAAGATGATAATTTTCCTTATCCAGATATTTTCTTCCTGTTTCCGCCTCCTTGGCGGCCGAGTAATAACCCGCTGCCGCACTGAGAACACCGCCGTATACCTTTAAATATTGGAATGTCACCGATACCTTGTCGCCGACCAGATGCTTCGCCGCATTGGCGCCGATATCAAGAATTGCGGCAGTTGTCGAGCATATGGCAGCACATAACTCGCCCAGTGTCTTTTTATTATCCTTGAATTCCCAGGCAATCTTTACCAGATTGATAATTTCCAAGGTCGCGACCAGCAGCGACAGCCGATTTTCCTTCAGCGCTGTTGGCCCTTTTGTCGCATCGCCCTTGACTTCCATCCATTTTTTTTCCAATGCCGCATATTTTTCGCTTTTTAAATCATTCCCCGATCCAATGAAGCTTTTTGCTGTCGACAGGCGGCGTACGATATCTGCTCTGGCCAAACCTTCCTGCTTAGCCTGAATTTCGATTGCACTGATGATACGATCCGGTTCCACTCCGGCACGCGCCATCATCAGACCTCGAACGGCATATTCAGCGGTGGAATCCGCCCCTCTCTTCATAAAAGGCCTGAACAGCAAATCGCCAACGGTCATGAACAAGCGATCAAGCTCGACCACCTTGATGACCTTGATACCCTCCGCAGCGTCTGCAGCTTTCAGCAGGGTATTTTGCATGGTATTGACCTTCTTGTAGATATCGCAGGCCTTTCTGACATGCGCTGCCAAGAAATCCATACTGGCCCTGCCAACCTCGCTGAAACTCGTCCCAGCTTCTGCCAGCGCAGCATTAAATTGTTCAGCTAGCTCTTTTTGATTCAAGGACAGGGCGCGCCAAAGAAGATTTGTCTCATGCGCCTTCATTTCCTTTACCCACTCGGTAATTTTCTCCTGCCCCTGCACACTCGAATTCATGCCGTTTATCGCGCTGCCTATCTTATCCTCAAATGCAATCCCGTCGCCGATACTCTCTTCATTAAATTCACTCAAATAATTAATCAAGGCCCTTGATTCCAGCCACATGATGAGATCATGCGTTCTTTCATCGATCATATTCTTTGCTTCGTCCAGCAGCCCATCATATTTCTTCCTGAACTCCTGATAAGCGCCAGGCTCCAGCCTTTCCTCATATTTCGACCAAGAAAGCTCTTTGGCTTTCGCCACCATTGCAGGAGCGTTTTCCTTTCGTCTGGCGATAAAACTGTCTGCATCCGCCTTCACCTTGGCAACCTTGATGCTGCGCGCTGGTTCGGGGTAGCTATTGGCATCGTTCAGGCGCGCGCTGAAACCCATGGTAAGCGGTACCTGCTCCCGGGCCCACTGGTCCAGCAAATCACATATTTCGGTTTCACGACTTCTTTGCGGTTCCGCCAACGTTGCTGCCCGATCGCGGCGCCCCTTCGTTGAGCTTATTTGCGGCGCATTATTGCGCGTATCCTCCTGGCGTTGCTCTTCGTTCGCCACCGCCGCATTTTCCAAGGTTTTTCTGATGCCTTCGATGCCTTGCAATGCGGTCAGTTCCAGTTCTCGTTCTTCACTGTATTTTTTAATCCATCCCGCCGGCTCATTCCGGAAACCATTGAGTTCATGTGTAATGCCGAACGCATCCCACAGGGCGATAATGACAGGCGCATTGGCCTTGGCGTTTTTTGCCTCACCCACCGTCTGCATCAAGCCAGCAAGTTTTTCGCTTTCGCCTTTCCTCAGGTGCAATGCATGGCAAGTGCTTTCCATTTTCAGTCTTGCGGCATTGTAGATGCCCTCCACCGTGCTGATTTCCCCAAGCGGCAGCCCGGTGAGACTCGTTGAATTGAAATTTTCCTTATACTCGATGACCTTTTCGATATTTTCCTTGCTGGCGGGAAGCCCGTGCCGATAACCGCCGGCCTTTATCCATACCGAAGGTAGAAAAGTCTGCATGCGCCTGTCGCGCAATTTTTCGTCAGAGGCAAACAGCGTAAATGTTTCCTTGCTCCACGCATGGTCTGAAAATGCCAGCCAGACTTTGCCACATTTTTCGGGCTTTTCTATCGATATGATCGAGGCAGGAATATTATGCCCATTGCGCGAACAGACCGGCTCAACGGTTACTGGCTTGAGACCACCGGTAAAATATTGTTTCCACAATGTCCCCGCCTCGGAGACGCTGTACACTTCCCATTTTATTTGACTGCCACGCGCATGCTTTTCATAAAAGAGATAGACAAATCCCTGACGCAGGGTGCGCAAAGCATACTTGTGATGCTTGAGTTTGACATCCGTGACTTTATTGCCTAGCGGATCGGGCAGTGCCGCATCAATATTATTGGGCACAACGGCATATCGGACAGGCAGAATAGCCAGTCCGGACTTATTGCAGTTTTCGCATTCCGGGTTTTTTGGGTTAGTAAATGCCATGATTTTCCTGAATTCTTTATCTTATTGTCTGGACCAATAATCTTGTAATTGATCTGCAGGGCATCCAGTCACCTCTTCGAGCGCAGCGCCGTAAAATTCGCCGGCGCCCGTCATTCTCCACACGGCCTGCAGGCGCTGATCATCATGGAAATCACTGCCGATTTGCAAAACATGCAAAGCAAATAATTCACGGTCTTTTTTATCGACGATGCCATACCGCGTTGCATGGGCCAATGCTGAAAAAACCGCCTTTTCCCATAGCATTGGCAGCGCTTTCCCCCACCTCAACCACGCGGCATGGACGGTGGAATAATCATCCACCTGCACCCACTGTGCCGCGCTTAATATCAGCCGCTGGCCTGACGCCGCATGGGAAGCAGACGCGCCGTCCTTATCCAGCGCATGCCGCATCAGGTTTTGCCGACGATCCAATGCGATCACGCTGCTGGCAGGTCCCAGCATCTGACGTCGCTGGTCGACGGTCATCACTGTCCATAACCATTCACGCACGCCAGGGTCATGAAATCTGAGCAATTTTTCCAAACCTTGCACCGCATGAATGTAGCAATGGCTGGCCCAATGGCGGGCCAGGTCTTCCGGCGCTGCGTCACTGATGATCCATCCGGCGATCGTCTGACCGTTACCCGCCAACAGACTGTCCTTGCCCCAGGATTGCCAGGCAAGTTCGACACTCATTTTGAACAGCTCGGCGTCGGCATACTCATCCAGCGCCAGCTCGATCAGATAAGGCGCGAACCGCTGGTCGAAACGGGGGTGGGCAATGGGCACAACTATTTTTCTTTTCTGCACGATCGCGTGCGAAGAAAATGGATCTCCCTGGGCAGGATTGACCCACAACAGACATCGGTCATGTGCCGTGTCATAAAATTGTTTATGCAGCAGCTGAAGTGGTGCTTCCCATGCTAGGCTGGCAAGCGTCTCGGTCATCGCTTCCATGCAAATTCCCCGGGCTATAGTGTTTGTGATCCAGCCTGGGTGGCGCTGGCATTCCTGCTGGATTGCTCGCACCCCTTTATGTCACCTGCCGGCAATTGCATTGCCGCGCTACTGCTCGCCGGCCCCGCAAACTCCTTCATGCCAGCCTTGAATTCCATCTTGCCCGGGCCATGAATCTCGATATTGCCGCCTTCGAGCTTGATATAGGCGCCTTGCACTGTCATCAGCACATGCTGCTTGCCGCTGATGTGCACGCTTTTGCTGACGCTGGCCACGGTCACGGCCTTGTCTGCGGTTAATTTTGTTTCATCAGACTGGCTCTGGCTGCTGACCTTGCCGCTGGCGGCGTGCAGGCGGATGCCGGTTTCCTGGTTGGGTTTGTCGGCCTGGCTGGCTTTGCCAAAGGTAAACAGGCTGATGCCAGCACTGATCGCGTGAAAATGGTTGCCTTGCGCGCCGAAATTGATGTCCTGTCCTGCCGCGATGCTGCTGGTATTGCCGGCGGCGAAAAGAGCGCTGAGCGGCGTGGTGGCGGCTATGCCGGCCGGGCTGGACAATTGCAACTGGGGCGCGCCATAGGCCGTCACCGGGCTCTCGCCCGTGCCCGCCGTCCCCTTGAGCATGTCGAGGCTGTTCACCACTTGCTTCAGCGCCGGCAGCGTATCGGACGCCGCTGCCGTCTGGCCTTGGCCGGCGTTCAGCACCGCCTTGTGCTTGTGCGCCGTCTCGGCAAGCGACGTCAGCAGGGCCAGACTTTGCTCGATCTGGGCCGTCGCTTCCTTGGTATCCATCTGCGTGCCGCTGGCATTGCCACGCCCGTCGGTCGACAGCAGCAGCCCCTGTCCCGCACGCAGCGCGGCGCTGTGCTCGGTTTTCAGTTCGGCGCCGAAGCCGGCGGCGGCCAGCCGCTGGTTATCCGTCTGATGGCGCAGGTGTCCCAGGTTCAGTTCGGCAGTACCCTGGTGGGCGCCCGCATGGCGCTGCAAGGCCACGCGCGGCTGGCCCGGGCTGTCGTCGAATACCAGCTGGCTGTAGGCCGCACCGCCCTGCTGGCTGGCCTGCATGGCCTGGCTCTTGATGCCGGACAGCGCGGCCGGGTGGGCATGCGCGCCTGCTTCGCCGGGAAACCAGGCCGGTGCATTGCCTGTGGCCGGCCCGGCGCCATGGGCCACGCGGTTATTCTGGGCATCGACCGCGCCCTCGCCGTTGTAGACGGTGCCGATGACGAGCGGCCGGTCGATATTACCCTCGAGAAAATCGATCAATACCTCCTGACCGACGCGCGGCAAGGCATGGCCGCCCCAGTTGGCGCCCGCCACCGGCGCCATGGTGGAGGCCACGCGCACCCAGGTGCCGGCACTGTCGTCGCCGGGCGCGCCAGTATGCTTGCCGCCTGGCGGATGGTCGAGGCGGCTGTGGCTCATGACGCCGCGCTGCCAGTGGAATTGCACCTTGATGCGGTGGTCGCGGTCGGTGTGAATCGCGGCGCCGGCCGGGCCCACCACGACGGCCGTCTGCTGGCCTTGCACGGTCGGGCGCGGATGCAGCACATGGCCGTGCTGGTCCTTGCCGCTGGCGCGATAAGGAATATTGCTGCGGATGGCATCGATGCGGTTGCGGTACACGGGCCGTTCGGCAATGGCGCCCAGCAGCGCGGGCATGCGGTGCAGGCTGCCGGCTTGCTCCTTGCGGATCGCCGCATCGAGCAAGCCCGTCTTGAGCGTTTGCACAATGGACGACTGCAGATCCGCGCTCAGGTTGTTGTGCATCAGGTGCACCGCGCGCACGATCAGGAAGCTGCGTTCGTCGTCGCTGCCGGCCTGGTCGAACACCGGCTGTCCCTGCAGGACAAACGTGGTGCCGGGCGACAGGGTACGCACGGTACCGGCCGCCACGTGGACTTCCTTGCCCGCTTCGAGCGCCTGCAGCTGGTTGCGCGCGATGCGCAGGCCCTGTTCGCGCGTGGCGTAGGCATAGGCCCCTGGCGCGTCGCGGCTCTGCAGTTCCACGCCCTGCGCCTGGCCTGCCGCGCAGGCGACGCGCTGGTCGAGCGCGCGGTAATCCCAGCTGCCCATGGCAATGGCATTGGTCTGCTGGCGCAGTTCGGTGCGCCAGCGGTCAATGCTGTCAACCTTCATGACGGCGCCCGGCTGCGTGAAATGGATGCTGCTCTGGGCATTCGGCTGGAACGCGCCGTTATGGTCAGCGATCACCAGGCAGTGGCTGCCCAGGCTGGGGCTGCCCGGATCGCCGCTATGTTCATAGTAATAAAACAGGCCTTCCTCATGCATCAGGCGTTGCGCGTAGGCCCAGTCGCTTTCCTGGTACTGGGTGCTCAGGCTGCGCTTCGGGTATGCCGCGCGGTCGAGAATCTCGAAACGCCAGGCCGGCGCCAGCTTGCCCTGCCCCTGATAAGCGGCAAACAGGGCGTCGAGGATATCGATTACCGTCATGTCCTGAAACACGCGGCTGTCGCGGCCGTGGGCCAGAAATGCGCTCCACGGTTCCAGGGTCAGGTGATAGCGCGCCATGCCCCCGTTCGCGCCAACCAGTTCGACGGCGGTGAGGTGGCCGTGGAACGGACGCGGCGACTCGGCGCTGGCAGCCGTCATCAGTTGCAGCAGGGCCGGCTGGCCTATCAGGGCACGCAGCGAAATGGCGGCGTCCGTGGACAGGGCCGCGATCTGGAAGACGAAGCCCGAGCTCAAGCCTTCCTCGCCGCGCACGCACTCGGCCAGCAGGCGGTCGGCGCCCAGGGGCGTGGTCAGTTGCAGCAGTCTGCTGGCTTGCGTGAAACTGGCGGGCAAGGACATGGACATCCGGAACTCCAACACGGGGTTTCCCGTAAAAATTAGCAAATAAGCACTTTTACAAAAACCATTACACCCTAGAAATTTCGTTGAAGCAAGCGTGTTTCGATTGAAATCGGGACGGCGGCAATCATTGCGTGCCGTTAAGGCCGCGCAGCTCCGGCATGGCCGGCTCCGTGGGCCGCCCCCATGAGCAAGCGCGCTGCCATTGCGCGGGGCCCGGCGTTGCCGGTGCAGATCGCATGCGGCACACCGCGCGCATCAGGCCAGCGCATGGATTGCCTGATGGCCATGCACTGCCTCGCTTTCCTGGCCGCGTATTTCTTCCACGGCTACAAACACATAGACGCGGTGGCCGCGCGCCAGGTGGGTGCGGTAGCGGGAATAACGCGCCGAGCCGACCATTCCCGCCCCTTCGCTGCTGCGCTAGCCGTCATTGTCGGGCAGGCCGAAATCCGCCAGTTCTTGCCCCCGACGGACAATGATTTGCTCGCATCGGTCCACAGCATGTGCAGGTGACGAGCGCGACCGTTCCTGCAGCGCCGCGCTCATTGCGCGCCCTTCGCTACAGTCCTGGCTGCCTTGCATGGCGGCTTGCCCGTATGGCCGGCGCAGGTTCTCTGCCGGCAACTCTCCGCCGCCGCCGGCTTCAATTTGCTGCATTGTTGCAGCTGAACTTGCAGGCTGGGCGGCGTTTGTCTGGGCGGCGTGCCGGCCTGGGCATGCGATACCAAGGCCGCAAGCAGGGCCACGTCGCTTTCCTGCTCCGGCGTGGCGGCGGGCCTGGCCTCCCGACCAGCGGACTTGTGCGGTGCTGCCGGTGTTTTTTTCTGCGGTGCGCGCGCCGGCCTGGGCGCGCTCTTCTGCGGGCCTTCCAGTGCCTTGCTCAGCACATCCCTGGAACCGGGCACGGGTGCCGAAACCGGGACTGGGGCTGGCAAGTCGGCGTCCAGCATTTCGCTCAGGCTCTGCCGCGGCGGCGGCTGTTCTTCCTCGCGTATGCTGGCCGCGGCGACGACGGGAGCGGCGGCCACGGCCGGTGTTTCCGCTGCAGGCACCATGCCAGCCAAGACGGGTTCGGCCACGGCCGCCGACTCGCGTTGCCCCAGCCAGGCTCCGGCGGCCAGCAGCAGCACGGCGCCGGCCAGCATGCCCCCCCAGACAGGCCAGCGGCGCGCGCGCCTGCCGTCATGGGGCGCGGGCGCGGGCCGCCTGCCGCCTTCGAGATGGCTGAGTATGCGGCTGCGGTCCGCCTCGGCCTGCTGCGCGGGCGTCAATAAGCTGGGCCTTGTCGATGGCCGTGGGCTGTCGTCATTGCTTTGCAAAATCTTAACTCCTGTCAATATTTGCAACACCTTACGACAATAAAAAAAAGCGTGACGCATGTTAGGAAATCAATAGTGCATACCCGGCGCACAATTGAAATGTAGCCCCCATAATTAGCAAGTTAGTAAGATATACTCAGCGGCAATATTAGCGCAAACGCTGGCACAGCGGCATTCCGCTGCCGTGCATGGCACCTTTCTCGAACGGGGTGGGCGTGTTTTTATTCGCGGTGGCACTGTATTTTTTACTGGCATGCCTGATCAGCTGGCTCGTGCTGTTTCCATCCGGCCGCGAACTGCTGATGCGGGCGCTGGCGACGGCCGAACACAGCTTCGCGCTGCGGCTCGGTCGGATGGCACGGCGCAGGAACGCCGGCCTGGACACGCTGCGCCGTGGCGGCGCCAGCAGGCTGCTCGGCAGCGCGGCGTTCGTGCGCCGCCATTACCTGCTGTTCCTGGGCGGTGCGGCGGTGATGTGCTTGCCACCGTTGATCGCCTTGCTGGCAAGCAGCAAGAGCGTGTTGGGCGGGTACGAGGTCTCGACGCGCGAAATGAATACGCAAGTGTCGGCCCTGCTGCAAGGCGAACAGCTGGTGCCGCCGGTGGACTTGCCGCCGCTGGTGTTCGCCACCGAGGAAGTGCAGCAAGTGCGGCCGATGCTGGTATCGGCCAGCCGCAACTGGACGCTGCTCCATGCCGAATACGCACAAAGACTGTTGCTGGTGTTCAAGATCATGAAGGAAAGACATGGCTACGACATGGCCATCCTGGAAGGTTACCGCAGCCCGGAACGGCAAAACATGCTGGCCGACATGGGCAGCAATGTCACCAATGCGGCCGCGTTCCAGAGCTGGCATCAGTATGGCCTGGCGGCCGATTGCGCCTTTTTGCGCGATGGCAAGCTGGTGATCTCGGAAAAAGACCCCTGGGCCATGCGCGGCTATCAGCTGTACGGTGAAGTGGCCGAATCGGTCGGCATGACCTGGGGGGGCCGCTGGAAAATGATGGATTTCGGCCACACCGAACTGCGCGTGCCTGGGGTGATGAAACAGCAACGATGATTGGAAGGAGCACATATGGCTGGTCCCGTAATCAGGTTGGGCGATAAAACATCGCATGGCGGCAGCGTGCTGGAGGCATCGGCGGTGACGGACAGCGGCGGCATTGGCATCGCGCGCGTGGGCGACAAGGTGTCATGCCCGCGGCCGGGCCATGGCACCTGTCCCATCGTCAGCGGCGACGCCAGCTGGATCGTCGATGGCAGGCCGGTGGCCCGCCAGGGAGACAAGACCAGTTGTGGCGCGGTACTGATCGCCAGCCAGCAAGCGACCACGGATCAGCTATGAGATCCGGCCGCCACTGCAAGGAACCGCGCTGATGCGCCCGTGGCTGCGGCGCAGCCTGTTGATACTGGCCGTGTTCGCCTTGTGCTGGGGCGGCGCGATCTGGTACTGGCGCAGCAGCACGCGCATGCCATCGACGGGCGACCTGGCCGGCAGCATGCTGGCGTTGCCGCTGGCGCTGCTCGCCTGCTGGTGGCTGGGCAGGAAACTGCTGGCCAGGCTGGCCGCGCCGGCTGCACCGCCCGCGCTGGCCGAGGCCGCCGGCGCCGCCGCCGGGGCGCCCGGTATTGTCCCTGCGCCGCGCGCGCCGCTGCACCTGGCCGCCGCCGCGTTGCGCATGCCCGGTGGCGCCTCCGCACATGAACTGGCGGCCGCCTTGCTGGACAAGCAGCAGCGTCCAGAGCTCGACCCGGAACTGACCGACGCGCAAGGCTACCCGGTGATGAGCGCCCGCGTGGCGGACCTCGATGAACATGCCCAGAAGACCCTGCTTGACGCCTGGCTGCAGACTCGCCCGGCCGATACGGCACAGGCTGCGGCGCCGCATTTCGATGCCGAACACTTGCGCGCACTGGCGCTGGGCGCCGGCGTACTGACCGAACTGATGCAGGAAGCGGCGATGCACACGGGACTCGACCACGACAAGGCGGCACAAACGGCCGCGCGCGCCGCGCTGCCGCTGCCGACCCTGCAACTGCATCTGCTGTTGCCGCCCGACTGGGACCCGCAGCAACGCGACACGGGCGCCGCCTGGCTGCGCGCGCAAGCGGAACAGCAGGGCTGGCCATCCGACAGGCTCGGGGTGCACCTGGCCGGCGACGGCGGCCCGCTGGCGCTGATCGAACAACTGGCCGCGCAGGCCGCCTTGCAAGAGCAGCCTTGCCTGGCCATCGTGCTGGCCTGCGGCTCCCATATCGGCGAGCTGACCGTGCATGACTGGAGCACGCGGGGCCTGCTGTTCCATGCCGGCCAGCCGGGCGGGCAGATTCCCGGCGAAGGCGCGGCCGGGCTGTTGCTGGCCGATGCGGCCCAGGCGGCGGCGCTGCAGACGGACACGCCGGTACTGCTGCACCATGCCAGCCTGGCAGCGCGTGGCCAGTCGGCGGACAACCGTGGCCATGGCGATGCCACCCTGCTGGCGGAACTGGGCAGCAAGGCCATGGTGGCGGCGTCGGTCGCCCCGGCAGCCATCACGCGGCTATACGCCGATGCCGACCAGCGCTCCAGCCGCATGATCGAACTGATGAACAATGCCGGCACGCTGCTGCCCGATCTCGATCTCAGCAACGACGTATTCAGCGTGGCCGCGGCCTGCGGCCAGAGTGGCCAGGTGGCCACCTTGGCGGCGCTGGTGCTGGCGCGGCACGAGGCGGCCGGCAACGCCAGCCAGGTGCTATGCCTGAGCAATCTCGACGCCTTTCACCGGGCCGCCGTGGTGGTGGGTACGCCGGCCCTTGCCCCCGCATCCCTCGCAGCGACGTGACCCCGCCATCCACCATGCCTATCAACCTCTCGCCCCTCATATCATGATGCAACGATTCTGGCATTCCCTTACGACCCGTTTCAGCCTGTTCGCCATCGGCTTCGTGGCGCTGGCCGCGCTGCTGGCCAGTTGCGCCGTCATTTTTCAATGGCCGCTGGTCTGGATCGTGCCGCCGCTGGCGCTGGTCTTGCTGGTTGCCAGCGCGGGATGGTGGCTGCAGCGCAGGCGCCGCCAGCGCGATGCCGCGAGCTTCGGCGGCATGCTGGAGCAGCAGACGGCCGGCGCGGCGCCCAAGGCTGGCCCTACCCAGCGCGAGGAGACCGAGGCCATCCGCAAGCGCATGCTCGAAGCGATCGGCACCATCAAGACATCCAAGCTGGGCCAGCTGTCGGGCGACGCGGCCCTGTACGGCTTGCCCTGGTATATGGTCATCGGCAATCCAGCGGCCGGCAAGAGCACGGCGATCGCCAATTCCGGCCTGCAGTTTCCTTTCGCCGACAGCAAGATCGTGCAAGGCATCGGCGGTACCCGCAATTGCGACTGGTTCTTCACCACGGACGGCATCCTGCTCGACACGGCGGGCCGCTATTCCGTCAACGACGAAGACCGCGCCGAATGGTTCGGCTTCCTGGCGCTGCTGAAAAAACACCGCAAGCGCGCGCCGATCAACGGCATCATCATCGCCGTCAGCATTGCCGAACTGACCGGCAGCCGGCCCGAATTCGCCATCAACCTGGCCAAGAACCTGCGCCAGCGGGTGCAGGAACTGACGGAAAAACTGGAAGTGCACGCCCCCGTTTATGTGGTGTTCACCAAGGCCGACCTGATTACCGGTTTCAGCGAATTTTTCCAGGACACGGAACGGGGCGAACGCGACCGGGTGTGGGGCGCCACCCTGCCCTACAGCCAGACCAGTTCCAGGCAGGACGTGCTGGAGCAGTTCGACCAGCGTTTCGATGAGCTGTATGACGGCCTGAAGGAGCTGAGCCTGGCCAGAATGGCGCTGCAGCAGCAGGAACGCATGCCGCCGGGCGTGTTTACCTTTCCGCTCGAGTTCAGCGCGATCAAGGGTGCGCTGCGCGCCTTCATCGCCACCCTGTTCGAGGAAAACCCGTTCCAGTTCAAGCCCGTCATGCGCGGCTTCTATTTCACCAGCGCACTGCAGGAAGGCAAGTCGGTATCAGCCTCGTCGGAAAGGGTGGCGCAGCGCTTCGATCTGAAATTGCAGCCGCAGCAACAGAACGCCGTGCAGGACCAGCACGGCTACTTCCTGCTCAATCTGTTCCGCAAGGTGATCTTCGCCGACAAGGAACTGGTCGCCCAGTACGCCAGTCCGGCCAAGACCCGCTTGCGCTATGCCACCTTCTTCGCCGCCACCGCGCTGGTGGGCCTGGCCCTGGCCGGCTGGAGCTGGTCCTACATGGCCAACCGCCAGCTGGTGGCCAACGTGCAGGCCGACCTGGACCAGGCGATCAAGGTACAGGACAAGCGGCTCGACCTGCAATCGCGTTTCGAGGCGCTGGAAATCCTGCAGGACAGGATCGAGCAGCTCGATGCCTACCGCAACAGCCGGCCCGTCTCGCTGGGCCTGGGCCTGTACCAGGGAGAGCTGCTGGAGCGCAAACTGCGCGAAGAGTATTTCTCTGGCGTGCGTGAAGTGATGCTGGGCCCGGTCGCGCAATCGCTGGAAGCTTTCCTGGCCGAGGTCAATGCCGGTGCCAGCCGCCTGCAGCCGATGGCCAGCACGCCGCAGTCCGGCGCCGTGCCGGCCGGCGCGGCCGCCACCCTGCCCGCGCCGGCAGGCACCCTGGCCGCACCCGTGGCCGCCACGCCGACGCCGGCCCTGGCCAGCGCGCCGGCCGCCGTGCCGCCAGCGACGGCCGCCGCCGTCAACCTCGGCGCGCAGCAGTTCAAGGATGCCTCGCCGGCGAATGTGGAAGACGCCTACAACGCCCTGAAAACCTATCTGATGCTGAGCGACAAGTCGCGCGCCGAAGCGAGCCACCTGAATGACCAGCTGACCCGCTTCTGGCGAGTCTGGCTCGACAGCAACCGGGGCAGCATGCCGCGCGAACAGATGATACGCAGCGCCGAACGCATGATTTCGTTCTACCTCACGCAGGTCAACGACCCGTCCTGGCCGCAGATCGACAGCAAGCTGGCGCTGGTCGAGCAGTCGCGCGACAGCCTGCGCCGCGTGGTGCGCGGCATGCCGGCGCGCGAGCGCGTGTACGCCGACGTCAAGGCACGCGCCGCCACGCGCTTCGCCTCGATGACGGTGGCGCGCATCGTCGGCGAACAGGACAAGGAACTGGTGCTGGGCAGCTACGCCATTCCCGGCACCTTCACGCGCGACGCATGGGAACAATTCATCCAGCAAGCCTTCCAGGAGGCGGCCAACCGCGAACTGCAAAGCGCGGACTGGGTACTGAAAACGGCGTCGAAGGATGACCTGACACTGGAAGGCAGCCCGGAGCAGATCCAGAAAGCGCTGGTCGAACTGTATAAGACGGATTACGCCAGGGAATGGCAGAAATTCATCCAGGGCGTCAGCATCCGCGAATTGAACGGCTTCGACAACGCGGCGGCCGCCATGAACCGCCTCGGCGATCCGCAAACCTCGCCGATCAACAAGCTGATCGAGACGGTGTACAAGGAGACCTCGTGGGACAACCCGTCGCTGCTGGGCCAGGGCTTGCAGCGTGCCCAGCGCGGCATGATGGGCTGGTTCAAGGAAACCATCCTGCGCCAGAAACCGTCTGGCATCAACGTCAGCATCGGCAGCGGCGCGCCCGCCGCCGGCGCATTGCCGATGGGGCCGGTGGGCCGCGAATTCTCGGGCGTGGCCCGCCTGGTGGTGACGAAGGACAAGGACGCTTCGCTGATGCGCGGCTACATGGAAGCGCTCTCCAAGCTGCGCGCCCGCTTCAACCAGATCAAGAACCAGGGCGATACGGGCCCCGGCGCCAAGCAGTTCATGCAGCAGACGCTGGACGGCACCGGCTCGGAACTGGCCGATGCGCTCAAATACGTGGATGAACAGATGCTGACCGGCATGACCGATGCGCAAAAGCAGGCCATCCGGCCATTGCTGGTGCGCCCGCTGATGCAGACGTTCGCCGTCATCATCAAGCCGACCGAGACGGAGATCAACAAGGTCTGGCTGGCGCAGGTGCTGGAACCGTTCCAGAAAACCCTGGCGCCCAAGTATCCGTTTGCGCCCGCCTCCGGCAGCGAGGCCAGCAATGCCGATATCGGCCAGGTCTTCGGACCGGAAGGCAGCATCGCCAAGTTCTTCAATACCACCATCGGCCCGCTGGTGGTGCGCCGCGGCGATTCGCTCAGCGCCAAGACCTGGGCCAACATGGGCATCGGCCTGGCGCCGTCCGTGGTAGCCAGCTTCCCCGGCTGGATCGCGCCGCTCAGCGCCAACGGCGTGGCCACGGCGGCCGGCGCCGGCGAAGCGCAAACCCGTTTCGACCTGCAGGCCCTGGCCGCCGCCGGCGCCACCGAGTACACCATCGAGATCGATGGCCAGGCGCTGCGCTGGCGCGGTCAGCCGCAGCCATGGATCCATATGGTCTGGCCGAATCCGCAAGGCGTGCCAGGCGCGCGCATCAGCGCCATCACGCCGGAAGGCCGCGCGGTCGTGCTGCTCAACGAACCTGGCCATTTCGGCCTGAAGAAAATGATCGATTCGGCCAAGCGCAAGCGCAAGGATGGCGGCGTATTCGAACTGAGCTGGGAAAACAGCGGCGTGACCGTCGCGGCCAACCTGAAGATCGTCGCCACGCCGCCGCCGGCCGCCGCGCCCAGCACCGCCTCGGGCGCCGCGGGTTTCCGCGGCCTGAAGCTGCCGGAAATCGTGGCCCAGAGCGTGCCGGCCGTGAATGCGCCTGGCGCCGCCACCGGCAATGCGGCCATCGCCGCCGTCGCGCCATGAGCCGCACCACCGCCACCCCGATCGGCTACTTCGGCAAACTGCCCAGCCGCGGCGACTTCGTCAAGGCCAGCGACAACCCGGCCCTGCTGAAGATCCTCGACGACTGGCTGGCGCAGGCGATGGACCTGCTGAGCGCCGACGCGCGCTGGAGGCTGACCTACGATGCGCTGCCGCCCATGCATTTCGCCTTTATCGGCCCGCGCCGCGGGCGCGCCATCGCCGGCCACATCGCCGCCAGCAGCGACGCCTCGTCCCGCCGTTTTCCCTTCCTGATGATGAGCACCATGGAAGTGGACCAGCCTGCCGCGTTTGTCGCCAACAGTCCGCTGGTGCTGTCGCGCCTGTGGAACCGTTGCGAGGCGCTCAGCAACGACATGCGCGGCGCCGACGCGGGCAATGCGCTGCATGCGGCCAGCCATGCCAGCATCGACCTCGACCTGCGCGCCGCCGCCTATGAAGCCACCTTCAACGATTTCCTCGACATGCAGACGGTGGGCGAACTCGACGCGCTGCTGGCGCCCACCGGTTTCACGGGCACGGTGCGGCAAGTGCTGCTGGCGCTGGGCCTGCTGTTGCAGCCGGTGATGGCCAGCAGTTCCAGCCGGCTGGAGAAAAGTCTCGAACTGCCGCTGCCGGCCGACCCGCTGTACCGCAACATGGTGGCGGCATTCTGGATGCACCTGATCACGCCGTTCCTGGCGCGTGCCGATTTCGAGCTGGCACTGTTCATCACCCGGCTGCGCGGACGCCAGACGCTGGTGCTGGGATTTTCCGGCGCATCGGCCCAGACCCTGCATGTGCTGATGAACCCGCAAGCGGCACTGGATCACCATATCGCGTTCGACGAGCTGGACTGGGTCGAGGAACAGGTCGGCAACGACTATGCGATCAAGCAAGTGTCGACCTATCTGGCGCAAGCCAACCTCTCGCTCAAATCGGCGCACGATTCCTTGCGCGCCGCCTTTATCGGAACCTGACCATGCGCGTATCCCGGACCGTTCTCCTCCTCGGCATGGCACTGGCCGCCATGCCCGCTTCGGCGCAAGTGCCGACGCCGGCCGCTTCGGCGCCGGTCGCCGTATCGATCCCCACGGCCGCCACGCCGCAGCCAGGCCAGGTGCTGGCGGCAGGCACCGTGCCCGACGAAGCGAGCAAGGCGGCCGTCCTGGCGCGCCTGCGCGAGCTGTACGGCGCCGACAAGGTGGTCGACCAGATCGCGGTCGGCCAGGTCGTGTTGCCTGCCAACTGGAACGCCTATGTGCAAAAGCTGCTGTCGCCCAACCTCAAGCAGATCAGCCGCGGCCAGCTGAAAATCGACGGCAGCGTCGTCAGCGTGCGCGGTGAAGTGGTCAACGAGGCGCAGCGGCAAAAGATCGCCAGCGACATCGCCACCAGCCTCAATCCCACCTACACCGTCAACAATGGCCTGCGCGTGTCGGCCAGCGAACAAGGCGTACTCGACACCGCCCTGGCCAACCGCACCATCGAGTTTGAAAGCGGCAAGACCCTGCTGACGCCATCGGGACGCGCCATCCTCGATGAAATGGCGGCAGCGATGCAAAAGCTGGCCGGCCGCAAGGTGGAAATCATCGGCCATACCGACAACCAGGGCTTGCGCGCCAGTAACCAGAGCCTGAGCCAGGCGCGGGCGGAAGCCGTCAAATTCTACCTGGCATCGAAAGGCATCCACGGCGAACTGCTGACGGCGTCGGGCCAGGGCTCCGACCGGCCGATCGCCAGCAATGACACGGTGGACGGGCGTGCCCGCAACCGGCGCATTGAATTTCGCATGGCGCAATAACCATCCATCAGGGGACCACATGTTTTCAGCCGAACAATTATTACTTCCCATTAGCAATGAACAGCCGGCCGGCGTGGATCTGGCGTTCTCGCCCGAACTCGACGCCATTACCCAGGCGCGCAAGTTCGACGACCCCTCGCTCGACCAGGGCGAATGGGTCGCCGACCTCAAGGAAGCCGACTGGGACTTCGTCGTGCGCAGCTGCGCCGGCCTGCTCGCCGGCAGCAGCAAGGATCTGCGCCTGGCGGTCTGGCTGACGGAAGCGGGCACCAAGCGCTATCACTTGCGCGGCATGGGCGAAGGCCTGCTGGTGCTGGCCGGGCTGTGCGAAAAATTCTGGGAGCGTGGCCTGTTCCCGCAAGCCGAGGATGGCGACCAGGAGCAGCGCATCGGCAACCTGGGCTGGATACTCTCGCGCATCCCGGCGCTGCTGCGCGAGGTGCCCCTCACGGCCGGCCCGGGCGGCGCCTTTTCCAGCATCGATTTCGAATCGGCGCGGCGCCAGGCCAGCCTGGGCGATTCAGCCAGGCAGCATGAGGGCGTCAAGTTGTCCGACATGGAAGCGGCGCGGCGCAACAACTCGGCCGCCTTTTGCGCCAGCTTCGCCGTCGACGCGCAAGATTGCCTGGCAGCGCTGCACAAGCTGGAAAGAGTGGTCGACGCCCGGCTGGGCAACGACAGCCCTGCCTTCTCCACGGCGCGCGAAGCCGTCGAAGCGATGCTGCGCGTGATGCCGGCCAGTGCCGGCGTGGCGCCCGCCGCCGTCGCCACCGCCGCCAGTGGCGCGCCGGCTGCTGACAGCGCGATGGCGCCGGCCATGCCGGCGATCCCGCCCGGTCCGCCCGGCGCCATCACTACCCGCGCGCAAGCGATCGAGCAATTGCGCGCCGTGGCGCAATTCTTCCGCCGCAGCGAGCCGCACAGCCCCGTTTCGTATTTTGCCGACAAGGCCGCAAATGCCGCCGATCAGGATTTGCACAGCTGGCTGCGCTCGGTGGTCAAGGACGCCGGCTCGCTGGCGCATATCGAAGAGCTGCTGGGCGTGCAGCCACCCGGCAATGGCTGAAATCGATGTGCACGCCGTGGCGGCGCGCCTGCCGCCGCCACGGCGTGCAGGATTGCATTGGGCCTGGCTCGGTCCTATTTCGCTTTTCCCCGGTCTTCCTCGCGCCAGCGTTTTAACAGCTGCGCCTTCCACTCGGCCTCTGCATTGGCATATTTCAAGATGACCTTCTTTTCCGCCAGATAGTACAGCCGGGCTTCCTGGCTGGCTTGCTGCATTGCGTTTTTCGCGGTCTTGACCGCCCGATCCAATTTTTTTTCCGCCTCGACCCCGGCATCGTGCACATCGTGGCCGACGCGGGTGGCGCCATCGACGATCATGCGGCTTGTTTCCCGGTACGTTGCGACCGCTTGCCGTTCCAGCCGTTTTTCGGCCTCGGCCACCGCCCGCGCCGTCGCAGCGACCTTTCTGCGCGCCGCGCGGTAGGTACTGACCGTGAAACCATACAGCTGCTGAAAGTATGTGACGGCCGCATCGGCCGCTGCCTTGACGGCTTTCAGCGATTCATTGGCGACATTCGACATGTTCGAATAATCATCGCTCTGCACGAAAACGTTGCGGAAGCGGCCGTAGCCGCCCGTCAGCCATACCGGTTCGTGCTTGCCGAGGACGCGAAAGCCGGCCCGCGAATCGTGCACATAATCTTCAAACAGCGTGACGCAGGCAGCCGGCGGCTGCGCGCCTTCCGTCATGATGTTCAAAAACCGCTCTTCCCAGTCGCTCAAGGGGTCTTTACCTTCTTCGACAAACAGCATGCCCGCCGGGCTGGTGCGATGCAGAACCGTCTTGGCACGTTCACCGAGCCACCCCAGCACGCCTGCATTGGCGTTCTTTCGCTCGCGCCACGAACGCAGATAGATTCCCAGATCGGAATCGGCCTCCAGCAGATCTTTCTGGCCCGGCTGGTCCGACTCCCTGAAAAAGCGCTTGTTCTTCAACTGCGACTTTCCCTGCGCGTGCAGCATGCCGCGCCAGCGCAGATATTGTTTTGTATGCGCCTCGGTAAAGGTCTTCACGTCAGCACCCTTGATGCCGTTATGCGTCAGCCAGTTGTTGTAGGAGGCGATCAGTCTCGGGTCGGTGGAGAAGGATTTGAAAAGTGCTTCTCGGTTTGCTACTTTCATCTCTTTCAAGGTAAATAACGGCACACCTGCTTTCAGGGCGGCGAAATGCATGTCGATCAAGGGAATCTGCGACAAATGCGGCGACGGTCCCCAGCCCGGCATGGAACGGCCCTGCTCGCCAGGGTAGTATCCACCGCCCACGTCGGAATGCATGCCAGGGTAACCAACATTACCCCGTCCCGTCGCCGATTCCAGCGGAAAACTGGCGCGCTGTTCATGCAAAGCGATGAAATGCGTGCACTCCTCGACCACAGGATGGATGCTCTGGGTTCCATTTCCCCAGGCCATATGTCCGAAGGTGACCGGCGTCACATCGCCGACGCCAACGGCGGCAACGGTATCAAAAATTCCCAGGAAACCTATGCGTATGGATACGCCTGCCAGCTCAAACGCACCAGTTTCCCGTTCGAACACCTGATGCAGCCAGTGCGCGCTGGCGCGCGCTTCGGCCGCGCCACGGGAAAAGCCGAAGATGGACACATTGATTTGCTTGAGCTTGCGCTGATGAGTTTTAACGACACGCGCCAGTTTTTCTTCAAGCGACGTCAGCATTGTCCAACGCTGCGCGCCTTCCAAACCGAGCAACATTTGCGAACTCATCAAATTGACCAGCAGCCTTTGCTCAGCAAGTTCGATCAACGGTTTACCTGTCAAATACTCATGAACCGCATTGATCAAGGAAGTGATACCCCAGTTGATGCGATCGGCGCCCATGTAACCGAAACCGCCACCCGCATTATCCGTCAATGCCTCGACCGTATCGCCAATTTCCTTGAATGGCGTGCCGACACCGGGCATGTATGCACGAAAGAATCCATTTTCTGGCTCATCAAGATGTGCATCCCACAGCCTGGCAACATTGCTGTGCTTGTTTCGTTGCCGCTGCGTCAGGTGCTTGGGATTGACTATCGGATCTTTCTGTCTCCAATCGTGATTATTGCCACTCCCATCATAAAACAGTCCGATATAAATCTGCCCCTGACATTCTGTTTTATAGGGCGACCTGACGCAAGCCATTGCCTTGGCACGCTGTGCAGATTCTTTTGCAGTCAGCTTGCGTCGCCCATCGAGCGGGGCTTTTCTTCCTGTATAGATAATAGACATTTTGATAAAAATTCCCGAGTTATTTCACAAGGCCTACAGGTTTTATTCCCATATTATTTCTAGCGGAATTCCCGGCTTCAGTTCCACCTCCTTGCCAGCAAGTGGATACTTTCGATGCCCAAGCAAGTATTTTGTTACAAATACCTTATAACTTCCATCATAAAGAAAATGGACGACAAACATGCTGGCGTCGGCGCGAGAATACTGCGGCACCAACACTGTTTTTTCTACGCGGATAGCCTTTCCATTTTTTATCGTATCCATGACTATCGTTGCCTTCATGCCCGGCTTCCATACAGATGGTATTGAGAGACAGCAAGTTTGACCGCCCCCCCCTTCTCCAGGAGCGAGGTAGCCGGCTTCTGCGGACGAGCCATCTTGGAGAGTCACAATATAGCTGCCAACCCCGTGTTCGGTATGGTTATACGCAGTCAAACTCACGCTGATTTTCATTGCATCTTTGCTACAGGCCATATTTGAAAACAATAGAAAATTACACAAAAAAAACCAACCAAATCGCCTCCCCAATAAATTCACAACCATCTTCCAGAAAAATTAAAATAAATTATCATAAATAACATCCACCTCGAAAAATTTACTCCCATATTATTTTAATCGGCACGCCCGGGTGCAATTCAGCTTCTTTTCCAGAGAGTGGATATTTTCGATGTCCCAGAAGATAGCTGGTCACAAACACTTTATAGCTTCCATCGTGAAGAAAATGTACGACGAATTTACTGGCATCGGCCCGAGCATACTGCGGTACCTGCACCGTTTTTTCTACCCGAATATCCTTTCCATTTTTTACCGTATCCATGACTATCGTTGCTTTCATGCCTGGCCTCCATACAGACGGTATTGAAAGACAACAGGTTTTTCCGCCGCCCCCTTGCCCAGGGTCGAGGTAACCAGCCTCTGCTGAGGAGCCATCCTCAAGTGTCACGATATAGCTTCCAATACCATGTTCGGTATGGTTGTACGCTGTCAGATTGACGTCAATCCTCATTGGTTCCTTGCTACAAGCAGTATTGGAAAACGATAGAAAAATACATAAAAAAGCATAACCAAATTTCCTTCCAAATAAATTCATCATAGCCGCCCAAGAATTGAAAATAAATTATCGTAAAGAACATTCATATCAGGAAAATTATTTCCATATTATTTCAAGCGGCACCCCCGGTTGCAATTCAGCTTCCTTTCCAGAGAGTGGATATTTCTGATGCCCAAGTGAATATTTAGTTACGAATACTTTATATCGTCCATCATGCAAGAAATGAACGACAAATCTCCCAGCGTCAGAGGCCACATAGGGCGGTACCGGCACCACTTTCTCCACTCTCACATCTTTTCCGTCTTTTATGGTATCCATGATAACGGTGACTTCCATCCCTTTCTTCCATACAGCAGGGATCGAAAGACAACAAGTTTCACCTCCACCACCCTGACCTGGAGCAAGAAATCCAGCCTCAGTCCAGGAGCCGTCCGCGAGTTTTACAATATAGCTACCAACTCCATTTTCAGTATGGTTGTATGCAGTGAGATTCACGCTAATTTTCATATCTTCCTTGCCACATGCCGCATTTGAAAACGCCATCAAAATACACAAAAATACATTGAGTAAATTTTTTGGGAATAGTCTTTTTATCATTTGAGTTCCTGAAATCCCTTCACTAAATACATCCCGAGATTGAAATGAAAAGTAAATCAACTTGAGGAATAGCTTATCCCTTGGGCTCATACGCCTCCCACAGCGGCGGCCCCGCTTCCCAAACGCTCGTCGGCAAGGCTTGCAGCGCGTCGTAAAAAGCATCGAGCGATGCGGGTGGGTTTTTCATGAATGCGATAAACGAGGGCTGCTCCATGGCCTTGCCGGAGGTATACAGCGCCAGCAAGACGTACTGCGTTTGCCGGTCCAGGTCGTCGATCCCGGCATCAAGCGCGCGCTGCTGGTATGTCGCGACAAAGGCGTTCAGCACGCGCGGCGGCGTGTCATTGGTTTCATCGGTGATCACGCGCCGCAAATGGCTGACCAGGTTGGCCGTGTCCGCCGGTTTCAGCTTCACGTGCATCACCGCGCCAGATGCCTGCGGCGCGGCTTTTATCGTTGTCTGTGCCGCGACGTTGCCACTGGCCAACGCCAAGACCAAACTCAGGCACAGTGCCAGTGCCGGGAGCTGGTCAAGCTTCAAGCTGCACACCCCATAAGGGCGGACCGGCTTCCCATACATCGTCGGACAAGGCTTGCATGGCTTCATAAAAACTTTCGATAGAGGTGGGTGGGTCTTGCATGAGCGCAATGAAATCGGGGTGGTCGATGCCTGCGCCGGAGGTATACAGGGCCAGCAGCAGGTACTGCGTCTGGCGGTCCAGGTCGTCGATGCCGGCGGCCAGTGCGCGCTGCTGATAGCGGGCAACGAATTCGTACAGCAGCCGGGACGGGGTTTCGTTGGTTTCGTCCGTGATCACGCGCCGCAAATGGCTGATCAAGGTATCGACGTCGCCCGCATCGACCAGCATGCCGTATTGCGCATCATCCAGTTCAATCAGCAGCGAGTCCCCGGAGGCAGCGTCCGGCACCGCAGCGGCAGTGTCGACCTCCAGCAGGACGGCTACGTCGCCAAAACGGTTGAGGTACTGCAAGCTCAACAGTCCTGCCACGAACTGCCCGCGCTGTCGCGGCGCCAGGCAGGCCAGCCAGACCGGCAGGATGCGCGTGTCATACCAGCGCAGCATCATCTGCTGCCCATCGCTCAGGCCGACGGCGTGAAACTGGCGCAAATGCCGCGCCAGTTCGGGCAAGGGCCATGGGCTTTCCATCCAGCTCAGGCAAGGCGCGCCATAACCGAGCTTTTCAGCCCAGTCGCACACTTTCTCCAGCATGGCCGGCGACAGGCCGGACAGCCGTATCAGCAGGGGCGCGATCTCCGGCAGGCTCGCTTCATGGGTTTCCTCGAACAGCGAGCTATACGGCACTTTCCAGCGCTCCAGTGCCAGGTGGCTGTTTTCGGCTTGCGCGCTATCGAGCAGCAAATAAGGCAGGCGTTGCCGCTCAAGACTGGCCCGTACCCAATCGTGCAATGCCGAAACGCTGTCGGGCGTCAACGCAGCACTCCCGGGGCGCCCTGTTGCATGGCGCTCAAAATGCAGTTTTTACAGGTACTCAACGGCAACGGCGGCATCACATACGGCGCCCGCGTGGGGCCGATAAAACTCTTCTTGCCGGCATATACCGTGATCTTGCCCGGGCACTGGATGGTGATACTGCCGCCCTCGATGGTGATGTTGGCACCGCCCGCCGTCGACAGGCGCAGGCTTTTGGCCGCCGCCCAGTCCACATGCGCGTTGGCGCTGACGACGTTGATCTCTTCGCGCGCCTGGATCTGCAGCACGTCGCCTTGCGCCTGCGCATCGATGGCGCCCTGGGCCGCGATCAGCTGCGCCCCGGCATCCCCCTCCCCGGCCTTGACGGCGCCGCCCAGCATGCCGATGGCCTGGCCCGCGTGCAGGCGCCACTGGCCGCCGCCGATGAACTGGGTATCCTGCCCGCTCATCAGGACGACGCTCTCGCCATTGGCCAGTTGCAGGTCTTGCCCGGCGATCACGGCCAGATCAGCCTTGGCGGCTATCGCGATGATGGCGTCCCTGGTCTGTGGCAGCGCTTCATGCATGCCCGCCACGCTGGCCAGCATGGCTTTCAGGGGCGCAGCCTGCTCGTCGAGTTCACTGGCGTTCGGCGCGCTGGCGCCGATATGGCTGGCGTAGGCCACCGTCTGGTGCGTCCTGGCGGCCTGGCTGAAGGTGTCGCCCAGCAGTACGGCCTGTTTCAACAGGGCCATGCCGCCGGCATTGTCGCCGGCCGGCTCGCGCTGCGCGGCGTCATGCCTGAGCACATAGCTGCTTACCAGCAAGCCCGCCTTGGCGCGCAGGGCGCCATACGCATCGGTGCGCAGCTCGGCGCCGGCGCCGCGCAGGCTGCCCCGGTAATTATCGGCGCCGTGGATCAGATGACCCAGGTTCAGCTCGCTGGCCGCATGGCTGCTTTTCAGCTGCACCCGGCCCTGGCCGTCGGTGTCGTCGAACAGCAGCTGGTTGTAGCCCGCCATGCCGCCCGCCTTGCCGAATTCCTTGCTGCGGATGCCCCATTGCGCCGCGCCGCTGCGATGCTCCGCGCTGGCCCCTGCGGCGCCATGCCACAACGGACTGTTGCCGCCCGCCAGATTGCCCTGGCCCGCCACTGCGTGGTCGTGTGCCGGCTGGAACACGCCCGTGTCGCCAGGCGCGCGCGCCACGCCGCCCGGCGTCGGCTGGCTGCCGCCCTCGCCCTGGCCGTTGTACAGCGCGCCGATAATGACGGGCCGGTCGATATCGTTTTCCAGGAATTGCACCAGCACTTCCTGGCCGATGCGCGGCAGGAACTGGCTGCCCATGCCGCCGCCGGCCGCGCGCTGCGCCACGCGCACCCAGCAGCCAGCGTGCTGCTCCTGCTGCCAGTGAAAGCGGATGCGCACCCGGCCCAGCTGATCGCAATGGATGTCATCGGCGCCGCTGGCCACGTCATTGCCATCGGCGCCCACGACAATGGCGCTCTGGCTGCCCAGGGCGGTCGGCGTGGCGTGCTGGCGCGCATCACTGCCATTCTGCAGGGGACGCCACGGAGTGCTTGCGGTGATCATTTCGAGGCAGTTGGCGTAGCCGCTGGCCTGCGCCTGGGCGATCGCGGCGGCGAAATCGGGAAACCCCGCACTCCACTGCGCCACGGCTTCCTCCAGCAATTCCGGTATCGGGCCGAACAGTTCGGCCAACCCCTCCAGCGCCGGCACCGGCAGGTTGTTGACGCCGATGCTGGCCACGCGCAGCACGACATATCCGGGCGCGGCCCCATCGGCTGGCTGCAATGGTCCCTGCGTCAGGGTAAACCGGGTACCGGCGCGCAGGGTGCGCACGGTCGAGCGTGCCTGCCACAGCTGGGCACGCGCTTCGTGGGCCTGCATCTGCAATTGCGCGTAGCGCTGCGCCTGGGCGGCGCTGGCGTACCAGTACTGGCCCGGCGTATCGTAGCTTTCCAGTACCGGCGCGTTCTTGCCGCCAAGCGCGATGTTGGCCGGCACGCTGGCCGCCACCGCCTTTTTCGCCTTGTAGTCATAGCTGAGTACGCTACTCAGGCCCGGCCGCAGGCTGCGCCGCGCACTCACTGCCTGCACGCTGTCGCCCGGCTCGCCGACGCGCGCGCCATGAAAGCGCAGTCCGCCCGTCTGGGCGCTGCTGGCGTCTTCGGGCGTGGCGCAAGCCTGGCTGCTGTCGGCAAAGACCAGCATGGTCTGATCGTCAAAGCGCCACGCCAGCCCCTCTTCCGTCAGCAGGCGGCGCACGAAATCGAAATCCGATTCGCGGTACTGGCAGCAATAGCTGCGTTCTCCCGCTTCCTGCATGAAAGACGCGACCTCGTCGCTCCAGCGCCACAGCGCGTATGGCGCATACGCCTGGAATATCTCGTCGACGATGGCCATCACGCTGCGGTCTTGCCAGACGCGGCTGTTACGCACCTGCGTCAGCAGCCATAGCCAGGGCGTGATGCGCAGGCGGTAGCGCGCCAGGCCGCCGTTGCTGCCCAGCATGGCTGCCGCGCTGATGTAGCCGGAAAATGGGGTGCGCGTGCCGTCCGCCAGGCTGATGTGCAGGCTGGCAGGCTGGCCCAGCAAGGATGCCAGTGCCACATGGGCGCTGGTCGACAAGGCGATGATGTCGCGCGCCCCGATGGCTTGCAGCTGCTCGTCGGCGGCCCAGGCTTCGACCAGCAGGCTGGCGTCCGCGTCCTCGCCGATGGTCAGTTCGTACAGCCGCGTGGCGCTCGTGAAAGCGGCCAGCGCATCAGCAATCTTCTCGGTCGAGGTGGATGACATGCGATTCCCGTCTGTCGTTACCGCGCTTTATATATTTGATAACTATTGTAGCGAGGAATGTATATCGCAGGAGCGCGATTGAAATCAGATAAATAGCGTGCCTTGCCGCAGCGGGCAAACTGCGCCCGTCCCCTTTTCTCTCTATTCATCATGGCCGAAGCGCCTACTTGATGGTGTACTTGAACTGCCCCTGCTTGCTGGCGCTGACCTTGATTTTCGTGATGGCGGCGCCTTCGGCCATCTTGGCCAGCACCGACTCGGCGATCTCGGGCAGCACGGTGCCGTTGAGGATATTGTCGACATTGCGCGCGCCGGAATCGACTTCGGTGCAGCGCGCCAGCACGGCGTCGACGAGAGCCTCGTCGTGGCTGAATTCGGCCTTGTGGTTGGCCGCGATGCGCCGGGCGATCTTGCCCAGTTTCAGGCCGATGATATTGACCAGCACCTCGTCCGGGATGGGATAGAAGGGAATCACTTTCAAGCGCCCCAGGAAGGCCGGCTTGAAGGTTTTCACCAGCTGCGGGCGGATCTTTTCTTCCAGCTGCTCCGGCGCCGGCAAGTCCGCCGCCGCCACATTCAGGCAGGCCTGCATCAGGATGCCCGAGCCGACGTTCGAGGTCAGGATGATGATGGTGTTTTTAAAGTCGATCTCGCGCCCTTCGGCATCCTCCATCACGCCCTTGTCGAAGACCTGGAAGAATAGTTCGAGCACGTCCGGGTGGGCTTTTTCCACCTCGTCGAGCAGCACCACGCTGTACGGGTTGCGCCGCACCGCCTCGGTCAGCACGCCGCCTTCGCCATAGCCGACATAGCCGGGCGGCGAGCCTTTCAGGCCCGACACGCTGTGCGCTTCCTGGTATTCGCTCATGTTGATGGTGATCAGCTTGCGCTCGCCGCCATACAGCACGTCGGCCAGCGCCAGCGCCGTTTCCGTCTTGCCCACGCCGGACGGGCCGACGAACAGGAATACGCCCTTCGGCTTGTTCGGGTCGTCCAGGTTGGCGCGCGAGGTGCGCACGCGCTGCGCCACCGCCTCGATCGCATGCGACTGGCCCAGCACGCGCTCTTCGAGCATGTCCTTCAGTTTCAACACCGTGCGGATTTCATCCTTGACCATCTTGCCCAGCGGGATGCCGGTCCAGCCGGCGACGATTTCCGCCACCACGTGGCCGTCGACCTGCACCGGCACCATCGGCGTTTCGCCCTGCAGCGCGCGCAGGTCCTTGAGCAAGGCTTGCAGGTCGCCGACCTGGCTGGCGTCCGCCTTCGTGCCGGGCTGGCCGGCGCCGGCGCCGGCGCTTTCCAGGTCCTGGCGTGCCGCCCTGACCTTCCCGCTCAGTGTCTTTTCGTTTTCCCAGCGCGCGGCCAGCGCCGCCTGTTCGCCGGCGGCGGCGCTGCGCTGCGCGCGCAAGTCCTTCAGGCGCAGCGGGTGCTGCCCGCCACTCTTTTCCTCGCGTTCCAGCGCCGCGACTTCGGCGTCGATGCGGTCCAGACTCTTGGCCAGGTTTTCCAGCAGGGCCGGCGTCGCGTTCTGGCCCAGCGCCACCTTGGCGCAGGCCGTATCGAGCACGCTGATGGCCTTGTCGGGCAGCTGCCGGCCCGAGATGTAGCGATGCGACAGCCGTACCGCTTCGGTGATGGCTTCGTCGTAAATGCGCACATTGAAGTGCTGTTCCATCAGGGGCGCCATGCCGCGCAACATGGCGCAGGCCAGTTCCTCGCCCGGCTCCTCGATCTTGACGACCTGGAAACGGCGCGCCAGCGCGGCATCCTTTTCAAAATATTTCTTGTACTCGCCCCAGGTGGTGGCGGCTATCGTGCGCAGCTCGCCGCGCGCCAATGCCGGTTTCAGCAGGTTGGCCGCGTCATTCTGGCCTGCCGTGCCGCCCGCGCCGATCATGGTGTGCGCTTCGTCGATGAACAGGATGATGGCGTGCGGACTTTTCTTGACTTCGTCGATGACGTTTTTCAGGCGGTTCTCGAACTCGCCCTTGACGCTGGCGCCGGCCTGCAGCAGGCCCATGTCCAGCGTATGGATCTCGACGCCCCGCAATACGTCGGGTACGTCGTCCTGCGCGATGCGCAGCGCCAGTCCTTCCACCACGGCCGTCTTGCCCACGCCCGCCTCGCCCGTCAGGATGGGATTATTCTGGCGGCGGCGCATCAGGATGTCGATCGCCTGGCGGATCTCGGCATCGCGCCCGATCACCGGGTCGACCTTGCCGTCGCGCGCGCGCGCCGTCAGGTTGCTGGTGAACTGGTCCAGCGCCGGGGTTTTCGATGCCCCAGCGCGTCCAGCCAGTTCGCCGACGGGGTCTCCGCCTCCCTCGCCGCCCTCCCCCGCCCCGCCATCGGCAAGCGGAGCGCCCGCCGCCTCCTGCGAGCCTTGCGTGATCTTGTCGAGGTGATGTTTCAGGTCGTCGGGCTTGAATTGATTGAACAGCTTCGAGCCGCGGTAGGCCAACTGCGCCAGTTCCGGATCGGTCAGCAGCGCCTGCAGCAGATGGGCGCTGCGGATGCTGGCCTGGCGGCCCGCCTGCGCGTCGAGCGAGGCGATCAGCCAGGCGTTCTCGAACAGCTTCGGCAGCCTGGGCGAAAACACGGGGGTGCGCGCATTGCCGGTCTGCAGGCGCGCCACTTCAGCCTGCAGGTCCGCTTCCAGCATGCTGACGCTGATGCCGCTGTGGCGGGCGATCAGCGCAAAGTCGCTGGCCGGCTGTTCCAGCAGGGCCAGGAACAGATGCTCCAAGTCGACTTCGTATTGTCCGAGGCCGACGCAGATGCCGGCGGCGCGGGTGGCGGCGCTGCGGCTGGTGTCATTGAGCTTGCTGATCAGCGTCTTGAGGTTGATGCTCATGGGGCGATGGTCCTTGTGTGTAAACGGAGCAAGAAAGAAGCGGGTTCATGCCAGCGCATGGAGTTCGTAACGCACATCGCCACGGTCTTGCGCGGCGCCGGCGGTAATCAGGAAACTGTCCCAGCCCAGCCGCCCGCCGCTGCGTGGCTGCGCCAGCGTCACGCCATGCACATCCCCGGCGCGCAACACCAGCTGCACCTCATATTCGAGGCACAGGCCGGTAAACATGGTGAGCATTTTTTCCAGCGCGCGCGCCGCCGCGCCGCCCGGCAAAAAGGCATCGAAATGCACGCGCGCCAGCGGGCCGACTACCAGCCGCATGCGCAAATCGCGCTGCCAGACGCGCGCGCCCACCAGCGCGGTCGAACCCAGCATGGCGTTCATGCCGCCCAGGCTGCTTTGCTGGTCGCGCGGCACGTCGTACCAGCAGCCGACAAACTGGATCACCTTGATGGGCTGGCCAAAATAGGCGGACAATACCTGGCCGATCGCCACCGCCGATGGCGGCCGGTGCCGCATGGCGGCGACAAAAAATCCCACCGACTCGTCGAGGACGCCATCGCCATCGTCGTCCAGGCGCCGGCGCAGCGACGCATGGCCCAGGCCCGCGAGCGACAGCAGCAGCGGCAGGAACTTGTCCTTGCCATCGAGCTGGTACTTGAGTTCCAGGCGGTACTTGCGCCACGCTTCGTAGAACAGCGCCAGCGCGCGGCTGGAAAAAGTGTCGAGGAAGGCGCGCGGTCCTTCGTCCTTGTCGTACAGCTGGTGCGCGGCGATGCGTTCCGTGTAATGGACCGGCAACGCGCCGGCAACGCCGAGAAAACCCATGAAGGCAGGCGTGATGCGCACGTATTTCAGTTCGCCGCGCCGCACGGCCGCCCCCAGCGCCCGCATGTCTCCCGCCAGGGCGCCCAGCTCGCGCGGTTCCGCCTGCACCGCCTCAAGCTGGCTGGGCGCAAAATTGAGCGACAGCGAGTTTTGAAAGCGCAGGAAGTTCGCCACCGCGCCCTCGCTTGCCATGCCATTGCGGGCCAGCCAGAGTTCCAGCATGCGCACCGCCTGGAAGTACTGGAAGCGGTAAGGCTCGGCGAACAGGCGCTCGATTACACTAGGCTCAAATCGCCGCTGCGTGGTTTGCATCGCAACAACTCCTCTCCCGATTTTTTCGACAGCACCACCAGTTGCGTGAAACTGTTGGCATGCACGTACAAGCCGAGAAAACACTCGACGACGTGGGCAAACGCATGGATGCCGCTGCCCACAAAAGCTTCCTCATCGAGCGTCAGCCGCACTTCCAGGCCGCGCACCAGGCAGGCGAAGGGATTGCCGGGCAGCCAGGCGTTGGCCGCCTTGTGCTCGATCGCCGCAATGCCGCTGATCTGCCGCTGCGAGGTGGCCGAGCGGGGCAAGTCATACAGGGTCAGCATTTCCTGGAACGCTGCCAGGCCGCTGCCCGACAGCGACAGATGGTTCAGCGAGAGGTGCGAGATCAGGCGCCAGTGCGCGCCGCGGCCCCGCTCGAAGCGGTGCGACTCGGTCGGCTTGCGCAGGAAGTTGATGCTGCGCACGCTGGATCCGCCTTCCAGGAACAGGTCGCCGCCGCGCAGGCCATACGTGAGTTGTGCCGGCAGGTCACGGTTGGTGCAGCTCAGTTCCAGGCTCAGGGTATCGGTTTCAATCGCGGCCGGATCGAAATCGATGTCGACGATGGAAATCTCCGTCTCGTAGCCGGGGCTTTTTTGACTGATGGCGTCATCGCGCCGCATCACCCAGTAATGGCCATCCCTGGCCGGCGTCTGGCCGTGGCGCAGCGAATAAAACGGGCGAAACTCCGTGATCGACTCGCCTTGCGGCGTCTGGCGCACCAGCTTGACCGACTCGATGGCCTGCACCTCGAAGGCGTAGGCGCGGCGCGCATCGGCCAGTACCGGATAGCTGGCGGCCGTGTGCGTCAGCCGGATCGGCTCGCCGCGCTGGCGGAACAGGTTGACCACGGGGGTGCAGCCGAGCAGCAGGTTATTCGTCGACATGGTGCCCAGCATGCGCGCCGTATTCGAATCGGTGCGCAGGCCGGACAGGGCCAGGTGCAGCGTGAGGCGCCGGCAGCTGGACGGCAGCGGCGCGCACAGGGCGGCCAGGTCGATGTCGAAGAAATTGAATTTCTCGGGAAAGCAGAAGTATTCGGTCAGCAGCCGGTAGGCGGGGTGCGAACGGGCCGAAAACGGGATCAGCGCATCGTCCTCGGCATAGCCGGCCGTACTGACGGGGATCTGCGCCAGCGCGCTCCAGCGTCCGCTGTCGTCCGCTTCCGCATAGGCCTTGACCGTGCGCATGAACAGCGCATCGCGCAGCGCCGCGCAGAACGAAGGCTCGCCGTCGATGAACACGCGCAGCTTGCCGACTCCCAGTTGCGCCAGACTGATCTGGTCGGCGGTCGCTTCGAGGACGATGCTGACACTGGAGGTGGCGCTTGGCGGCAGCTGCACCTGCTCGGGCGCGTCGATGATGGCGGCAAACGCCGCATGCGTCAGCGCCAGCGGCGCCACGGTGACGGGATAAGCGGTGCGGAAGGTGCACGCGACGCCCTTGACGGGGCGTGTCGCCAGTTCGGTCCCACGCGCAATCTCGGTGGCGGCCGTCAGCTGCGCCGCCGCGCCGCCGTAGTCGAGGCGGGCGATCGAACACGAGGGGAACGGCCGCAGGTAATGCGGATACAGCACTTCGAACAGCGCCTCGGTAAATTCCGGATAATCGTCATCGAGGCGTTTCGAGATGCGCGAATTGAGCAGCGCGAATGACTGGATCATGCGCTCGATATGCGGGTCTTCGCACACTTCGCCGCCGATCAGCAGCCGCCCCGCGATCTTGGGGTAGCGCTCGGAAAATTCACGCGAATAGCGGCGCAGGAAACCCAGTTCGCGTTCGTAATACGGCAGTAAGTCTTCCAAGTTCAGGCTCCCTGCGCCGCGCGGCGCGCCTTGCTGATCGTGTAATGCAGGCTGGACGGCTGCAGGATCGCGTCGAAGTTGACAGGTTCCTGGGCCGAATGCACCACCAATAGCGCGGTGATGGCGAAATTGAGACGGTTGATCGAGCCCTCCTGGATTTCCAGCGAAGCGCGCACGCTGCGCAGGCGTGGCTCATGGCGCGCGATGGCTTTTTCCAGGCACTGGCAGATATGCGCGCGGTCGTCGGAACTCGACAAGCTCAGGCCGGCGAAATCATTGAGGCCGTAGGTCACGATCGAGCGTCCGCATTCGGGAAATTTTTTCAGCAGCGCTTCCGGTATCACGGTGCGCGTGTTGAGCAGCGCCTCCAGGTCGCGCGCCACGGTGTCTTTCAAATCTTCCAGCGACAGGCGCGAGACGGTGCTGCTGGAAGCGCCCTGCACAGGCGTGTCCATCAGGCGGTCGAACAATCCCGGCGTAAAACCCTTCATCGGTATCCTGTCGTTGGCAGTAGGAGGAAACATAAGGACGGCCTGCGGCGCCCCTTCGACTCAGCCGCAGCGCTCGCGCAGGCTCGCGCCGGTGCAACCGTCGGCACCCAGCCGGAGCGCTTGCATCCGGCCAGGGCCGCAGCCGGTCAAATCGTCTTGTTGGCCGACAGATCCCAGCCGCCCGAAGTATTGCCGCCGGAGCCGCCACCGACCTTTTGCTGCGTGTATTTCCACTTGACCTTGGAATACTTGATCGACACGTTTTCGCCAAGGATGTCGCCAGCGGCAACGGAGGGCGCCACGCTGCTGATCAGCACGTTTTCCAGCTCGACCTCGAAGTACTTGATGCGCTCGCCCTGCCCGTCGGCGCGCAGGAATTCGAACTTGGCTTTCGGGATCGTTTTACCGGACGAGCAATTTTGCAGCAGCAGCGGCGTGGCCAGGTCGGACAGCTTGGCGACCACAATATCCTTGTGCTCGGTACGTTCGGCGGTATGGCCGCCGCCGGTGGAAGCGGTGGCGGACTTCGGCTGCAGCACTTCCCACTGGACCGACTTACATTCGATCCAGTCTTTATGGGAGGTGTCCGTGGATTCGCCCTTGATGCCATCAATTTGCAAGTAAACGTCGATTGCCATGTCATTCCTTTCGGTTGTTTAGGAAAAATCAGGATTTGGTCGATTGCGGCAGCTCCGCGACCAAACGGAGTGAGACGGACAGCTCGTCGAGCTGGAAATGGGGACGCAGGAAGGAAATGGCGCGGTAGACGCCCGGACGACCCGGCACTTCCGACACCTGCACGGATGCTTCGCGCAGTGGAAACTGGGCCTTCTGCTCCTGGCTGGCGTTATCGTCGAGCAGCACGTATTGCATCAGCCAGCGGTTGAGGAAATCCTCGACGTTGGAGGCGGCGGCAAAGCTGCCGATCTTGTCGCGCATCATTGCCTTCATGTAATGGGCGATGCGCGAGACGGCGAAGATGTATTGCAGCTGCGCCGACAGCACCGCATTCGCATTGGCCGCATCCGTGTTGTACTTCCTGGCCTTCTGCGCCGACTGGGCGCCGAAGAACGCCGCGTAATCCGTATTTTTACAATGCACCAGCGAAATGAAACCCAGGTCGCTCAGCTCTTTTTCACGCCGGTCGGTAATCGCAATCTCGGTCGGGCATTTCAGCGCCACTTCGCCTTCGTCCGTCTTGAAGGTGTGGGTCGGCAAGTCTTCGACCAGGCCGCCGCCTTCCACGCCGCGGATCGCCGCGCACCAGCCGTAATCGTCGAAGGCTGCCGTCAGCTTGGCGCCGAAGGCATAGGCGGCATTGCACCACAGGTATTTCTGGTGGTTGGTGCCATCGACATCCTCGACGAAATTGAAGCCGTCGACGGTGGCGCCATCGGCCGGATTGAACGGCAGCCGCCCCAGGTAGCGGGGCAGCGTGAGGCCGACGTAGCGCGCATCTTCCGATTCGCGGAACGACTTCCACTTCGCGTATTCGACCGTGTCGAACACCTTGGCCAGGTCGCGCGGCTTGCCGAGGTCGGCATAGCTTTCCAGACCGAACAGCTCCGGCGATGCGGCCGAAATGAAGGGAGCGTGGGCGGCGGCGGCCACATGCGACATCTGTTCGAGGAAATACATGTCTTCCGGCTGGCGCGTGAATTCGAAGTCGCCCAGCAGCGCACCGAACGGCGCGCCGCCGAAAGTGCCGAACTCCTCCTCATACACTTTCTTGAACATGGTCGACTGGTCGAATTCCAGCGCGCTCTGGAAATCGCGCACCAGTTCGCGCTTGGTGGCGTTGAGCAGCTTGATCTTCAGGTTGGTGCCGGTGGGCGTGTTGTCGACCAGGTGGTGCAAGCCGGTCCAGCTGCTTTCCAGTTTCTGGAATTCGGGCGCATGCATGATGACGCTGAGCTGGCGCGAAATAAGTCTGTCCAGCTCGGCAACGCGCGCATCGATGGTGGCCGCCAGGTTATCCGACACCACCACGGTGCCCTCCATCACCTGGCTGACCAGTTCGGAAATCAGGTCCTTGGCGCGTGCATGTTCGACGCTGGATTTGGCAACCTTGCTTTGTTCGACGATCTGGTCGAGCAAGCCGATGTCGGTGGTCGCGGCGGCGCCGGACGCGGGGGTCAGTTGAGCGGACATGGGATCAGTCTTTCTTGGCGGTGGATTGTTGTTCCAGCTGGGCCAGCTTTTCCGTACTGTTGAGCACATCGTTGAGGATGTCTTCCAGTTTGTCGTTGCCGGCCAGCTTGTTGCGCAGGTCAGCCAGCTTGGTGCGCGCCTCGAGCAGGCGGCGCAACGGTGCCACCTGCTCCACCACCGCTTCGGGACGGAAGTCGTTGAGCGACTTGAAGCGCAGGTCGACGCGCAACTGGCCGCCTTCAACGCTCAGCTCGTTGGCGACGCCAAACGCGGCGCGCGGCTCGACACCCTTGAGTACCTCGTCGAAATTGTCGCGGTCGATGCCGATGAACTTGCGATCCTTCAGCCGTTTTTGCTCGACTTCGGAATTGCCGCCGAAGTCGCCCACGACGCCCATCACGAAGGGCAATTCCTTGTTTTCAATCGCATCGCCGATTTCAACGTCATACGTCATCTGCACGCGTGGCGGCCGGACCTTTTGCAGGCGTTTTTGAACACTTTCTTTTTTTGACATGACACATCCCTTCACGAGTAATGGGCGGCATCCGCGCTGCCCTTGGTGGATCGCCTTGCTGCCTCAGTTTCACTTCAAGCCATCGAAGGGATTGGCACTGCTGTCCGCAGTCTTGCTCTGTCCCTTGCGCGGCACACGCGCAGGCGGCTTGTCACGCGCCTGCACCGCCGGCGCTGCCGGCACCAGCACGGTTTCGCCCAGGCTTTCGCGCAACAGCTTGGCCAGATCCTGCGATTCGGTGCGCAGCGGGCCGGACAGGTTGTTCTGGCGGCTCAGGTCGGCCAATGCACGGGTCGACAGGCGCAGTCCGCTGATTGCGATGACGCTGTTGGCCAGCTTGTCGGCCGGGTCGCGCACCAGCACCTCCTGCGCATTGATGATGGCGTCGCCGTACTGGCCCGCCTCATAGCGGGTCTGGGCCATGCGCACCCACGGATTCTTATCAGCTGGAAATTCGACCGCGGCTTGTTTCCACAAAACCATGGCAGCTTCGCTGTTGCCCGAAGTGGAAGCCTGCGTCGCCTTCGCCATCAGCTCGTCGAGCGAGGGCGGCGGTGCCACGGCTGTCTTGACCGCAGGCGCGGTGCTACAGGCACTGAGCGTCAATGCGCAGGCGACTGCGGCAAAAACATGGAATGTGAATTGGCGAGACATGGTCTGTTTCCCCTCAAAAAAAATGACGCGGTCATTAAAAAACTTGCAATTTATAGTTGCTAAATTCTTATTTTTTCCGAGACTAACATGGATTTAATATTGACTCCGTTCAATAGAAAATACGCAAAAACTCACTTTCCCATCGGCCGCAGAGGCAGGCGCCATGCGGGAAACGTACTGTACGCACCTTTCTTTCAGATAATGTTAGTGTTGTTGCAGTTGCGAAAAAAGCACATAATTTTCAGGCCAAAAAAAAAGCATGCGCGGCTGCGCCGGCACGATGGCAATCGCACGGCAAAAGAGTCCGGGAGCGGATGCGTTCTCCGCGCTTTTACTTCCTAGGAAAAAGGCGATCGATGAGCATTACAAGCAAATTGTTATGGGGGGAAGGCCTGTTTCTGCGTCCCCAGCACTTCCAGCAGCAAGACCGATACCATGAACATCGCCTGCACGAAAGCATCAAGGCGCTGCATCCCTATGCCTGGGGCGTCAACCACGTGCAGATCGACCGCGATGCGCTGAGCAATAACACGCTGCGGCTGCTGGAACTGTCGCTGGTGTTCCAGGACGGCGAAATCTACCATGCGCCCGGCGCCGATGCGCTGCCCGAGGCCCTGGACCTGAGCAAGCTGCTGCAATCACAGCAAACCGTCACGTTTTATGCCGCCCTGCCCGCCTTCAAGCATTTCGGCGGCAACTTTGCCGCGCCCGACCAGCCCAACAGCGCAGCGCGCTACGGTCAGGCCAACCTGGAAACGCCCGACCTGTACACCCATGCGGCGCAGGCGGAACTGGCCTACCTGCAAAAATCGCTGCGCCTGGTGGCCGAATCGGAAGCGCGCGATTCGTATGTGAATTTTCCCTTGTTGCGCCTGCGGCGCCTGTCGACCGGCGGCTTCGAGCCGGACCCGTCGTTCGTGCCGCCGAGCCTGTCGATCCGCAGCGCCCCGCTGCTGTTCCTGCAACTGCGCCGCCTGATCGATGCGCTGCAGGCAAAGGTCAACGCCCTGTACGGCCATCACCGCGAGCCGAGCAAGAACGTGATCGAATTCCGTTCTGGCGACATGTCCTCGTTCTGGCTGCTGCACACGGCCAGTTCGGCCTTCGCCTCGCTCAGCCATTATTTCCATCATCCGGCGCTGCACCCGGAACGCCTGTACGAGGCGCTGCTGGCGCTGGCCGGCGCGCTGATGACATTCTCGAAAACCCATGCACTGGCCGACCTGCCGGCCTACCAGCACACCGATCCCGGGCCGTCGTTCGCGCGCTTGCACGCGATCATCCGCGAACTGCTCGACACGGTGATCTCGTCAAAATATTTCGCCATCGCGCTCACCGAAGTCAAGCCCTCCTACCATCACGGCAAGCTCGACTCGGGCAAGATCGACGACAAGACCGCGTTTTACCTGGGCGTCTCGGCCGATTTGCCAGGCGTGGAACTGGTGGACGTGGTGCCGCTGCGCTTCAAGATCGGCGCCCCCGACGACGTGGAAAAATTCGTGCTGTCCGCCCTGCCCGGCGTGCGCCTGCAGCATACGCCGCAGGTGCCCGCTGCCGTGCCGGTACGCCCCGATATGTATTACTTCACCATCGAAGCGAAAGGCCAGATGTATGAGCGCATGCTGCAGGCCCAGTCGATTTCGATCTACGTTCCGTCCGGCATGCGCGATCTGAAACTTGAACTTGTCGCCATTACTTCCTGAAGATAAACGATGAATGCACATGCCCCCTCCCTGATGTCCGGCGGCTCCGCCGCTTACGCATCGAGCGTACCGGCCGGCCCAGGCACCGAACACACGCTGACGGACCTGATGTACGACGGTTTCTATGCGCTGTTCATGCTGAAAAACGGCAGCGGCCCGCATGACAATGCCGACTTCATTAAAAAGATGACGCAGTTTCTCGACGAGTTCGGGCATGCGGCGAAAAAACATGCTGCCTCGGCCGATGATATCGATGCCGCGAAGTATGCTTTTTGCGCGGCGGTCGATGAAATCATCCTGCGCTCGCCGTATGCCATCCGCGACGACTGGGCGCGCCGTCCGCTGCAGCTGGTGCTGTTCGGCGATCAACTGGCCGGCGAGAATTTTTTCATCCGTCTCGAAGCGCTGCGCGCGCGCGGCAGCGCGCACCTGCAGGCGCTGGAAGTGTTCCACATGTGCCTGCTGCTCGGCTTCCAGGGGCGGTACATCCTCGAAGGCTCGGAAAAACTGGCCTACCTGACGGCACGCCTGGGTGACGAGATCGCCCAGATGAAGGGCAAGCAAGCCGGCTTTGCGCCCCATGCGGAACGCCCCGACCAGATCGCGCACAAATTACGCAACGACGTGCCGCTGTGGGTGCTGTGCTCGGTATTCGCGCTGATCTGTGCACTGGGCTACCTGGGACTGCGCACCATGCTGGCCAAAAACACCGAAAAGCAGATGAACGCCTATAGCGATATCGTCAAGCTGGCGCCGCGCACGGCCAACCTGACCATCACGTTGCCGTAATGGGCGGCCTGGCGATGACGGACGCTGCCCTGGGAGGGAGCGGCGCCGGCCTGTCCCAGCATGCGCGGCTGATCACGCTGGCCACGGCGCAGGCATCGAACCTGACCGAATCGCTGATGGCCGAGCGGATGACGGGCCGCGAAGCCGTCAACGAACTGTTCCGCTTCGAGGTCGATGCCTTGAGCACGGCGGCGGGCCTGGACCTGGCCAGTTTTCTCGGCGAGGAAATCACGCTCAAGCTGCTGCAGCCCGACGGCAGCTGGCGCGCCTGGCACGGACTGTGCACGGACTGCGGCTTTGCAGGCGCCGACGGCGGCGTGGCGCGCTACCGCTTGCGCCTCGAGCCTGCCCTGGCCTTGCTGGGCTTGCGCCGCGACAGCTATATCTTCCAGGACAAGAACGCGCGCGACCTCATCACGGAACTGCTCGCCGACTATCCGCAGGTGCGTTTCGCCTTCGATGTCAGCCAGGAGCTGGCGCCACGCCCCGTCTGGACCCAATACCGTGAAAGCGACCTGGCCTTCCTGACCCGCGTGCTGGCCTTCGAAGGCCTGAGCTGGCGCTTCGAGCACGAGCAGGAGGATGGCGCGGCGCAAGAAGGCGAACAACAGCACGCACGGCAGGCAAAGCACAAGCTGGTGATTTTCGACAGCAAGGCGGTGCCGCCGCCGACGCCGGGCGTGGCGGGACTGCGCTTTCACGGTGTGCGCGCCAGCGATGGCGATGACGCCATCGACAGCTTCAGCGCGCGGCGCCAAGTGCGCCCCAATGCGGTCGGCATCAGCAGCTGGGACCCCGGGCAACTGGCGGCGCCGGCCGCCGAACACAGCTCGAGCCTGCAGGCGGGCGAGCTGCCGCCCCTGCCCCTGTACGACGGCTCCGGCGAACGGCGCTTTGCCGGCAGCGCGGCGGCCGAGCCGCACGGCCTGCGCATGCTGCAGGCGCTGGAACTGGAGAACAAGCAATTCACGGGCGGTGGCGCGGTGCGGCGCATGGCGGCCGGTCACGCCTTTACCTTGCTGCAGCACGAACACTACGCCGATGGCGCCAACCAGTTCACCGTGCTGTGGGTCGAGCACCAGGCGCGCAACAACCTGGGACCGGCGGGCGGCATGCTGACGACGCTACTGTCGAAACTGTCGGCAGTGGCCAGCCTGGGCGATGTCGGCAGCCTGCCCGATGGCCAGCTCGAGGCCGGCACCTACCGCAATACCTTTGCTTGCGCGCGCGCCAGCGTGGCCATCGTGCCGCGCGCCGCCGCCGCGCGCCAGGCCAGCAGCGCCCTGGGGCCGCAAACGGCGCTGGTGGTGGGCCTGCCCGACAGCGTGGCGACCACCGGCCGCGATCATCAGGTACGCATCCAGTTCGCCTGGCAACGGGGCGCCGCGGCCAATCCCGGCGGCATGGCGCACAACACGGATCAGCAGGGCAACGCGCCCGGCAACGAAGCATCAGGCACCTGGGTGCGCGTGGCCGAAGCCCTGGCCGGCCCCAACTGGGGCTCGCAATTCACGCCGCGCATCGGCACCGAAGTGCTGGTCGACTTCATCGAAGGCGACATGGACCGTCCGCTGGTAGTGGCCCAGCTCTATACCGGCAGCGACGCGCCCCCCTATGCGGCCGGCGTCGGTTCGGACGTGAATCACGCGGGCGTCATTTCCGGCATCCACAGCCACAATTTCGATGGCGGCGGCTATAACCAGTGGGTGATCGACGACACGCCGGGCCAGTTGCGCACCCGCCTGGCGACGAGCAGCGCGGCCACGCAGCTCAATCTCGGCTACCTGATACAGCAGGGCGCCAGCGCGGCCCAGCGCGGCAGTTACCGCGGCAGCGGCTTCGAACTGCGCACCGATGCCTGGGCCGTGCTGCGCGGCGGCGAAGGCGTGCTCCTCTCGACCACCGCCCGCGCACAGACGGGCGCGGGAGTGGCCTCCACGCAACTCGACACCGCGGAGGCGCTGGCCCAGCTGAAAGGCGCGGCCGAACTGAGCAAATCGTTGTCCGAGGCCGCGCAGCAACAAACCGCGCTGTTCAGCCAGGACGCGAAACAGGCCCAGCTGGACCTGATCAAGCAGATCGATCCCCAGCAGGAGGGCAAATACAGCGCCAACGTGGGCGGGCAAGAGGCGCTGAAGGCCTCCACAGGCGAGCGCAAGCTGGCCGCCGACCAGCCGGTGGAAAAATTCGGCCAGCCGCTCGTGCTGATGGAAGCGCCGGCCAGCATCAACTGGGCCACGCCAGGCTCGACCGTCATGTTCGCCGCCCAGCAGCTGCAATGGACCACGCAATCTGACCTGCACATGACGGCCGGCCACACCTATTCATCCGTATCGGCCTATGCGCATGGGTTGTTTACCCACGCCGGCGGCATCCAGGCGATCGCCGCCAACGGTCCCGTATCGCTGCAGGCGCATACGGGACAACTGGAAATCCTGGCCGACAAGGCCATTACCGTGATCTCCGTCAACGACAGCATCGACATCAAGGCCAACCAGAAGATCACGCTGCAGGCCGGGCAATCGTCGATCACGCTCGAAGGCGGCAATATCACGTTCACGTGCCCCGGCCACTTCACGGTCAAGGGCGGCCAGCATGTGTTCAACGGCGGCGCCAGCGCGGCCGGCGCGTTGCCGCCGCTGCCGGACACGCGCATCAAGCTGTTCGACGAGGGCTTCGTGCTGAAGGACCGCGATACGGGCGAGCTGATGCCGCGCCAGCCTTACCGCATCAAGCGCGAAGACGGCAGCTATGAGAGCGGCATGACCGATGAAAAAGGCTTGACGCATGTGATTGCGGCAGCGGCCACCGAGGCGCTGGTGATCGAACTGCTGAAAGCGGCGGGCGGCCAGGGTGCGGCATCGGCGCCGGCATCCGCTCCCGCTCCCGCACCCGCACCGGCCCCGGTGCCAGGGTCGCCAGGGCAGCCGGCAGCCAGGACCAGCACCCCGCCGGAACCGAAATACAAGCCGGCAGGCGATTCCAGCACCACGCCGGTGGACAACAAGCGCCGCAAGGAAGTGCTGGTCAAGCTGCCGGCCTGCTGGATCGAGGACTACGAAAAGGAAATCGCCGTTCCCTCTTATGGCCGCTATGCCCAGCCTTTCCAACACGACGGCACGCCGCACAAATACAAGGACAAGATCTGGTTCAAGCTGTACGTGCCGGCGAAATCGGACCGTCCGGTGGTGGTGGAAGTGCGTTTCAAGGCCATCACGGTACTGGATGCCGCAGGACAGGCGCTGGAAGAGAGCGACAAGGGCACGGAATCGGCGGCGCTGCGCGTCAAGCAGCGCGCCAACGTGGTGGCGCTGGCGCAGAAAAACGCGACGGCCGGTATCGAAGGCAACTGGAACAACAAGTTCCGGCTCGAAATCAATGATCCGCAATGCGGACAAAAAGTGTTGCCTGTGGTGTTCCGCGTCCTCTGGGTCGACAGCAAGCAGCACTACACGCTGCAGATCCACAAGCGCTATGACCGCGAAAACGTTACCGGCGACGTCATGAACGTGTCGCTGGCAACGGCACTGACCACGTATGCGCATGAATTCGGGCATTGTGTCGGCATGCCCGACGAATACTCGTACACGGAGTTCGAAGAAACGGTACGCTATTTCAAGCCGGATGGCACGCTCGACGAACCGATCGTCTGCCACGTCAACGGCACCTCGCCGCAAGACCTGACGCAATCGATCATGTCGTATGCAGAAGGCGCGCGGATCCTGAAACGCCACGGCTGGAATATCGCGATTGAAGCGCAGGAATTGCTGAGCAAAAAAATTGGCAGGAAAATACGATGCGATATTGTCTGACCCTGCTTATCTATGCCATGCTGATGGCTCTACCCGTGAAAGCAAACAACATGACGAGCACCTACGCGCCCCTCTCCATCTCCCTGCAATGCCTGGGCAACGCTGGCTGCGCCTATCAGCGCAAGCCGATCGACGTGCTGGTCACCATCCGCAACGATGGCAGCCGCGATATCGGCTTTCCGCTCGACTACCTGCGCAAGTCGGGCCCGATCGTCAAAGTCATCGATACCGATACCGGCGCCGTCACCTACGCCCGCCGCGGCCTGGCCAATCCGGCGCTGAAAACCCAATTCACCACGATTGCGCCAGGCGACTCGATTTCCATGGAAATCGATGTGCATCCAGCCGACATTGAAACGTTTCGCATCAAAAAAGTCGATATCAGCGTGGAGATAATATTGAAGGGCGACATACGCATCGATGGCGAAACGCAGTTGCAGGACTACCAGGGCGGCGCGAAGATCCGCATCATTGAAAAAGACGAGTAAGCCTGCGCCGGCGCGGATGGCGCCGCACTGCATCCGCGCCTGCCGGCAAGAACAAGCACAAGCGCCGACGCCACTGAAAGAATATCGCCGTGCGGCCACATGCTGCCCGGCCGCGGCAGATGTCCCGCGGCGCACGTCAGGATTGGCTGTTCCCCGGCTCACTCAGGAGGCGTACAGGCATGTCGCGTGTGAGCAAAGGCGCGATGAACGGCATTATGGAGTGCCACAAACCGCTATCAATCCAGCAAGAACGCCGCTCAACCTCGCGCAAGTCGGATAAATACCACTTGAAAATTACACCCATAAAAAAAGGCTATGTCACCGTCAGATGTGGGAATGCGCCCAATGTTGCTTTCAATAACGTTTCTGGTGAGCGGATGCGTCTGGCGTCGAGTATCCAGCGCCATCCCAGGTAGTTTGGCAGATAGCGCGTCGCCACGCCGTGAAACGGCCTTAACCATTCGCGCAGGCGGCTGTGATACGCATTGACGTTCTGCACGTGGGCGGCCCCGCCCACGCGGATGCCGGCGCGCAAGTTGACGGCCTGATGACTGAGGCCCGCTTCCATGGCAAACGCCCGGTAGGCGGCATGGCCGTCCGTGACCAGCAGAACATCCTTGTCGATGACGGGCAACAAATAACGGTGCAGCTGCGCCTTCGTCAGTTGCCCTTTGCCCGTGACGAAATCGAGGGTCTGGCCCGTGCGGTCGCGCGCCACCAGGATGCAGACTTGCTCGTTCGATATGCCGCGCCGCTGCGCATGGCCCCCCCGGCGGCGGGCTGGACGCGTCATTTGTCGCGCCCCTTTTTCCGATTCCAGCACATATAGCTCGTCGGCCTCGGCGATGCCATGCAGGCCATGCGGCCGGTCCGTTTTTGCCAGGGCTAAAAAACGGTGGCGCCAGCGGAAACTGGTGTTGCGGTGCACGCCCAATTGGCTGGCTGCCTGGCGTACCGAGCGGGAATCGAGCAGACAGTCGGCATAACCGAGCCACAGCGATTTATGGCGCAGGCGAGCCAGTGGCGTGCCGGTGAGCGCATTGAAGGTGCGCCCGCAGGGCACGCAGCGGTAGCGCTGCAGGCCGTGCGCATGGCCATGCCGATGCAGATGGGGCGAGTGGCAGGCGGGACAGG